>NZ_FNKZ01000003.1 GCF_900104255.1 Pseudoxanthomonas sp. CF385
AGCACATTGCCATCGGCATCCACCGGCACGAAGCCGTGTTGCTGGCCGGACACCGCCAGCGCGGCGATGCGCGCGCGCACGGCCGGATCGATGCGGTCGAAGCAGTTCTGCATCGCCGCGACCCAGTCGGCCGCGTGCTGCTCGCGGCTGCCGTCCTCGCCACTCATCAAGTCCAGCGGTGCGCTGGCCGTGGCCACGAGCGTGCGCGTGGCCGGGTCGTAGACCACCACCTTCAGGCTCTGCGTGCCTGCGTCGATGCCGGCGGTAAAAGACATTGAACCTACGCCTCCAGCAGAAAAAGTTAGCGCTACCATTTCCTTGGGTAAAAAAAGGCGAGTCCCAGAATCGCCTCCTCAGAAACGCGGTCCGGTCGCCCGGAGCCTTTGCGACGCCACTCTAACCAGCGCCACAAGAAAAAGCGTGCTGCACCGCAGAATCCCATCGAAAACAAGGGCTTGAGTCCGCTCGCCGCACGACCACTCAGTGCACCACGTCAATGAATGCATTGATCGACAAGCGCCCCGTGGCGGGGTCCGCAGGAAGCACCCGATCATTCGCAATGCGCCCCGAATGCAGCGAGTTCCGCCGGTACACGATGAGCCGATTGAACACACCCTCGACGCCCGCCACGCGCTCGAACAAGGACGTGTCGCCGTCGATGTATCCCGCCTGCTCGTCTTCGTCGACTCGGCCCTCCTGTGCGAGGCATTCGAAGTACGCGCCATGACGCTGCTCATCGACGTATTCGAATCCGCTTTTCCGGTGGCGGTAGAAGTCCGTTCCGCCCCACCCTTCCCGGAACAGGTAGTGCACGGTGGCAAGACCATCCCTGTTGACCGAATCGATGTGCGGAATGCGCTGCAGGAAGTGCAGGCGGGTGGCGGGCTGGGTGACCAACGAGAAGTGGCACATCGGGAAGACGAAGCGGCCCGGCTCCAGGCCGAAGCACTCGCGCAGCAGGGGATTGAGCGTCGATTCCAGGAACGTTTCGTATGAAGCCGGTGCCGGTGCGCGAATGCCGGGAAACATCGTGGCCATCTTGATGTACTGGCGCGTGGCGGCTTTGCGCACCATGCGCTCAGGATCCGCCAGCAGGTTGTCGATGATCAGCAGCGGCGCGTGTTCGCGCCCGATCACCTGCTGCGTGATCCGGATTTGAGGGTGACGGTGCATCAGCA
Source organism: Pseudoxanthomonas sp. CF385 (assembly GCF_900104255.1). Classification (NCBI taxonomy): domain Bacteria; kingdom Pseudomonadati; phylum Pseudomonadota; class Gammaproteobacteria; order Lysobacterales; family Lysobacteraceae; genus Pseudoxanthomonas; species Pseudoxanthomonas sp. CF385. Next base: position 1,179 of record NZ_FNKZ01000003.1, read on the forward strand.
TGGACGGATCCCGCTCGGCACCCGTCAGCGCGGCATGGATCGGTTGCCCCATACGTCCGGTCCGGCCTTGCAATAGCGATCGATGAATGCCTGTTGCGACGGCATCGTCGCCACGGCACGCTCGATGGGCTGCCGAATGGAACTCAGGAGCGAGCGCAGATCGTTGTCGGCCAACGCGCGCGCCAGCGGATGGGGCGGCCCCGGTGAGATGCCCTGGCCCAGCAACACGTGCGTCCACGAGTCGACGCGGAAGAGTTCGTCGGGATCCTGCCAGGCATGCGCGCGCTCACGCCACGCGCACAGACGTATCTCAAGCGACTCGGGCAGCGCCATCTCCCGGCATGCCTTCCACATGGGCTCATCCCGCTGCGTGGCGTGGTAGTGGAGGATGATGAAGTCGCGGACATGTTCCATCTCCGCACGACTGACGTCGTTGTAGAGCTCCACCAGGGACGGGGCGATGCCATCGAACGGGAACATCTGGACCAGGCGCACCACGGCGCTGATGGCAAGATGGATGCTTGTCGACTCCAGGGGTTCGATGAACCCGCTGGCCAGCCCCAGCGCCACCACGTTCTTGTTCCATGCCTTCAAGCGCCGCCCGGTGCGGAACGGCACCAGCCACGGATCCCGGATCGCTGGCGCACCCACATCCCGCAACAGTTTTGCGCGCGCCTCGTCGTCGGACATGTGCCGACTGGAGAACACCAGGCCGCAGCCCACGCGATGCTGCAACGGGATATGCCATCGCCACCCCGCCTCATGCGCGATCGCCCGCGTGTAGGGGACCGGCGGCCCGATGGATTCGGTCTGCACCGCCACGGCGCGATCGCTGGGCAGCCACTCGTTCCAGTCCTCATAACCGGTCTGCAGCGTCTGTTCAATCAGCAGGCCGCGGAATCCAGTGCAGTCGATGAACAGGTCGCCCTCGATGACCTGACCATCCTCGAGGACCAGCGACTGTAGCGAACCCTCGCCAACATGCTGCCTGACCTCGCGAATCTTGCCTTCCACGCGCAGGAGCCCGTATCCCTCGGCGATGCGGCGAAGGAATTTTGCGTAGAGCCCCGCATCGAAGTGGTACGCGTAGTTGACCTGGGGCTGCGTCTGCAGCGAGAACTGGTCGCCACGCGACGCGACGGTTTCCAGGCAGAAGTCGCCCAGCTCCGAGGACATGCCTCGACGCTGGCTGTCCAGCCAGAAGTGATGGAACGCCGCCGCCCACGTGCCCTGCCCCGTGATGCCGAACGGATGGATGTAGCGCTCACCCGGCCGCCGCCAGTTTTCGAAGGAGATCGAGAGCTTGAACGTGCCGGCCACCGCACGCAGGAACTCCTGTTCGTCGATCTGCAGGAAGCGGTGGAAGGTGCGGATGGGCGGTACCGTCGATTCGCCCACGCCGACCGTGCCGATCTGCTCCGATTCCACGAGGGTGATCCGCAGGCGGTCGCGGAACTGATGCGACAGCGCACAGGCGGCCAGCCAGCCGGCAGTGCCGCCGCCGGCGATCACCACGTTGCGGATATGTCCTTCTGGCGCGTCTGGCGTAAGCAATGCGTCGCTCCCGGATCAGCGGTTGAGGCGGTTGATGAGCATGGCGCGGATGCGCCTGGCCCGCGTCTCGTCGATGGCACCCAACAGGTCGCGCGCCTGCTCGGGCAGATGTGCCCCCGCGCGATCGGCCGGACCGAACACGTAGTGCTCGAAGATCGAAGCCCACGCACTTTTCTCGCGCTCGGGAAGATCGCGCAGCGTCCACAATGCATGGTGGAGCGCCGGCAACGGCGAGGAAAGGAAGTCGGGCGAGCGGCGCCACCAGTAATTCACCAGCACGTTGAAAGGCGCGAGACTGCGCACGTGGTGCCACCACATGCTGGGGATGAAGATGGCGTCGCCCGGTTCGAGTGTCGCGGTCTGCGCCGTGGAGAGCGCATCCCGGAACCGCGGGTGGCGCTCGAAATCGGGGCGATCGAAATCGACCACGCTGACCACCTGCCCGCCCGGCGTCGGGTCGAGTGGCCCGGGATAGAGATTTCCGATCTGATCCGGCGGAAACAGGGTGAACTGGCGCCGACCTACGACACTGCACGCCAGGTTGTCAGGGGCGTCGAAATGACAGGACGCGACGACGCGATTGCCGATCCAGATACTCGGCGGCGCATCGATGCCGTAGCGCGCCAGGGGCAGTCCGTTCGACGTCGCGAAGCCCGGCAATGCGCGATCGACCAGCAGCGAGGCCACGTAGTAGGTGGGCGGCTGAGGATCCTCGCGATGAGCCGCGATGCCGTCCATGACCTCGGCGAGGGACCCTCGGCGAACCTCGAAATTCAGGCGTGTGAAGTCATCGTTGTAGAACGGTCGGCTGCCGATGTCGGGTCCGCCATAGGAGTATTGGATCGGCACGCCGGCATCGAAGCTGCGCAGGTAGGCCATCGCCGCCTCCGCGGACTGCAACCCGGTCTTCACGAGTTCCCACCCGCTTGCGATGCCTCTCAGCACCACCGGCTGGCCCTGCGCCACGAGGTCCTCGAGCGGCAGTGCATCGGCGTCTGTGACGTCCAGTACCCGCATCGTCGTCCCGCTGTCCGGCATAGCCTCAGCCCGCATTGGACAGAGGGGCAACGTCTTCCGCCCGAAGGCGACGCTGCTTCTCCGCCATTAGGCGACGCATGTTGTGAAGCGAAGCCAGCATCAGGTACACGCCCTCCAGATAGCCTGCCCTGTTCAAGCCCAACAGATCGGCCCCGCTCAGTCCTGCGAGCCTCTCCCGGTCGATTCCATGCAGCCCGTTCACCGTCACGCGATGCCGGTCGTCGAGTTGGACATCGAGGTTGACCGGATGGATCAGGCCCAGCTCATCCAGTACCCGAAACATGTCCGCCCCGAAGTCGCTGCCATCCCGGATGCCGCGCAGGACATCCGCGACGTGCTCGAGATAGGGCGTATTGCCACCCTGTGGCAGGAACACCCGCTCGCCCGCCGTGAAGTTCACGCGTGGATGCTCGAGGTCCACATGCATGACGGGTTCCAGCTTGAGCTCGCCATCGATACGCTGCTCCTGGAATCCGATCAGGAACGGGCCTTTCGCCGCCGCCCCGGGCAGGTACGAGGCATTCCAACGCCCACCCTGCAGGAAAAGATTCTCGCGCTGCTCGAATCCCAGGAGCACGACGGACTGCCAGGGGCCCGTGCCGGCGTCCCTCCGCAGGAAGATCGGATATTCGCGCTGCAACTCGGCGAACTCGCTCGGGAACGCGGGCAGCATGCCGACGTCATCGCCGAACGCCGGGCCGAACCCGGTCGCCACGCGAAGATCCTTGTGCGCAACATTGTTGAGAAGCTCGTAGCGGGCCATCTTCTCTCCGGGGCCGGTCAAGACGCTGTTGGCGATCTGCCAGATGGTATCCCCGACGGCCGGACCGCGCATCCGCGCCAGTGGCCGCGGGCCATCCACAAAAAGGACCGCTGCTCGCGCAGCGGTCCCGCTCGGCGACATCCAGAGAGGGTGGCTATCGCCTAACTCAGAACTTGTAACGCATGCCCAGCATGAAACGCGGGTCCTGGTCGGCCAGCTTGACGATCATCTGGTCGGTGCGCGCGCGCCAGCGGACGTCCTCGCCCGTCAGGTTGATCGCCTCCAGTCCGAACGACCAGTGGTCGTTGAGCGTGTAGTTGACGCTCAGGTCCCACTGCTTGTACTCCTCCACGTAGTACGGATTGCGGCTCGCGCCCTGGTTGGCCAGGATCAGATACTCATCACGCCAGTTCCAGGCCAGGCGGACCGACCAGCCGTACTTTTCGTACATGAGCATGGCGTTGGCCGTATCGCTCAGGCCGGTGAGCGCGAACTGGTCGATGGCCGGGTCGCCGCCGTTGTCGTAGCCCACGTCGCCCTTGACCACGGTGTAGTTGGCCAGGACACCGAAGCCGCTGTCGCCGAAGAAGTACTGCCCGCCGATCTCCCACCCGTGCAGCTTCGCGTCGTTCTGGTTGATCGGCCGGTTGACGTTGAACTGGTACAGCGGATCATCGGCCTCGCCGTACAGGTTGTACGCCGCTTCGGTCGCGAGCGACTGCGCACCGGTGCCATTGAACGCCGCCAGGCCTGCTGGGTCGTTGCGCAACAGCGCGAGGGCGGTGAACAGCGATGTATCGTTCGCCGAGCATGCCGCCGCGTTGGCCGCGCCGACCTGGGTCACGCACGCCGCGCTGGTGAGGAAGGCGAGCGCCGCCTGCGCGTCCGGGCCGGAGGTCGGGTCCCGCAAGCCATACAGCGATTCCTGGCCGACGGTGTTGCCGATGAAGTTGGCCACCTGCTTGTTCCAGTACGTCAACGACACATAGCTCGCATCGGCGAAGTACCACTCCACCGCCAGATCGAGATTGTCGGATTCGAGCGGCTTCAGGCTCGGATTCTGCGCATTGCCGCTCGCCCGCACCGACGGATCGATCAGGACCGAACCGAACGGCTGTTGCGCGCCGGGGCCGGCGTAGAGGTTGCCGTACGGTGCACGGGCGATGCTCCTGCCGAACGAGGCGCGCCCCTTCAGTTCATCGGTGAAATCGATGCTGAAATCGAGGTTGGGCAGGATATAGCTGTAGTTCGCCCGCTCGCTAAAGGGCTGCTGCTCGTCCGACAGTACGATGCGGAAGTCGTTGTTGGCCTGCCACTCGATGGCCTCGGGGATCGCGATGACGGACGTGGACACGACGTCCGTCGTCTCGTAGCGTACGCCAAGCCGCGTGTTGGTGCGCATGCCGCCGAGGTCGCCTTCCAGTTCCACCTGGAAGTAGGCCGAATGCGTCTTTTCCTCCACCCGGTTGTCCGCCGCGCGTTGCGGACTGACGCCCAGGCCCACGCCGTACTCGCCCGCCGCCCACTGGGCGAGTTCCCCCGCATTGCCACGCCATACCGGCCAGCTGGACACGTTGTAGTCGTCGAACATGCTGCCGATATTGACCGGCTGCAGGAGGTCCATCAGTCCGGCCGCCGTATCGGAGTCGACGTTGGCCACGCCCCAGTCGCCGAGGGTCGAATAAGCTTCCGCCGCCTGGATGCGATGCGTGGTCGACTTGTTGGTATCCACGCCGAACTGGAATCGACCGCGATCGAAGCTCCACTCGCCGTCGATGCGGGCCTGCTTGATCTCGCTGACCTGGGTCTGCGCATTGATGCGAAGCACCTGCGAACCGACTTCACCTTCGACGAAACCGGGATTGACGACGCCGTTGGTGCCGGCGACGGCGTCCGCCGTTGACGGATACCAGGTCTGCGTTCCCACCGGCAGGCCGTTGTTGAAGACCAGCTCCTGCACCCACGAGCCACCGCAATGCGGCCCCGTCGTGCAGTTGTTGGTGCCGGCGATGCTCATGAAGATCGAGCCGCCGCCCGTGAGCGGGTCGTTGGGTCGGCTTTCGTTCTTCGAACTGTGCGCATCGAAGTTCAAGCGGAAGTTGTCGCTGACGTCCCAAGCTGCGTTGAATCCGAGCGAGCCCAGCTTGTACTTCTGCATGCTGCGTTGCTGTTCGATGCCGAAATCCTTGGTGCCGGCGATCTCGCGGATGTAGATCGGCGTGGCCACCGCGCCGCTGGTGTCGAACTCGATGTCGGTGTAGTTGCTGTTCTGCAACCACATCGCCTGCTCGCCCCGGTTCTCGGTGATTTCGTTCGTCGAGTAGGTGTAGTCGAGCGTCAGGGTCAGGCTGTCGGTCGGCGCGAACTGGACCACCGCTTGGCCATTCACGCGTTCGCGATCAAATTCGGAAAACGCATAGCGCAAGTCGTTGGGGCGTCCGTACAGCGCACCGATGGCAGGCGCGTTGACCACCGTCGGGTTGCCGGGCATGGTCCCGGTCCACGGCTGGATGTTCCAGTAGTTCTCGGTGGCCTGTACCGAGCCGCCCTTGCGCTTCTGGTGGCTGGCACTCAGGCTGACGCCGAAGGTCTTGTCGGGATTGGTGTAGCTGAAGATGCCCGAGAGTTCCGGGGTGATGCTGTTGTCGAACGGCTCGCTTTGGTCGGATACGGCCTTCACGCCCGCATTCGCGACGACGCCGTCGTAGTTGAATGGCCGTGCGGTCAGGATGTTGATGGTCGCGCCGATGCCGCCGCTGGGCACCTGGGCCTGGCTGGTCTTGTAGACCTCGATGCCATTGATCGCTTCCGCGGCGAGCTGGGCGAAGTTGAACGCGCGCGTTCCGCCGTCCACGCCGCCGATGGCGACCTGGCCGGACGCACCGAACGCGTCGGCACCCGGCATCTGGCGCCCATTGAGGGTCACCATGTTGAACTGCGGACCGAAGCCGCGTGCGGTGACCTGCGCGCCTTCGCCGTCGCGCCGCTCGATCGAGATGCCGGTGATGCGCTGCAGCGACTCGGCGAGGTTCGTGTCCGGGAACTTGCCGATGTCCTCCGCACTGATCGCGTCCACGACACCTGCGGCATCCCGCTTGATTTCCATCGCCTGGCTCAGGCTGTTCCGCATGCCCGTCACCACGACCGCGTCGAGGGTGGTGGCATCGGTGCTGGCCTGGACCTGTTGGGTGGTCGGGGCGGGCTGAGGCTGTGCCTCCTGTCCGAACGCGGGGTTGATGACCAGCACGCCCCCGACGAAGGTGAACATGGCCTTCGATTTGAATTTCGCCAACTTCCGGCTCATGAACTTGCCCTCAGGTCTGAAGTTCTACGGAAACAGCACGCGCTCATGGATCTCCCCTCTCGCTTACGATCGTATGGATGTATCGCCCCTCCCGGGGGCGGCCACGGGCAAGGCCCGTCTTCCAGTCCGGTGGCGGCGAGACCCATGGGCCATTCCGCATACCGGCTTTCAAGCGTGGTCGGACGACGACGCGATGGAGGTGGGGCTCTCCCGACAGGAGCTCTTGGTGGTAGCGCTACCATCGCGTTGGAGCGCAGACTAATCACGGGCGTTCGTGCTTGTCACCATGCACCGCAGCAAAGTTGCCGCCGCCTGTGGATGACGCGAGGATGCGTGGCAGAAATGCCGCTCGAGAAAACGATTTCAGGTCGCTTCGCTCGCAAGTAATGACAGTTTCGCGAAGCGGTCGTCGTCCCCTGCAATGGAGTTCACTGCGTGAAGAAGACCTCGAAGACGATTCGCCGCAAGGGAGGTGCCGTCACCATCGACGAAGTGGCGAGCCACGCGGGCGTTTCGCCAATGACCGTATCCCGCGTTGTCAACGGACACGCCGGCGTACGCGACGCCAATCGCGAACGCGTCATGCGCAGCGTGCGCGAGTTGGGCTACCGTCCCAACCTCGCCGCCAGCTCCCTGGCGGCGGCACAGCACACGTGCATCGCGCTGATCTACACCAATCCCAGCTCGAGTTACCTGCGTGAGTTGCTCGTCGGCGCCCTGCGCGGATCGGCGCGTGCGGCCGCACAACTGGTGATCGCTACCTGGGACGGCCTGGACGACAAGGCGAGCCGGACAGCGGCCAAACAACTGGCGAACAGCGTGGCGGGCGTCATTCTCCCTCCCCCGCTTTGCGAGTCGAAGGCCATCGTGTCCGAATTCCTGCAGGCGGGTGTGCCCGTCGTATCGATCGCATCGGGCCACTTCGGCGACACCCTCTCCTGCGTACGCATCGACGACCATTGCGCAAGCCGGGATGTGGTCTCGCATCTCATCGAACGGGGCCATACGCGGATCGGCTACATCACCGGCGACCCCAACCAGACCGCGAGCGCGCACCGCTGGCAGGGCTACCGGGACGCCTTGGCCGACGCCGGCATCGCGTACGACGACACGCTGGTCCAGCCCGGCTATTTCACCTATCGCTCCGGCCTGGACGCCGCAGAGCGGCTTCTCGCGCTACGCCGTCCACCCAGCGCGATCTTCGCCAGCAACGACGACATGGCGTCCGCCGTAGTATCGGTGGCCCATCGTCGCGGCCTGGACGTACCGAGGGATCTATCCGTCGTCGGATTCGACGACACCTCCGCCGCGACGATGGTGTGGCCGGAGCTCACGACCGTCCACCAGCCCGTTGCCGCCATGGCCGATACAGCCATCGACATCCTCCTGCGCGAGATCAGGCGGGGGGCGGCCACCCGCGTCGTCGTCAATCGCGTGCTCCCCCATCAACTCGTGCAACGTTCTTCCGTGGCAGACGGCCCCGTCTTCAAGGCGAAAGTGAGGAATGGAACGCCGCGGTAGGTGATCGGACCACCGATCGGCCATCGGACATGGAAGGCGACGCCAAGACAGTTTGAACAACGCGCGCCTGCGTCTGGGCTCCTGTCGAACAGGAAGGAGCTACGCCCGATGCTGCTGATACCACGCCGCAGCGCCCAGCAATCCCAGTTGCCCGTGCTCCACCCGCCAGACAGGCACCTGTTCCAGGCGTTCGGTCATGACGCCCTTGTTGAGGTAGCGCTGCAGGAAATGGCCGTCGTGGAGGAACGTGGGAATGTGCGCGGTGACACCGCCGGCGAGGTACACGACTTTCGCGCCGAAGATGATCGCGAGATCGCCGACGAGGCTGCCGAGCCAGCCGCAGAACACCTGCAACGTTTCCAGGGCCAGCCCGTCGCCGGATTCCGCGGCGGCGACCAGCGCACCGGCATCGGCATGCACCGCGGAACCGCCGCGCAGTTCGCACAGGCAACGGTAAAGATTCATCAAGCCGGTGCCTGACAGCACGTGCTCGTTGTTCAAATGGCCGCGCTCGCGCAGCAGGCGGCGAACCACATCCATTTCCAATGCGTTGCCGGCGGCCAGCGCCGCCTGGCCGACCTCCGTCGCCAGCACGCGCGGCGGATGGCCTTCCATCCACAACGCAGCACCCAGCCCCGTACCCGGACCGATCACCAGCGCCGGCGAGTTCGCACCGCGATCGGTGACGTGGGTCAGTGGCGAGAGCGTGTCGCGCGCCAGCATCGGCATCGCGTTGGCCACGGCCTCGAAGTCGTTGATGAGCTGCACCCAGGACAGGCCCGCGCCCTGGCGCGTCTGTTCCACCGACACCGCCCACGGCAGATTGGAATTGATCAGCCGGTCGCCTTCGAGCACGCCGGCGATCGCGATCACCGCCCCCTGGCAGGTTCCGCCCGCGGCGTAGTCGCGCAGGATCGAAGCGAGATCCGGATAGTCCGCGCAGGCATAGCGGCGATAGTCGTGGACCTGGTCCGCGTCGCGGCCGTCGGTCCAGCCCAGGCGCGCGTAGGTACCGCCGACGTCGGCGACGATGATCCGGGCACGGACCTCGCCCGGAACACGACCCTCAGATACGCCTGCCGGCACCCTGCCCGTCATCACCGTGCCCGCCATCCGAATGCCACGCTGCCCAATGCCGAAGAAACCCTGCAAGGATATCGTGTCCTGTCATGGCGTGGTGCGGACTCCTCCGGCCAAGCCTTGACCCTACGCCAAGGTATGCCCGTCAACGATGGCGTATCATGGCGACATGGCCCGATTCGCGCCCCTGCTGCGTGCCCTGCTCTGCCTGCTCCTGCTGGTGAACGGCAGCGCGTCCGCGCACATGGCCGCCGGCATGCCCATGGACGGCGCTGCACCCGCGGCGGTGGCGCATCACGATGCCTCCACGCCGCCGTGCCACGAGGACATGGACGCCGCGGACAGCACGGCGATGCAGGACGCCGGCGACCACGATCCGCAGGACGGCGTGCCCGATTGCTGCAAGGCGGGCGCCTGCGACGGCTTCTGCACCCAGCACGCGCCCGCCCTGGTCTGGCGGCTCTGGCTGGGACAGGCCGCACCGCTGCATGCGGCGGTGCCCGAGTATCACGCGGACGGACATGCCTCCGCGCGCCTCTCGCACCGGCATCGACCTCCCATCCTGGCCGCCTGACGCCGCACCTGCGGCGCTGTCCGAATGCCGGTCGCCTTGCGCGCACCGGCCCGCGATCACGACGGTCGCCGTCGCATGGCTGGCGCCAGGCGTCGGCACCCAGGATGAGATTGAATGAACCACGATGACCCCACGCCGGGACGCCTCGGCATGTTCCGGCCCACGCGCCGCCAGTTCGTCAGCGGCCTGGCGACCGGCGGCGTCGCGCTGGGCTTCGGCCTGGCGCGCCTGCCCGCTTCCGCCGGCACGCCCGCGCGCCGCGGCGGCGCTGCACTCGTCACCGGCACCGACTTCGCATTGAACATCGGCGCGATGCCGGTCGACATCACCGGCCGCACGCGCCCCGCGATCACCGTCAACAACAGCCTGCCCGCACCGACACTGCGCTGGCGCGAAGGCGACACCGTGACCGTGCGCGTCAGCAACCGCCTGCGCGACATGACCTCGATCCACTGGCACGGCATCCTTCTGCCTTCGAACATGGACGGCGTGCCGGGCCTGAGCTTCAACGGCATCGCACCGGGCGAGACGTTCCAGTACCGCTTCCAGGTGAAGCAGTCCGGCACCTACTGGTACCACAGCCACTCGATGTTCCAGGAGCAGGCGGGCCTCTACGGCGCGCTGGTCGTCGATCCGCACGATCCGCCTCCCTACCACCACGATCGCGAGCACGTCGTGCTGCTGTCGGACTGGACGGACCTGGAGCCGGCCGCGCTGTACCGGCGCATGAAGAAGATGCCCGAGCACGACAACTACTACCAGCGCACGCTGGTGGATTTCGTGCGCGACGCGAAGCGCGACGGCCTGGCGGAAACGATCGAGGATCGCGGCATGTGGGGGCGGATGCGGATGACGCCGACCGACATCTCCGACATCAACGCGCATACCTATACCTACCTGGTGAACGGCGCCGCGCCGGCGGGCAACTGGACAGGCCTGTTCAAACGGGGCGAGAAGGTGCTGTTGCGCTTCATCAACGGCAGCGCGATGACCTACTTCGACGTCCGCATCCCAGGCCTGAAGATGACCGTCGTCGCCGCCGACGGGCAGTACATCCATCCGGTCAGCGTGGACGAGTTCCGCATCGCGGTGGCGGAGACCTTCGACGTGCTCGTCGAACCCACCGGGCAGGATGCCTTCACGATCTTCGCGCAGGACATGGGGCGCACCGGCTACGCGCGCGGCACGCTCGCCGTCCGCGACGGACTGGAGGCGCCCATCCCGTCTCGCGATCCGCGCCCGCTGCTGACGATGGCCGACATGGGCCACGACATGGGCGGCCACGGTGCGGCGAAAGGCATGGAAGGCGGCTGCGGCGCCATGATGGGCGAAGGCGGTTGCGGCGCGAACATGGGCACGATGGACCACGGTGCGCATGGCGCGACATCGAACGCGCCGAACCACCCCGCCAGCGAGAAAGGCAATCCGTTGGTCGACATGCAGTCGTCCGCGAGCGACCCCAAGCTCGACGATCCGGGCATTGGCCTGCGCGGGAACGGGCGACAGGTGCTGACCTACGGCGCGATGCGCAGTCTGTTCGACGATCCGGATGGTCGCGAACCGGGGCGTACCGTCGAACTGCATCTCACCGGGCACATGGAGAAGTTCGCCTGGTCGTTCGACGGCATTCCGTTCGCTAGCGCCGACCCGCTGCGGCTGAAGTACGGCGAGCGCCTGCGCATCGTGCTGGTCAACGACACGATGATGCAGCACCCGATCCACCTGCATGGCGTCTGGAGCGACCTGGAGGATGCCGAAGGCGGCTTCCACTTGCGCAAGCACACCATCGACATGCCGCCGGGTACACGGCGCAGTTACCGCGTACGCGCCGATGCCCTCGGTCGGTGGGCCTTCCACTGTCATCTGCTGTACCACATGGAAGCCGGCATGATGCGGGAAGTGAGGATCGAAGCATGAAGACCTCCTTCCCTGCCAGACTCCATCTCGCCTGCGCCGTCGCCCTGCTGGCGGGCACGAGTGTTCCGGCCTTCGCGCAGCAGCACGATCATGCTCAGCATGCGCCACCGACCGAAGAATCGGCGGTGAAACCGGAGGCGCATGCACTACACGCTCAGCACGATCACGCTGCGATGTCGACGCCGCGCGAACCGGTGCCACCGGTCACCGCCGAGGACCTGGCGGCCGCGTTCCCCGACATCGACCACCATGCCATGCAGCATGCGCCGGCGTTCAACCACAAGGTGACCTTCAACCGGCTTGAAGCCTGGGATGCCGACGAGGGCACCGGCCAGGCGTGGGAAGGCAGCGCGTGGTTCGGCACCGACACCGATCGCCTGTGGCTGCGCAGCGAAGGCGAGCGCGTCGGTGGCCATACCGAAAGCGCCGACCTGGAGGTGCTGTACGGACACAGCGTGTCGCCCTGGTGGGACGTGGTGGCCGGCGTGAAGCAGGACTTCAAGCCCGGTGACGCGCGCACCTGGGCGGCCGTCGGCGTGCAGGGGATGGCGCCCTACCGGTTCGAGGTGTCGGCGACGGCATATGTCGGCGAAGGTGGCCAGGTCGCCGCCAACATCGAAGCCGAGTACACGCTGCGCATCACCAATCGGCTGATCCTGCAGCCCCTGGTGGAAGTGGATCTCGCCGCACGCGACGACATCGAATACGGCATCGCCAGCGGTTTCACCAGCATCGAAACAGGCCTGCGCCTGCGCTACGAAGTCACCCGCCGCTTCGCGCCCTACGTTGGCGTGGTGCACGAACGCGCGCTCGGCGACACCGCCGATCTCAAGCGTTCGGCCGACGAGCCCACGCGCGACACCCGCATCGTGGCGGGCATCCGGATCTGGTTCTGATGGAGCACACCATGAAACAACGCATGCCCCTGCCCCGCGCCATCGCCTCATGGCTACTCGCCGCATTCCTCACCGCCTGTTCGCAGGCGGTGCCGACGCCGGTCGAAAGCGCGCATGCCGCGCCACCCCGCAAGACCACCGACGCGGCCGCGCCGAAGATCGTCGTCCACCGCGACGCGTACTGCGGCTGTTGCCATCTGTGGGTCGAGCACCTGCGCAAGGAAGGCTTCACCGTGGACGATCGTGTCGAAGACGCGATGAGCCCGGTGAAGGAGCGACTGGGCATTGTCCCCGCCCATGCGTCCTGCCACACCGCAGAGATCGAAGGCTATGTCGTCGAAGGCCACGTGCCCGCATCGGACATCCGTCGCCTGCTGCGCGAGAAGCCCGCCATCCGCGGCCTGGTCCTGCCGGGCATGCCGCTGGGCTCGCCCGGCATGGAAGTGGACGGCGTCGACGCGCCTCCGTACACCGTGCTCGCCCTGGGCAAGGATGGAAGCACGAAGCCTTACGCCGAACACACGCCCTGATGGCACGGCCGGCACGGATGCCGGTCCTATGCTTGACTCTGGAGCGTACTCCAGGGTGCAGACTGCCGGCACTTCGAGGAGTTCCAGCATGAACATCGGCCAGTTGTCCCGACGCACGGGCGTCCCCATCGACACCGTGCGCTACTACGAAAAGCAGCGGTTGCTGCCGCCCCCGACTCGTACCGCCAGCGGTTACCGGCACTACGAGGCCGACGACGTGTTGCGGCTGACCTTCATCCGCCGCGCGAAGACCCTGGGCTTCACGCTGGAAGAGATCCGCGACCTGCTCGCGCTGAGTCGAGCCGACGACGGCGACATGGCCGCGATCCGTGCAGCGGCGGCGAGCAAGCTGGCCGACGTCGAACAGCGCATCGCAGAACTGACGCGCGTGCGCGACGGCCTGCAGACGCTGGTGAGCGCGTGCCCGGGCCACGGCGCACTGGACCAGTGCCCCATCCTGTCGGCGCTCGGGGGCGAGGCATGACCCACGCGCCAAACCCTCACGACGCGCATGCCACACCAGCGGCCACGCCTGCATGCTGTTCCGGCGATACGGGCCATGCGAAAGACGCCGCGGGCACCACCGATCCGGTCTGCGGCATGCAGGTCGATCCGGTGACCACACCGCATCATGCGGAACACGCCGGCAGCACATACCACTTCTGTTCCGCGGGATGCCGCGCGAAGTTCCTCGCCGATCCGGCGCGCTACCTGCAACCCGAGGCTTCGACACCTTCCATCGTCGTGCCAGCGGGCACGCAGTACACCTGCCCCATGCATCCGGAGATCGTTCGCGATGTCCCCGGCACGTGTCCGCTGTGCGGCATGGCGCTGGAGCCGATGCTGCCGTCGCTGGACGACGAAGAAAACCCCGAACTGACCGATTTCCGTCGGCGCTTCTGGTGGACCCTGCCCTTCAGTGCGGCGACGCTGCTGCTGGCGATGGGCGGCATGTATGTCACCGCCATATCGCCGACGGTCCGCACCTCGCTGGAGTTCGCCTTCAGCACGCCGGTCGTGCTGTGGGCCGCGTGGCCGTTCTTCCAGCGCTGGGCGCAGTCGATCCGGAATCGCAGTCCGAACATGTGGACGCTGATCGGCACCGGTGTGGCCGCGGCACACGGATACAGCGTGGTCGCCGTGCTCGCGCCGCAGGTGTTTCCGCCATCGTTCCGTGAGCACGGCCATGTCGGCGCCTACTTCGAAGCGGCGGCCGTGATCGTCTCGCTCACCTTGCTGGGCCAGCTACTGGAACTGAAAGCACGCTCGCAGACCTCGGCCGCGATCCGGGCTTTGTTGGGCCTGGCGCCGAAGACCGCGCGGCGGCTGCGCGACGATGGCAACGAGGAAGACGTCGAGCTGACGCACGTCCATGTGGGCGATCGCCTGCGCGTGCGCCCCGGCGAAAAAGTCCCCATCGATGGCGCGGTGATCGAAGGCCGCAGCCACATCGACGAATCCATGCTCACCGGCGAGCCGATGCCGGTCGAGCGCGGCCCGGGCGACCGGGTGATCGGTGCCACCCTCAACGGTGCGGGAAGCCTGGTGATCCGCGCGGAGAAGGTCGGTAGCGACAGCGTGCTGGCGCAGATCGTGCAACTGGTCGCGCAGGCGCAGCGCAGTCGGGCGCCGCTGCAGAAGCTGGCGGACCGGGTGTCGTTCTGGTTCGTGCTGGCGGTGCTCGGCGCGGCGCTCGCGACCTTGCTGGGCTGGGGCTTCTTCGGCCCGGCGCCATCGTGGACGCATGGCGTACTCAATGCCGTGTCCGTACTGATCATCGCCTGCCCCTGCGCGCTGGGCCTGGCGACGCCGATGTCGGTCATGGTCGCCAGCGGACGTGCTGCCCAGGCCGGCGTGCTGTTCCGCGATGCCGAGGCGATCGAGACATTGCGCAAGGTCGACACGCTGATCGTCGACAAGACCGGCACGTTGACCGAGGGTCGCCCGGCGTTCAAGGCCGTCCACGCGCTCGCACCGTTCGATGAGGACACCGTGTTGCGCCTGGCTGGCAGCCTGGACGCGGGCAGTGAGCATCCGCTCGCGCAGGCGGTCGTACAGGAGGCCCGACAGCGCGGACTGGCGCTTTCCGCCGCACAGGACTTCGAATCCAGCAGCGGCATCGGCGTGCGCGGTGTCGTCGACGGGCATCGCCTCGCTTTCGGCAATACCGTGCTGATGCAGGAGGAAGGCGTACCGTTCCAGGCCCTGCAGGCCGATGCCGACCGCGTCCGCGAGGAAGGTGGCAGCGTGATGTTCCTGTCGGTAGACGGCGCGCCCGCCGGCAGCATTGCCGTCGCGGACCCGATCAAGGCCAGCACGCCGGAGGCCTTGCGCGTGCTGCGCGACGGCGGCCTGCGCATCGTCATGGCCACGGGCGACGGCGAACGCACGGCGCGTGCCGTCGCGGCTCGCCTCGGCATCGATGAGATCCATGGCGACGTGCGACCGGCCGACAAGGCCGCCCTGGTGGCGCGTCTCAAGCAGGAAGGCCGACACGTGGCGATGGCCGGCGACGGCATCAACGACGCCCCTGCCCTCGCCGCCGCAGACGTCGGCATCGCGATGGGGACCGGCACCGATGTGGCGATGTCGAGCGCGCAGGTCACGCTGGTGAAAGGCGACCTGCGCGGGATCGCACGGGCCAAGGCGCTGTCCGAGGCGGCCGTACGCAACATGCGGCAGAACCTCGCCTTCGCTTTCGCATACAACGCGCTGGGGGTGCCGGTGGCGGCGGGCTTGCTGGGTCTGTTCGGTGGACCGATGCTGTCGCCGATGCTCGCCGCGCTGGCGATGAGCCTCAGTTCGGCTTCTGTGGTGGGCAACGCCTTGCGCCTGCGACGTGCACGCCTGCCGGGCGACTGAAACGCCTGCGGCCGCCCGAAGGCGGCCGCCGTTGAACGAAATTTCTTACTTGACCTTGGCGTAGGTCGCCTTGAAGGCGACACCGCTCATGATGCCGCCCGCATGGCACTCGTAGTTGGTGGCGCTGCGGAATTCGTTCTTCTTGAAATAGCTGACGATGTCGATGACCGCATTCGCACCGCGGTCCTTGGCGCCTTCCTGCAGGGCTTTCAGCGCCGACAGCGCGACCCAGCGGCAGGACTCGGCATCGGACTTGCCCACGCCGTTGGTCTTCTTGTTGGTCACGTCCTCGCCGAACCGGGACACCACGGTGGGCGTCTTCTGGCCCGCGAGGTAAAAGCGCACGCTGCCATCGATGCCGGCGGCCTTGGCTTCGGGCGAGTTCACCAGGTCCTGCAACGGCAGTTCCAGGCGGGTATCGGCAGCGAAGGCGGGCGCGGCCAGCAGGCTCAGCAGCGATGCGGTCAGGATGTGCTTCATCAATGTCTCCATGCGGGTGGGGTAACGATCCTCGGCGCCGATGATGTCATGGATTCCGTTGCGGGTCCGTGCAGGTCGTGGACTCCACGTGACCCGGTCACTCCGTGCCGGGCTCGGCCGCTTCGACATCGGCCTCCCAGCTGAAATCCGGATCGACCGCCGGCTTCCGCAGCCACGCCACCACATCGTCCGCCAATGCATCCGCAACCTTCTCCAAAGGCCCGCATGCGGACAAGGTGAAGGGGCGGTTGCTGACACGCCGGATCGTGTGGTTGCCGGTCACCACGCCGTCCTCGCGCAACTCCATGCGGATGCGACCCCACTTGGGTCCCGAGATGCTGCCACCGCCCGCGGTGTGGGCGCGCGTGATCTTGATCGTCAGCGTGTTGCCCGGCAGCGTAGCCACGTCGTCCTGCGCGCCCACCACGACGGCACCGCGCGAACGCTCCACGATCATCGCACTGAGGCGCGCGTTCCAGTCGCACTGGCGCACATTCGCCGATCCGACCTGTTCGTTGAGATACGGGACGATGGAGGCGATCTGCACCGGACCGTCGGCGGCGATGGCCGGCACCGCCGCCATCGCCAGCATTCCCCATGCACACCCCAAGACACGCTTGCGCATCACGAAATCCCCTGTTGGTTGCGAACTGCGCCGGTCGGGCACCCCTGCCCGTGGATCACCAGCGCTTGAAGATGATCGACGTGTTGATGCCACCGAAGGCGAAGTTGTTGTTCATCACGTAGTCCGTCTGCAGATCCCGGCCCTCGCCCGTGATGTAGTCCAGGTCGGCGCAGCGCGGATCGCGCGTCTCCAGGTTGAGCGTGGGGGCGAACCAGCCCTCGCGCATCATCTGCAGGGTGATCCACGCCTCGTAGGCGCCGCACGCACCCAACGTGTGGCCCACGTAGCTCTTCAACGAGCTGATCGGCATGCGGTTGCCGAACACCGCCGCGGTGGCGGCCGTCTCGGCGATGTCGCCGTGGTCGGTCGCCGTGCCGTGCGCATTGACGTAGCCGATCGCATCGGGCGACAGATCCGCATCCTCCAGCGCGAGGCGCATCGCCTGCGCCATCGTGTCCGCGCTGGGCTGGGTGACATGCTGTCCATCGCTGTTGGTGCCGTAGCCGACGATTTCGCCGAGGATGGTCGCGCCGCGCGCAAGCGCATGCTCCAGTTCCTCGAGCACCAGCGTGCAGGCGCCCTCGCCCAGCACCAGGCCGTCGCGATTCGCATCGAAGGGGCGCGGTGTGCTCTCCGGCTCGTGGTTACGCACGCTGGTGGCGAACAGCGTGTCGAACACCGCCGCTGCCGTGGCATCCAGCTGCTCGGCGCCGCCGGCGATCATCGCCACCTGCTTGCCGTTGCGGATCGCCTCGTAGGCGCAGCCGACGCCCTGGCTGCCCGACGTGCAGGCGCTGGACGTCGTATAGACGCGACCGGTCAGGCCGAAGAAGACGCCGATGTTCACCGGTGCGGTGTGGCTCATCATCTTCAGGTACGTGGTGGCATTGATGCCTTCGGTCGTGTACGCATTGAGCATGCGGCCGAAGTCGCCGATCGCTTCGTGGCTGCCGGCCGACGAACCGTACGAAACACCGACCTTGCCGCTCTTCAGCACCGGATGGCCGAGCAGTCCCGCCTGCTCCAGCGCGAGCTCGGTGGCGCGTACCGCCATCACCGCCACGCGGCCCATGCTGCGGGTGGTCTTGCGGTTGTAGTGCGCGGGCAGCTCGAACGGTTCGGCGGGCGCGGCCAGCCGCGTGTTCAAGCCTTCGAACTTGTCCCAATCCTCCATGTGGCGCACGGCATTGCGGCACTCGCGCAGGCGCAGGTGCACGCTGTCCCAGTCATGTCCCAGCGGGCTGATCGTGCCTGCGCCGGTGACCACCACGCGTCGATCGATGCGGCTCATCCGACCAGCCCTCCGTTCACCGAGATCACCTGACGGGTGACGTACGAGGCCTGCGGCGACATCAGGAACGACACCACGGCCGCGACCTCTTCCGGTTTGCCCACGCGCTTCATCGGGATCATCTTCAAGGCCTCGTCCACCACTTCGCCACTGACCATCTCGGTATCGATCAGGCCGGGCGCCACGCAGTTGACGGTGATCTCGCGGCTGGCCAGTTCCAGCGCCAGCGCCTTGGTCGCGCCGATGATGCCGGCCTTGGCCGCGCTGTAGTTGACCTGCCCACGATTGCCGACCAGTCCCGACACCGACGACAGCGTGACGATGCGGCCGGGCTTGCGCCGGCGCACCAGCGGCATCACCAGCGGATTGAGGACGTTGTAGAAGCCGTCGAGGTTGGTGCGGAGCACGGCGTCCCAATCCTCGCCGCTCATCGCGGGAAAGGCGGTGTCGCGCGCGATGCCTGCATTGCAGACCACGCCGTAGTAGCTGCCGTGCTCGGCGATGTCGGCCTCGAGCGCCTGCGCTGCGGCCGTGCGGTCGGCCACGTCGAAGGCCAGCACGCGGGCGTCGCGCCCGAGTGCGCGCGCCTGCGAAGCGACGGCCTCGGCCTCCTCCACCCGGCTGCGGCAATGCACGACCACGTCGAATCCATCCTGCGCCAACCGCAGCACGATCGCCCGGCCGATGCCCCGGCTCCCCCCGGTGACCAGGACCGTTGTCTCTCCCCTCATTACTGCACGCTCTCCAGATAGGCCATCGCGTCTGGCGGTTCGAACACCGAGACGTTGGCGGTTGCCAGTTCTTCGCCGTCCCCCAGGATCCGGCAGCTGAACATTCCCAGCCCATTGTCGCCCAGCAGCTCGCGCCGCGCCTCCACCCGAAGTAATGCCCCGGCCCGGAACCAGGTCACCCGGCTTTCGTAGCGGCGCGTGCCCAGAAGGAACCCGATCGAGGGTTCACGGCCGGCGCGGCGCGCATGGCAGCCGGCCCACGCCGCGATGGCCTGGGCCATGTACTCCACGCCCACCCAGGCCGGGACGCCTTCGTCGTGGCTGAACGGCCCTTCTTCCGGCACGCGCAGCTCGACGGTCACGGTGTCCTCGTCCCAGGCCACCAGGCGGTCGACCAGCCGCATCGTCCCGCGATGCGGGACTACGCGTTCGATGTCGTACAGCACGTCCATCCTCATGCCCCTCCGAACACCAGCACGGCGTTGCTGCCCCCGAACGCGAACGACTGGCTCAGCACATGCTTCAGCGGTCCCGACGCGCGTTCGCCGGGGGCGACGAATGCCAGCGGCGGGAGGTCCGCATCCCGCACGCCGTCCCACCAGTGCGGCGGCAGGCGATGACCGGGATTGTCGACCATCGCCAGCCAGCACAGGCCGGCCTCGATCGCACCGGCGGCGCCGAGCGTATGACCCGTCAACGGTTTGGTGGAACTGACCGGCACGCGGGTGCCGAAGGCCGCCGCGACCGCCCGACTCTCCATCGCGTCGTTTTGCGGCGTGGCGGTGCCGTGCAGGTTCACGTAGTCGATATCTCCCGCCTCCAGCCCCGCGCGCTCCAGCGCTTGCGCGATGGCCGCGATCGCGCCGTGACCTTCCGGTGCGGGCGCGGAAATGTGGTGCGCATCGGACGTCTCGCCCCACCCCGCCAACCGCACGGGGCCCGGCTCGCGCGTCATCAGGAACAGCGCCGCACCTTCACCGATATTGATGCCATGACGATGCTGCGAAAACGGATTGCAGCGCTCTGCAGACACCGATTCCAGCGCCATGAAGCCGCGCACGGTGAATTCGCACAGCGAATCCGCGCCGCCGGCGATCACCGCATCCACCACGCCGGTACGCAGCAGGCGCGCGGCCGAGGCCATCGCCTTCGCGCTGGAGGAACATGCAGTGGACAGGGTCCACGCCGGCCCGCGAACCCCTGCCTCGGCAGCGAGGAAACGCGACGGTGCGCCGATCTCCTGCTGCACGTAGTGGAAACCGGCGGGCCATTCGCCCTGCTGGCGCCAGTGCGCCATCGCCTTCTCGGCTTCGCCGATGCCGGAAGTGCTGGTGCCCACGATCACGGCCACGCGGGTCGGCCCGTAGTGCTCGATCGCCTGCTGCACGCGCTCACGGATCTGGAGGTACGCCGCACGCAGCAGCGCGTTGTTGCGTCCATGCAACTGCACGGGATGATGGTCGAGCGAGGGCGGCGGTGCCGCGACCCGGCCCAGCGCCAGGCGGCGCCCGGCGATCAGCGTATCGTCGAGGGCCACGCCCGCCGGCGCGTCGTCGCGGAACAGCGCCTCGCGCACGGTCGACGTGTCCGCGCCCAGCGCGCACACGATGCCGAGGTCGTTCAGGAAGATGGCGTCGCCGCTCAAGGAAGCACGTCTCCGCCGGCCACCGATTCGATCGTCAGATCATAGCCATCGGCCAGGTTGCGAACCTGCAGCGTGGTCGCATTCACGCGTTCACGCGACAGCCAGACGCGTCCTTCGTGGCTGAGTTCGCGCGTTTGTCCGTGCTCGGCGAGCGTCCAGCCGGCCGGCAGCGCGGCGCGGACGGCTTCGGCCGGCCACAGGCTGAATTGCACATCGTCCAGCACGCGCTCGCTGCGCACCGCGGCCGGCAACCAGGCCGCCCGTTGCTCGGACAGCTGAGCGCCGTCCCACTGCAGGGTCACGCCGGTACGGCCCATGGCCTGCACTGCCAGGCGGAGCGCCTGCGCGTCGACTTCCAGCAACGCATCGAGTTCGCGCACGTGCGACCCGAAGCGGAACACCAGGCGCTGCTGCACCGCCAGGTCCTGCCCCAGCGCCGCCGGCGCGAGCCGCAACGGCGGCAACACGATGCCGGGCGGCCGCGAGGCCTGCGACGCGCAGGCCGTCAGCAGGACGGTCAGCAGCACGGCGATCAAGCGCCGCACAGTTGCTCCAGCACCTGCAGGCGGCGTTGCGTTTCGGCGACGTAGGGATTCTTCTTGTCCCAGGCGTAGCCGGCGAGGATCGAGCAGATCATCCGGCGGATGTCGGGCTGCGGATCCGGGTGGAAGATGATCTTCTGGAAGCCACCGGCGTACCACGACTCCACGAAGCGGCGGAACGTCTGCACGCCGCCCCGCAGCGGCTCGGCGAAATCGGCTTCCCAATCCACCGCCTCACCTGCGTAGTGGCGCCGCAGGCAGTCGCTGGCCAGTTGCGCGGACTTGAACGCGATGGTGACGCCGGACGAGAACACCGGGTCGAGGAACTCGCCCGCATTGCCGAGCAGCGCATAGCCCGGGCCCCACAACGAACGCACGTTGGCGGAGTAGCCGGTGATCTGCCGTACCGGCAACACGGCCCACTCGGCGTTCTTCAGCAGCCGCGTCAGGTTCGGATCCTCGCCGACGATGGCCTGCAGGCGCTCCAGTTCGGTGCCGGTGTAGCGGTCGAGGAACGGCTGCTCCGCCACCACGCCCAGCGAACAGCAGCCGTTGGAGAACGGAATCGTCCAGTACCAGACATCCACATGCTCCGGATGCGTGGTGATCAGGATCTTGTTGCGGTCGAAGCCGGCGTCGACGGGAATGTGGTCGCGTACATGGGTGAAGATCGCGCCACGCACCGGGAAATTGGAGGGCGACTCCAGCTTCAGCAGGCGCGGCAGCAGGCGGCCGAAGCCACTGGCGTCCAGCATGAAGTCCGCCTCGATCACGTACTCCTCGCCATCGGGCGCGCGCACGGTGACGCGCGGCGTCTCGCCCGGTTCGGCCGACAGCACCTCGTGGCGGTAGCGCACTTCGGCGCCCATGCGCTCGGCGCCCTTCGCCAGCACGTGGTCGAAATCGGCGCGCTGGACCTGGTAGGTCGTGCCCCAGCCTTGCGAGAACTTGTCGCGGAAGTCGAATTCGGTGGTGCGCTCGCCGCGCACGAATGCGGCGCCGTTCTTGTACTGGAAACCCGCTTCGACCACGTCCTGCAGCAGGCCGGCGGCCTGGATGTATTCCATGCTCTGCGGCAGCAGGCTTTCGCCGATGGAGAAGCGCGGGAACTGCTCGCGTTCGACGATCAGGACCTTGCGGCCCTGCTGGCGCAGCATCGCCGCGGCGACCGAGCCCGCAGGGCCGGCGCCGATGATCAGGATTTCAGTGCGTTCCGTCTTCATGCAGCGGTGTTTCCATGCGTGGGGGAGTGGTCCGGCGGAGGCCGGAACAGGGGCGACAGCAGCCAGACCAGGCCGATGCCGAACAACAGGGTCAGGCCGAAGGCGCGCAGCGCGGGCGTCGCCGACAGGCCCAGCAGGCCGAACGACAGCCAGGTGCTGGCGGCGCCGACGCAGACCGCCAGCCATGCACTGGCATCGCCCCGGTGTTCGACCAGGAAGATGCCGTAATCGATGCCCATGCCGAGCAACAGCATCAGCGCGAGTACGTTGAACAGTTGGAGAGGCTGTCCCAGCCATCCCAACAGCGCCACGGTCAGCACGCCGGCCAGCAATGTCGGCGTGATCACCCGCCACGCCTGCCAGCGGTAGCGGATGGCGAGAACACCGAACACGACCACCACGCCCGCCAGCAGCAGGCCCGTCATCATGCGGCGGTAGTGCTGCAGCAGGCGCGAGATATCCGCGGTGCGGTCGACCCAGCGCACACCTTCGATGTCGTCGGCCTGGGCCGCAAAGGTCGCGAGCGCATCCGGGCGAGACAGGTCGTTGACCATCACCACCGAGGCCATGCCCTGCCCCACCTGGCCCAGCCACAGATGGCGCACCGGCAAGGCCGCCGGCGAGGCGAGGAACGTATCGAGGCTCAGCGATCGCGCTGCGAATTCGCCGCGCGCCAGCGTCTCGCCGGTGGCGGCGGACAAACGCGTCAATACTTCGCGTTCGACGCGCGCGGTCAGCGCCGCATCCTCATCCTGCCGACGCTGCGACGGCAGCCAGTCGCTG
The DNA here is from genome assembly GCF_900104255.1 of Pseudoxanthomonas sp. CF385. Taxonomy (NCBI): domain Bacteria; kingdom Pseudomonadati; phylum Pseudomonadota; class Gammaproteobacteria; order Lysobacterales; family Lysobacteraceae; genus Pseudoxanthomonas; species Pseudoxanthomonas sp. CF385. The sequence continues at coordinate 24,538 of NZ_FNKZ01000003.1, forward strand.
AGCGCGCGATGGCCGCCTACCAGGCCTTTCGTTTCCGCTTCGCGCAGGCGCGCGACCAGTTGCTCTTCGCGCTGGAGCACCTGCTCGGCATCGCGCCCCTGCACCAGGTAGAACTGCGCCGGGCTCGGCATGCCCAGCAGGCGTCCCACGTCGCGCTGCTGGGCGATCAGTTCGGGCGGCGACGACTGCAGGCTGCGCAGGTCGTCATTGCCGCGTACCTGGATCAAACCGGGCACTGCGATGAGCAGCACCACGGCGGCGAGCACCACGCCGCCGCGACGGGTGGCCAGTCGCGGCCAGCCGGCGAGCGTGCCGCCCAGCCAGCGCGAGAACGCCGTCGCCCGGACCTCACCGCCATCGAGCCAGGGGAACGCGAAGATCACCGTGAAGAAGGCCGCCGTCAGACCGACCACCGAGAACAGCGCCATCTGCCGTAGCCCCGGGAACGGCGCGAGGCCCAGCGCGAGATATGCCATCGCGCTGGTCAGCAGCGCCAGCCACAGCCCGGGCAGCAGGTGGCGCAGCAGCGACCAGCGGCGCGCCTTGGGTTCGCCCTGCCGCGACGCGAACCAGTGAATGCCGTAATCCTCCGCCACGCCCACCAGGCTCGCGCCGAAGATCAGCGTCAGCAGGTGGACCTTGCCGAACACGAGCACGGTGACCGTCAGCGCGACCGCGCAACCCACCAGCAACGACAGCGCGACCAGCAGCAGCGGCCGCAACGAACGGAAGGCCAACCACACCAGCAGCAGCACGGCGGCGAGCGAACCCCAGCCGATGGTGTTGACCTCGCGGTTGGCCTGCACCGCCGCGGATTCCGCATGCAACGGCACACCCGCCTTCAACACCTTCACGCTGGGCGCCGCGGCAATGGCCGCGGCAGATGCGCCATCGAGCAGATCCTGCAAGCGGCGTTCGCCATCCAGCTTGAAGGCGGACTCCCGCAGGGTGAACTGCAGCACCGCCCAATGACGGTCTTCGGCCTGCAGCAAGCCATCGCCGTCCAGCGCCATCCCGGACGCCGTCGCCTGGGCCTGCCACCACTGCGGCCACAGGCCCAGCGGATCGCTGCGCCACTCGGTCAGGCGCGGCGCGCCCATCGGACCGTACAACGCGGCCAGCGCCGATTCGGCCAGGGCGTCCGGCGACGTCTGTTCGAGATGCTGCCGCTGCGCTGACGTCAGAAAACGATCGCGATGCGGCGCGAGCATGTCGCGCGCTTGGGCGAACCAGTCTTCCGGCGAACGTTCCGCCACCAGCAGGTCCACGCCACGCTGCGCGGATGCCTGGACGACGGTTTCGAATGCATCGCGGGCGCGCAGTACCGCCTCAGAATCCTCTGCTCCGAGCATCACGACGACGTCGCGCGAACTGTTGCCGGCGATCCGGCGCGTCGCATCGCCCACCGCGGGATCGCCCGCATCCTGCGGCAGCAGGGCGAGGATGTCGCTGTCGATGCGCGGCGACTGCCAGAAGCCCCACTGGTGCCAGGCCACGCCCACCAGCGCCAGCAGCCACGCCAACGCCAGCCAGCGCCATCCGCGCAGCCTGCGGTCCGCTGCCTGCGGCTCCTGCGGCTCAGTCAAACCGGACCGCCTCGTCGCGCGTCAGTGTCGCGGGCGTCTCGGTCATCCCATCGAAGCTCAGCCGGGTGATATCGCCATTGGCTTCGCGCAATTCCACCTCGCGTACATAGCGATCGCCCGCCAGGCGCACCGACGTGAACGCCTGCGCCAGCTGACGCGAACGCGGCGATAGCGTCATCCGCCAGCCCTTGCCTTCGGCCGGCTCGTTCTTCACGTCGAAGGTCGTGGTCAACGCCTTCATGTCGCCGCTCATCAGGGCGAACATCATCGCGTTCACGGTACGCAGCCCGGGTTGCTGGCGCCCGTCCACCTCCACCCGTGCACGGCCGTCGCGCTGGCGGCTGACGATGCGGTCGCGGGTGATGACGATCTCGGATGGAAACGGGGCGACCGTCGTCCAGATGACGCCCTTCTCGCGTGCCAGCACGAAGCGTCCGCTGGAGCGCAGCGGATTGCGGAAACCCGCGACCTGTTTTTCCTGCGAGAAATTTCCGCGCAACAGGGGCACCTGCGCGACCTGCGTGCGCACCTGCGCCAGCGGATCGGCTGCGGCAGTGGCGCCTGCCACCGGCACAGAAACCAGAGGAAGAACCAGCAGAACGGGAAGCAACATGCGGCGCAGCGTCATGGCGCGGGGACTCCCAGACGTTCCCACAGGATGGGTGGGCACTGATACAGCATCTCGCCTGAAGCCGCGTCGACCGCGACCTGCAGCGTATGCGCACGGGTCAGGACCTCGCCGGTCGCGGCGTCGCGGATCTCGTATTCCATCTTCAGCCGGTTCTCCCACTCCGTCACCCGCGCCGACACCCGCAACGGCTGCGCATAGCGCAACGGCCGGATGTACTTCACCCGCGCATCGACGATGGGCCACATGTAACCCGACGCCTGCATCTGCGGATAGTCGTAATCGAAGCGCTGCAACAAGGCGCAACGGGCGATCTCCAGGTACTTGAAGTAGTGCCCGTGCCAGACCACCTGCATGGCGTCGCAATCGTGGAACGCCGGGGCCAGCGCCACCTCGATGCGCAGGTCCTCGCGCGGCTCAACCGGCATAGACATTCCAGCGTGTTTCGCGGATGTCGACCACCAGCTGGCGCAGTTCGCCGTCCAGGGCGCGATCTTCCTCGACCAGGGCGATCCGCGCGCACAGATCTTCGTACATCCCCGCCGGAGCCTCGCCCAAGGTCGACTGCAGGCCGACGCGCTGGCGCAGGCCCACCGCCTGGCGCGCCGCGATCAGCATGGCCGCGATCACCTGTTCGGTCAGTTCGAGCACGCGCAGGCAGTCGCGCGCGGCGATCGTGCCCATGCTGACCTTGTCCTGGTTGTGGCACTCGGTGGAACGCGAGAACACCGACGCCGGCATCGTCAGCTTCAGCGCTTCGGCGGTCCAGGCCGACACGCTGATTTGCAGCGCCTTCAAGCCGTGGTTGATCGCCGCACGTGGCCCGGTGGCACCGGACAGGTTGGCCGGCAGACCATGGTTGTAACGGGCATCGACGATCAGCGCCAACTGGCGATCCAGCAGGTCGGCGACGTTGGCGACCGTGTTCTTCAACGCATCCATCGCGAAGGCGATGTGGCCGCCGTAGAAATGGCCGCCATGCAGGATCTGCTCGCGCTCCGGATCGATCAGCGGATTGTCGTTGGCGCTGTTGAGTTCGGTTTCGATCAACTGGCGCAGGAACGGCAACGCATCTTCCAGCACGCCGATGACGTGCGGCGCGCAGCGCAGCGAATAGCGATCCTGCAGGCGTTGCTCATTGCGTGGCGGACGGTCGCTGTGCAAATCCTCGCGCAGGCGCTGCGCGACACGCGCCTGGCCCGGATGCGGCTTGGCCGCGAACAGCACCGCGTCGAAATGGTGGGCGTTGCCGTTGCTGGCCAACACGTTGAAGGCGGTCAGACGGGTGGCCAGGCGCGAGACATACTCGGCGCGATCGAAGGCCAGACAGGCCAGCGCCGTCATCACGGCGGTGCCGTTCATGATGGCCAGGCCTTCCTTCGGTCGCAGCGTCAGCGGCGCCTGGCCGATCTCGGCCAGCGCCTCCGCCGCGGGCCGGATGCGGCCGTCGTGGAGCACGTCGCGTTCGCCGCACAGCACGGCCGCCACGTAGGACAGCGGCGTGAGGTCGCCACTGGCGCCGACCGAGCCTTCGGCCGGGATCAGCGGCAGCACGTCGTGCCGCAGCAAGCCTTCCAATCCTTCCAGCAACGGCAGGCTGACGCCGGACATGCCGCGCACCAGCGAGGCCAGTCGCGCGGCCAGCACGGCGCGTGTCTCGGTCGCGTCGAGGAAACGCCCCAACCCGCAGCCGTGGTAGGTGTACAGGTGATGCGGCAACTCGGCGACCAGTGCCGGCGGGATGTTCACCGTGCAGGAGTCGCCATAGCCCGTGGTGACGCCGTAGATGACGCCCTCTTCGTGCAGGAGGCGGTCGAGGAAATCGGCGCCCTTGGCGATACGTGCACGGAACGCGGGCTCGCGCGACAGTACGGGCGGCGCTCGGCGCTGCGACAGCGCCACGACGTCCTCGATGCGCAGGGGCGCGTCGCCAAAGACGGGCGCGGCGGATTCATTCATGGCGGGCGTCATGCGTTACCTGATCCCAGAAGGGGTAGAAATTGAACCAGTCGTACGGCGAATCGCGGACCTGCCGTTCCATCCACGCCGCGAACTGCGCAGCGTAGCGCGCCAGCGCCTCGTCGCGCGATCCGCGCGGGAGTTCGATCCGCTCGGCGAAGGATTCGAAGCGCACGCGGTAGCCATCCCCGACGTGGGTGCAGGCCATCGTGAACACCGGGCAGCGCAGCGCCGCGCCCAGCACATAGGCGCCGATCGGGAAAGGAGCCTCGTGGCCGAGGAACGGCGCCTTCACCGAACGCCCGCCCCGCACCGGCACGCGGTCGCCGGCGATGGCGACGAACTCGCCCCGCGCCACCCGCTCGGCCAGCTTCACCGCATCGGCGGGACCCAGGTCGGTGACCTGCAGCAGCTCCACCTTGCTTCCGGCATCGAGGCGCCGGATCAGCCGGTTGAAGCGTTCGGCATGCGCCGTATGGACGAGCGCGGTAAGGCGGAATCCGGGCACCTGGTCGGCCATGACCTGGCACAACTCCAGGCAACCCAGGTGCGCGGTGACCAGCAGGCCGCCCTCGCCCGCCCGCACGCGGGCCAGCACGCCCTGGCGTTCCATCGTGACCTTGTCGACGGGGTAGCGCTGGCCCAGCGCCAGGATCTTGTCCAGCAGCGTCTCAGCGAAGACCGCGAAGTGGTACAGGCTCTGCAAGGCGCCCGGCCGTCGCGCCGGCACACCGAGATGGGCATGCACGCGGGCGAGGTACTGGCGCGACGCACGGCGCGCGGTGCCGTTGAGCAGCCAGTGCACGAACACCACGGGATACACGCAGACCCGGAACGGCCAACGGCCCAGCCAGCGGTGCACGAAACACAACAGCAGGATGCCGCGCACGGACGTGGATTCGCCGATGTCGGCCCAGTGGTGCGAACGATCGCTCACGCGCGCCCGCCCTCGAGCTTGCGCGCCAGCAGGCGCGGCAGGCGCGCAACCATGCCGAAGAACAACCGCGTATGCATGCGGCTGATCCGCACGTTGTCGCGCCAGACGTCGAAGTGGGAGACGCCGTCCAGCGGATACGTCACCCGCGTGGGCCGGCTGCGCACTTCGATGCCGCGCCAGAACAGCCGCACCAGCACTTCGACGTCGAAATCCATCCGGCGACCGATGGTCTCTTCGTCCATCAGGCGCAGCACCGGGGGCAGCGGATAGACGCGGAACCCGCACATGGAGTCTCGGATCGTGAACGACAGGGTGTTGATCCAGACCCAGACGTGGGTCAGGTAACGACCGTACAGGCGGCCCTTCGGCACGCTCGCGTCGTACAGCGGCACACCGCAGATGACGGCATCCGGATGCGCGCGCGCTTCCTCGAGGAAGCCGGGGATGTCGCGCGGGTCGTGCTGGCCGTCGGCATCGATCTGCAGCACGTGGGTGTAGCCCGCCGCGCCCGCCTCGCGGAAGCCCGCCAGCACCGCCCCGCCCTTGCCTTGGTTCACCGGCAGGCGCAGTAGCGTCACGTCGGGGGCATGCAGCGTCGCCAGACGATCCAGCTCGCCTGCACAGGATTGCCCCGAACCGTCGTCGACCAGCAGACACGGCACGCCGGACGCCCGCACGCCGTCCACCATCATCGCGATGGCGTGCTCATGGTCGAAGACCGGGATCACCACGAGCGGACGGAACCCGTTCGCCGCGGCCATGACGTCATTCCCCATCGGCGAACACCACGCGCCCGCTGGCGTGCGGGCCGTGTTCCGACACGTAGCGGAACACCAGGGTGCTGCGTTCGGCCTGCCACTCCAGATCCAGCCGGATCAGGTCGCCGGGCCGCGCGACGCGCTGGAACTTCAGCGCCTCCATGCGCAGGAACGTCGCCGGCAACGGAAACACCTCGCGCGCCAGCTGCACGGCCCAGTCCAACTGCGCGACGCCAGGCAGGATCGCGGCCTGGGCGAAATGGCCTTCGAACACGGCCAGCGATGCGTCCAGCGGCAACTCGACGCGCGCATGCGCGGGTTCGCGCAACGTCCAGTGCGCCGGCGGACGCTCCGGACGGAACAGCGCCGTCAGCGCCGCTTCGGTGACCTTGCCCTGGGCGTTCGTCGGCATTGCCGGGACGAACCGCCAGCGGCGCGGCCGGGTGACCGCATCCTGCGCGCCGGCCAGATGGCGCGAGAGCGTGTTCGCCAGGGCCCGGCGGCCGGCGGCATCGTCAGGCACGCCGGTAGCATCCGCGTCCATCACGACGACGGCCGCCAGCGCACTGCGTTGGCCGCCCAGTAGCAGGACACGCGCCTCGCGGACCGCGGGATGGGCCTGGATCTGGCGCTCCAGCGCATCCAGCGATACGCGGCGCTCCTCCACCTTCACGATCCGGTCGGCACGGCCCAACAGCCGGAAGCCACCGGCGCCGTCGGCCTCGGCGCGATCCTGACTGCGCCACCACGCCGGTTCGGCCAGATGCGGCGACCGGACTTCCAGCACGCCCTCCGCCAGCCGCCAGTCGACGCCCGGCAGGGGCTTCCAGGCGGGTTGTTCTTCGTCCCAGCGGCGCCAGGCGATGCCACCCGTCTCGCTGCTGCCGAGGATTTCCACCGGCGGCACGCCGAGCAGGCGCGCCACCTCATGCGCGGCTTCCGCAGGCAGCGCACCGCCGGACGAGAACACCGCGCGCAGGCGGCCGCGCACCGAGGGCCAGTCGAGTTGCGCCGGGAGGCGCTTCAGATGCGCGGGGCTCGCGACCAGGATCGCCTCATGGCCCTCCATCGCCGCCAGCAGATCCTCGGGGAAGAACGCCCGTGGCACGATCGCCCGCCCCGCCGCCAGCGGCCACAGCACGCGGAACAGCAGGCCGTAGATGTGCTGATGCGACACGGTGCCGTGGATCGCGACATCGCCCATCCCTTCACCGAGTGCGGATTCCAGCGCGTGCACTTCGGCATCGAGCTGGCGAAGACGCTTCTCGATCGCCACAGGTTCGCCGGTGCTGCCGGAGGTGAACACGACCAGCCGGGTCGCGTCCGGATCCAGGGGCGTGAGCGGCCCCTCGCCGGCCTCGCTTTCACGCAGGGCGGACGCACCGGGCCAATCGCCCGCGAATCCGTCCACACGCGATTGCAGCCGCGTCTGCGTACCGGACAGGGCGTCGCCCGGCAACACCACGGTCTTGCCGGCATGCCAGGCGCCGAACAGCGCCGAGGCGAAGCGCGTGGCGTCATCGAAATGAAGCGCGAACGCGTGGCCCGGCAGCGCGTCGAACGCGGCGTGCCAGCGCAGGACCTCGCGATGGAATGAAGCGTGGTCGATCAGGGCCCCACCGGTGCGCGCGAACGTGCGCCCGGCCAGCGGTTGCAAGGCCACCTCGGTGAGCGGATGCCACTCAGCCATGCGAATGCCTCGCCCGCACCCGCCGGCGCACCAGCCATTCGACGCTGAACAATGCGCCGATCAAGACGTACGCGATCAGTCCGTTGTAAAGCGCCCATGCACGGTCGGACATCCATAGGGCGGTAATCAGCGCCAGCGTGCCGTTGAAGACGAAGAACATGCACCACACCTGGGTCACCCGCCGCGTGTAGGCCACGCCTTCCGGCGGCAGGTCCGGCTCGGTCAGCCGGGCGATGCGCTCCACGGCCGACGGCGGGAACGCCAGGCTGGTGGCGAACACCACCAGCAGTACCGCGTTCACCAACGCGGGATAAAGCTTCAGCGGCAGGGCTTCATTGAACACCGTCGCCAGGGTCGCGAGCAGTGCGGCTCCGCCCGCAGCCGCCAGCCAGACGGCCTGCCGCGTCGCCAGGGCCCGCAGCAAAGCGAGCACGAGCAGCAGCACCGCCAGCCAGCGGGGCTCGAAGCGGCCCATCGCCCAGTACACCACCAGGGGATATGCCACTGACAGCATCACGAAGATGGCCGCGCCAATCCGGGACACGGGGCGACCTGCGTCAGGCGGCTTCGTCGCGGATCAGTCCGTACAGCACGTCGACGATGTCCTGCACCGTGCGCACCGACTTGAACGCGTCCGGCTGGAGGCTCCGCCCCAGCAGCGGCTTGAGTTGCACGATCAGGTCCACCGCATCGATGCTGTCGATGTCGAGGTCGTCGTAGAGCCTCGCCTCGGGCGTGATACGCGCCGGTTCGATCTCGAAGCTGTCGTGCAGGATCGTGACGATCCGTTCAAAGAGTTCGTTCTTGGTCATCTTGCCAGTCCTGCCGTTGCTCAGGCCTTGCCCTGGGCGACGACGAAATCCGCCAGTGCGCGCACGCTGGCGAAGTGCCGGCGGGTCTCCTGCGAGTCGGCCGAGAGGCTGACCCCGTAACGCTTCTGCAGCGCCAGGCCGAGCTCGAGCGCATCGATCGAATCCAGGCCCAGCCCCTCCACGAACAACGGCGCGGTGGTATCGATGTCGTCGGGCGTGATGTCTTCCAGCGACAACGAAGAAATGATCAATTCCTTGATCTCGTGCTCAAGTGCCTGCACGCGATGGATCTCCCGCAAAGTAGTTGGCCAGATAGTCCGTGAGTCGCCGGGCTGCCAGCGCCTCTCCCCCCGCCGACGGATCCCCCCCCTCCGTTCCGTTCAGGAACGGGGCGATCGGCAGGTCTTCCTGAACATCGATCACCATATGGAACCGCATCGGCGGCACACGATACCACTTCTCACCTTTCCCCAGCGTCAGCGGCGTGCAGGTGATGCGTACCGGCGTGACGTCCAGCGCGCCGCGCACGGCGATGTTCGCCGCACCGCGCTGGAGTTTCAGGGGCTGCCCCGGCGTGGTCCGCGTGCCTTCGGGAAAGATCACCAGGGTGCCGCCCGCACGGACCGCGGCGATGCAGTCCTCGACCAGGCCCGCACCGTCGTCGTTGGACACGTAACCCGCGGCCCGGACCGGCCCCCGCATGAACGGATTGCGCGCCACCGCCGACTTCACCACGCAATCGGCGTTCGGCAGCAGGGAGATCAGCAGCACGACATCGATCAGCGTCGGATGGTTGGCGAGCACCAGCAACCCGTCGCGCGCCAGCCGCTCCCGCCCCCGGATCTCATACGTCATCACGCGCAGCCGGCGCATCAGTTCCACATGGGCGGCGAAACTGCGCTGCACGAGACGCCGCGACCAGCGTCGGCGGCGGTCGGGATCGCGTACCAGCCACAGCAGCGGCGGCAGCACGCAGACGCCCAGGAACAGGCCGCCCACGCCGAACGCGAGGAAGCTCAGTCCCGTTCCCGCGACACGCCAGGCGTGGCCCAACCGCTCACGCATCGCGTCGCCAATGCCAGTGGACGCCATCGCCGCGCCATTCGAGCGCCGCATCGCCGGCGAGCAGGAAGCGCAACACGTCCAGCCCGTGGGGCAACGCGGTGGCGGCATCATCCGCGCCGTCGGCCGTCCACGTCAGGCGCAGGGTCGGCCACGCGGTGTCGGTGGCGACCAGCCGCCAGCACCACGCGAACCCGGCATCCGGCTCGTCCGCGAAACCGGCATATACCGCAGGCAGCGGTGCGTCGTAGACGACCAGCAGCACCTCCGGGGCTCCGTCAGCGAGCAATGCCGCGGCTTCGATGCAGGCGGTCTCGACGGTGGCCTTGCCGCCCGCCGTGGCCACGTAGTTGCCACGCTCGCCCCGCAGGATGGAATACAGCGCGGCGATGGCGTTGTGCACCGACAGGCCGAACGTCGTCGGCGAAGGCGACTCCCCCGCCACCAGCGCCTCGAGCAGTTCCATCGAACGCGCCACATCGCCGTGCCGCGAGGCGAAGACCAGCGGCACGCCACCCTCGTCGGCGCGCTGGCACCAGAACGCGGTCTGGATGGCCATGCGCCCCAGCCGTTCGATCCGCCGGCGCTGCATGGCCGGCACTTCGGACAACGCCGGCGTTCCGTCTCCCGCGGGCAGCCACGGCGCCTGTGCCCATGCCGTCCACGCGGTCTGATCCACCAGGCCCGGCGCCCACGCCGCCCACTCCTTCACCGACAAACCGATCATGCGCCGCGTGTGGTCCCGTCGTTCTTCAAGCGTGGTATTTCACCCGCATGCCGCAACGTTCGCCAGTCGTGAATATTTTCGTAACGAATGCTTGCGCATCGGAAAGAGGCTGGCTATTATTCCGCTCCTGCCAGCACGTGGGGCCATAGCTCAGCTGGGAGAGCGCCTGCATGGCATGCAGGAGGTCGGCGGTTCGATCCCGCCTGGCTCCACCAACTTCCGGACAATAGGCCGTCTGGAATGAAAATCTGGCGAAACTTTCGTGTGTCCCCATCGTCTAGAGGCCTAGGACATTACCCTTTCACGGTAGCGACCGGGGTTCGAATCCCCGTGGGGACGCCACTTTTATCGAAGGCCCGGGAAACCGGGCCTTTTTTTTGCCTGATCGATCGTAACGCCGCTTTCGCAGGCATTTACAAGAATCTGACGACGAACGGCGTAGAAGCGGAGTGTGCCCCGCCTTCGCGTCGTCCCTGGCCGGGCGCACGTCCTGAGACAAGTGCAGTCGAAGCTGGTGCCCCCTTGCCCGGAGCCTGCCGTCATGACCCACGATTCGCTCGCCGATGAACTGGTTTCGCAACTGCCCATCCATCGCGATACGCGCTGGACCGCAGGATCGTTGGGACTGGACGACGTCGCGTTCGACGCCGTCGCCCAACGCCTGCTGGAGCTGGAGACGCTGGGGGCCGTCGACGTGATGAACCTGTCGCGGGATGCCAACCACGGGCTGCGGCGACTGAATGCCATCCGCTTCATGCGGGTGGCCTGACTGCTGGACTCAGGCGATGGCGCGCGCGGGCTCGATGGGCCGTAGCGTCGCCACGCCATGCCCCTGCTCCGCCAGATACTCCAGCCACTTGCCGAGGAAGGTGTTCATCCGCATGCGGTGGCTGATCACCTCGGCCGGGGGCGGATACAACCCGATCACGTCCTGCCAGCGCCGGCCCACGTAGCAGTGCGTCGCCTCGGCCTGGTGCGCGTCCCGGTACAGCCGGACGAAGGCCGACGGATCCGGCTCGCCGGTCAGCGGATCGCACAGGTCGTAGGTCAGCCGCAGTTCCACCGTGTAGCGGTGGGTTTCGATGACTTCCAGGCGGACATCCAGCCCATCGCCGATCGAGGACATGTAGACGCCGGGCGCCAGATGGTCCGGCGCGAACAGGCGGAGCAGCCGCGCATGGTTCTCCGCGTACAGCGCCATCAGCCAGCCGAAACGGCTGAGCCGGGGGATGCGTGCGGTGCGGGCCAGGGCCTGGGACATGGCCTGATCCTACACGTGGAAATCCCCGCGCGGCAGCATTGACGCGCACCATCGTGCGGCCTAAGTTAAGGATCTGACGCCCGTGGATTTCCGGGTTGTCGCCGCACCCTCCCCGCTCAGTACATCTCGCGCTGCAGGCCCAGCGTGGAGAGCACCTTGCTGGAGATCTCCTCGATCGACTTGTTCGTCGTGCTCAGCGTGGGCAGGCGCTCCACCTGGAACATCGCCTCCGCGGCCGCGACCTCGCGCTTGCAGGTCTCCAGTTTCGAGTACGTCGAATTGGGACGCCGCTCCTGCCGGATCTGCTGCAGCCGCTCCGGATCGATGGTCAGCGCGAACAGCTTGCGACGGTAAGGACGCAGCCGCGCCGGCAGGCGATCGGTTTCGAGATCGCCGTCGGTGAGCGGGTAGTTCGCCGCGCGGATGCCGTAATGCAGGGCCAGGTAGACGCAGGTCGGCGTCTTGCCCGCGCGCGATACCGCGACCAGGATCACGTCGGCTTCGTCGTAATTCACCGCCATGCCGTCGTCGTGGGTCAGCGCGAAATTCATCGCGTTGATACGACGGTGGTAGGTCTCGAAATCCACCAGGCCATGCGCCTGGCCGACGCGCGACTGGCGTTGTTCGCCGAGTTCGCGTTCCAGCGGCTCGATGAAGGGTGCGAACACGTCCAACATCAACGCCCCGCTCTCTGCGATCAGCGCGCTCAGGGCCGGATCCACGCAGGAGCTCACCACGATGGGCCGTGCGCCCAGGCGTTCGCCCGTGCGGCGGATGCGGTCCGCAGCGTCCCTCGCCTTCTCCTCGTCGTCGACGAATGACAGCCGGTCCGTCTGGAACCGCATGCCCGCGAACTGGGTCAGCAGGCTGTGGCCGATGGTCTCGGCCGTGATACCGGTGCCATCGGACACGTAGAACACCGGGCGCAATTCAGACATGGCCACTCTTCCCCCGCTTCACCATGGAAACCCCTGTCAAATCAAGCTTGTCTGCAATTGGTATGCACTGCATCATATCGCTTCTTCCCCCTAGACACGGCCCCACGCCGACGGTCCTCGGCGCGGCGCGGTCCATTTCGGAGCAATGCGCTTGAACGAGAACATCCTGTGGCTGCACGAGCTGCGCCTGGCCGACCTGGCCCGCGTCGGCGGCAAGAATTCGTCGCTGGGCGAGATGATCGGGCACCTGGCCAACCTGGGGGTCTCGGTCCCCGGCGGCTATGCGACCACGGCCGAGGCGTTCAAGGCCTTCATCGCCCACAACGACCTCTCCCAGCGCATCTTCGACAAGCTGGCCACGCTGGACGTGGAAGACGTGCCCGCCCTGACCGCGGCCGGCAAGGAAATCCGCGGCTGGGTCATCGACGCCCCGCTGCAGCCTGACCTGGACCGCGATATCCGCACCGCCTACGAGAAGCTCTGCGCCGAGAACGGCGGTGGTGACGTGGCCGTGGCCGTGCGCTCGTCGGCGACGGCGGAAGACCTGCCGGATGCCAGCTTCGCCGGCCAGCAGGAAACCTTCCTCAACGTCACCGGCGCCGACGACGTCGTGCACAAGGTCAAGGAAGTCTTCGCCAGCCTCTACAACGACCGCGCCATCGCCTACCGCGTGCACCATGGCTTCAAGCACGAGGACGTGTTCCTGTCCGCCGGCGTGCAGCTGATGGTGCGCTCCGGCGTGGGCGCTTCCGGCGTACTTTTCACGCTGGATACCGAGTCCGGCTTCCGCGACGTAGTGTTCGTCACCTCGTCCTTCGGCCTGGGCGAGATGGTCGTGCAGGGCGCGGTGAACCCGGACGAGTTCTACGTCTACAAGCCCACGCTGGCGCAGGGCAAGCCCGCGATCCTGCGCCGTGCGCTCGGCAGCAAGCTGCTGCGCATGGTCTATTCCGACGTGCCCGGCGAACGCGTGAGGATCGAGGACACACCGGCCGACCAGCGCAATCGCTTCTCGATCACCGATGAAGACGTGCACGAGCTCTCCAAGCAGGCGCTCGTCATCGAGAAGCACTACGGCCGCCCGATGGACATCGAGTGGGCGAAGGATGGCGTCACCGGCAAGCTGTTCATCGTGCAGGCCCGCCCTGAGACGGTGAAGTCGCGCGCCAAGGCGACGCAGATCGAACGCTATGCGCTGGAGAAGCGCGGCGAGGTGATCGCCGAAGGCCGTGCGATCGGCCAGAAGATCGGCAGCGGCGTGGCCCGCGTGGTGCGCTCGCTGGACGACATGGCCCGCGTGCAGCCCGGCGACGTGCTGGTCGCCGACATGACCGACCCGGATTGGGAACCGGTGATGAAGCGCGCCAGTGCCATCGTCACCAATCGCGGTGGCCGTACCTGCCACGCCGCGATCATCGCGCGTGAGCTGGGCGTGCCCGCCGTCGTCGGTACCGGCAACGCACTGGACCACATCACGGACGGCGCCGAAGTCACCGTCAGCTGCGCCGAAGGCGACACCGGCTTCATCTATGCCGGCGCCCTGCCCTTCGAGCGCACCACCACCGACCTGGCGGCGATGCCGGCGGCGCCGCTGAAGATCATGATGAACGTGGCCAACCCGGAGCGCGCGTTCGACTTCGGCCAGTTGCCGAACGCCGGCATCGGCCTGGCGCGGCTGGAGATGATCATCGCCAGCCACATCGGCGTGCATCCGCTCGCCCTGCTGGAATACGACCGCCAGGACCTGGACGTCCGCAAGAAGATCGACGCCAAGACCGCGGGCTATGCCGATCCGGTGAGCTTCTATGTCGATCGCCTGGCCGAAGGCATCGCCACGATCACCGCCTCGGTGGCGCCGAACCCGGTGATCGTGCGCCTGTCGGACTTCAAGTCGAACGAGTACGCCAACCTCATCGGCGGCAGCCGCTACGAGCCGCACGAAGAGAACCCGATGATCGGTTTCCGTGGGGCGAGCCGCTACGTCGATGCGTCGTTCGAACCGGCATTCGCCCTCGAGTGCCAGGCCGTCCGCCGCGTGCGCGACGAGATGGGCTTGGACAACCTGTGGGTAATGATCCCGTTCGTGCGCACGCTGGAGGAAGGCCGCAAGGTCATCGACGTGCTGGCCAAGCACGGCCTGCGCCAGGGCGAGAACGGCCTGAAGATCATCATGATGTGCGAAGTGCCGTCGAACGCGCTGCTCGCCGAGGAATTCCTCGACATCTTCGACGGCTTCTCGATCGGCTCCAACGACCTGACCCAGCTGACCCTGGGCCTGGACCGCGACTCCTCGATCGTCGCCAACCTCTTCGACGAGCGGAATCCCGCGGTCAAGAAGATGCTGTCGATGGCCATCAAGGCCGCGCGCACCAAGGGCAAGTACATCGGCATCTGCGGTCAGGGTCCCAGCGACCATCCGGACCTGGCGGAATGGCTGATGGCCGAAGGCATCGAGTCCGTTTCGCTGAATCCCGACACGGTTGTGGATACCTGGCTGCGCCTGGCGAAGACCAAGGCGGGCTGATACAGCCGTCCCTTCTTCACGCGAAGACGGTTACCATCGTTGAAACATACTGCACGCCCCTGACGGGGCGTGCTGCATTTCAGGAGTTCCGATGTCCGCCCCCGCGAAAACGCCGCAGACCCTGCCTGAAATCCCGATGGAGCCGGCCGCGATCGTCAGCGCATTGCAGAGATTCGATTGGCAGGCCTGGGGCATGAAGCTGCTCGCAGCCGTCGTCATCTTCCTGGTCGGCATGTGGCTGGCCAAGCGTCTGAGCGCCGGGTTGGAGCGCGTGTTGGGACGCACCCATGCGGACGCCACGCTGGGCGGCTTCCTTCGTCGCGCCAGCTACGCCGCGATGATGGTGCTCGTCATCATCACCGCGCTCACGTCGCTGGGCGTGAACCCCACCTCGATGTTGGCGGTGCTCGGCGCCGCCGGCCTGGCCGTGGGCCTGGCGCTGAAGGATTCGCTGTCCAACATCGCCTCGGGCGTGATGCTGATCGTGCTGCGCCCGTTCCGCGACGGCGACTATGTGCAGGCGGCCGGGCTGGAAGGCATCGTCGAGGAAGTCCGCATCTTCCAGACGCGGATGCGCACGCTCGACAACCGCCTGATCGTGCTGCCGAACAGCCTGATCACGACCGCGCCGATCATCAACTTCACCGCCAAGCCTCGCCGCCGCATCGACATCCCGGTGGGCGTGGGCTACGACGACGACCTCAAGCAGGCGAAGGCCATCCTGCTGAAGATCGCCCAGGACCATCCCCACGTGCTGGACGAACCCGCGCCGAGCGTGGTCGTCAACAAGCTGAGCGAAAGCAGCGTGGACCTGATCCTGCTGGCGTGGACGAAGACGCCGGATTTTGGCCCGACCAAGAGCGATCTCACCGAAGCCGTACGCACCGAGATCATCGGCCAGGGGCTCAACATCCCCTATCCACAGCGAGACCTGCACGTGTACCACCACAACGGCGACGGCGCCCCATTGGGCGATATCGTCACCAAGGGCGTGGTCGACGACGGCGACGTGGCCAAGCCGGCCCCGTAAACGCCTGCCGGCTTACTCGCCGGCCAGCGCCGCCATGTGCTTGCGGTAGTGGCGCAGTTCGTCGATCGAATCGCGCACATCGCTCAGCGCGGTATGGCTGGCCTGCTTGCGTACGCCCTCCAGCACCTGCGGCGCCCAGCGGCGCGCCAGCTCCTTGAGCGTGCTGACGTCGAGGTTGCGGTAGTGGAAGTACTTCTCCAGGCGCGGCATCAGGCGATGCAGGAAGCGGCGGTCCTGGCAGATCGAATTGCCGCACATCGGCGAGGCGCCCGCCGGCAGCCATTCGTTGAGGAACGCCACGGTCTGCGCCTCGGCCTGCCCCAGCGTCACCTCGCTTTCCACCACGCGCTTCCACAGGCCTGACTTGCCGTGCTGGTTGCGGTTCCAGTCGTCCATGGCTTCCAGCACCGCGACCGGATGCGCGATCGCGAATTCCGGGCCCTCGGCCAGCACGTTCAACTTGGAATCGGTGACCACCGTGGCGATCTCGAGGATCGAATCGCGGTCCGTATCCAGCCCGGTCATTTCCAGGTCGATCCAGATCAGGCGGTCGTTGTGCGCGTGGTTCGAGGTCATGCGGTGGTCCGTGGCGGAAGGAAAGCCCGGACATCCTCGCCGGGAATGCGGGCCTGCCGCATCATGTCATGATAACGCAGACCCCTCCCGCGACCGGCCCATGAATCCTTCGACCGATCACGCCGTCCTCACCGCGATGCTGGCACCGGCGTTCTTCCTCACGGCGACGGCCTCCCTGCTGCTCTCGGCCAACAATCGCCTGGCCCGCATCATCGATCGCGCCCGCACGCTGCTGCGCGAACTGGCGGACGTGGAGGACGACACGGAGCGCGGCCTGCTGGAGAAGCGGATCGGGCTGCAACGCCTGCGCAGCCTGATCATCCTGCGCGCGGGCCAGCTGCTGTACGCGGCGATCAGCTGCTTCGTCGGCACCAGCCTGGCGGTCGCGGTAGACACGTTCACCGGACATCGCCTCGGCTCGTTGCCCACCTGGCTCGCCGCGCTGGGCGTGGTCGCCATGCTGGCGGCCAGCCTGCTGCTGGCGCGCGAGTCGACGTTGGCGGTCACCGCCATCAACGAAGAAATGGACCACCGCAAAGTGAAGCGGAAGATCCCTGCCTCGCAGGCCTAGACCAGCGGGCGCCCGCGCTTGGCGCGGAAGTAGTTGGTCAAGCGGCGTCCTGCCTCCTCGCCCAGCACGCCGCCTTCGACCTCGATCCGGTGGTTGTGGCGGGGATCGGCGATCAGGTCGAACACGCTGCCGCAGGCGCCCGTCTTCGGATCGGTGGCGCCATAGACCACGCGCGCCACGCGCGCGTGCACCAGCGCCATCGCGCACATTGCGCAGGGTTCGAGGGTGACATACAGCGTGCAGTCGACCAGGCGGTGGTTGCCCGTCGCCCTGCCCGCTTCGCGCATCGCCACGATCTCGGCATGCGCCGTGGGGTCGTGATCGAGGATGTTGCGGTTCCAGCCTTCGCCGAGCACTTGGCCGTCGGCGCCGACCAGCACGGCGCCCACGGGGATCTCGTCGAACTCGCGCTCGGCCCGGTCCGCCAGCGTGAACGCGTGGCGCATCCAGTGCTCGTCGTCGCGGGCCGCCATCACTCCCACTCGATGGTGGCCGGCGGCTTGCCCGAGATGTCGTAGACCACGCGCGAAACGCCGCGCAGCTCGTTGATGATGCGGTTGGACACGGTGCCGAGGAAGTCGTACGGCAAGTGCGCCCAATGCGCGGTCATGAAGTCGATCGTGTCGACCGCACGCAGCGCGATCACCCATTCGTAAGCGCGCGCATCGCCGACCACGCCCACCGATTTCACCGGCAGGAACACCGCGAATGCCTGCGAAGTCTTGTCGTACAGGTCGGCCTTGCGCAGTTCGTCGATGAAGATCGCGTCCGCCTTGGCCAGCAGCTCGGCGTACTCCGGCTTCACTTCGCCCAGGATGCGCACGCCCAGGCCGGGGCCCGGGAACGGATGGCGATAGACCATCGTACGCGGCAGGCCGAGCTCGACGCCGAGGCGACGCACTTCGTCCTTGAAGAGCTCGCGCAACGGCTCGACCAGGCCCAGCTTCATGTGCTCGGGCAGGCCGCCGACGTTGTGGTGGCTCTTGATGACGTGCGCCTTGCCGGTCTTGCTGCCGGCGGACTCGATCACGTCCGGATAGATCGTGCCCTGCGCCAGCCACTTGGCATTCTTCAGTTTGTTCGATTCTTCCTCGAAGATCTCGACGAACAGGTTGCCGATGATCTTGCGCTTGGCTTCCGGATCGGCGACGCCTTCCAATGCCTTGAAGTAGCGGTCCGCAGCGTTCACGCGCACGACCTTCACGCCCATGTGCTCGGCGAACATCGCCATTACCTGGTCGCCTTCCTGCCAGCGCAGCAGGCCGGTGTCGACGAACACGCAGGTCAGCTGCTCGCCAATCGCCTTGTGCAGCAGCGCCGCGACCACGGACGAATCGACGCCGCCGGACAGACCGAGGATGACCTCATCCGAACCGACCTGCTCGCGCACGCGGGCGATCTGGTCCTCGATGATGTTGGCGGCCGTCCACAACGTCTTGCAGCCGCAGATCTCCGCCACGAATCGGCGCAGCAGCGTCTGGCCCTGCTTGGTGTGGGTGACTTCCGGATGAAACTGCACGCCGTACCAGCGCTTCTCTTCCAGCGCCATCGCCGCGACCGGGATGCGGTCGGTGGTGGCGGTGATCGTCCATCCCGGCGGCGCCTTGGCGACGTGGTCGCCGTGGCTCATCCACACGTCGATGCGCGGCGCGCCCTGGTGGTCGCTCAGGCCGCCCAGCAATGCGTCGTGCGCGACCAGCTGCACTTCGGCATGGCCGAATTCGCGCGCATCGGCCGCTTCCGTCGCACCGCCCAGCTGTGCGGCCAACGTCTGCATGCCGTAGCAGATGCCGAGGATCGGCAGGCCGCTGTCGAAGACCTGCTGGGGCGCCGCGGGCGCGCCATGCTGGGTCGTCGATTCCGGGCCGCCGGACAGGATGATGCCCTTGGCGCCGAACTTCGCGATTTCCTCCGGGTCGTGGTCCCACGCCCAGATTTCGCAGTAGACGCCGATCTCGCGGATGCGGCGGGCGATCAGCTGCGTGTACTGCGCGCCGAAGTCGAGGATGAGGATCTTGTCGGTGTGGATATTCGTCATGGTGTCCTGCGGCTATAAACGAAGAAGGGAAACGCTGGCGTCTCCCTTCTCTGGCAACGATCAGCCCATCCGGTAGTTCGGTGGTTCCTTGGTGATCTGCACGTCATGGACGTGGCTCTCGCGCTGGCCGGCGCCCGTGATGACCACAAACTTCGGCTTGCTGCGCATGTCCTCGATGGTGGCGCAGCCCACGTAACCCATCGTGGCGCGCAGGCCGCCGACCAGCTGGTGGACGATGCCGCCGACCGAGCCGCGATACGGCACGCGGCCTTCGATGCCTTCCGGCACCAGCTTGTCCGCGTCGCTGGCGTCCTGGAAATAGCGGTCCTTGGACCCCTTCTCCATCGCGCCCAGGCTGCCCATGCCGCGGTAGCTCTTGTAGCTGCGGCCCTGGAAGAGTTCGACTTCGCCCGGGGCTTCCTCGGTACCGGCGAACAGGCCGCCGATCATCACCGTGGACGCGCCCGCGGCGATCGCCTTGCCGATGTCGCCGGAATAGCGGATGCCGCCGTCGGCGATCAGCGGGATGCGGTCCTGCAGCGCCTCGGCGACCATGTCGATCGCGGTGATCTGCGGTACGCCCACGCCGGCCACCATGCGGGTGGTGCAGATGGAGCCCGGGCCCACGCCGACCTTCACCGCGTCGGCACCGGCGTCCATCAGCGCCAGCGCGGCATCGCCGGTGACGATGTTGCCGCCGATGACCTGCAGCGACGGGAAGCGCTTCTTGACCCAAGTGACGCGGTCCAGCACGCCCTGCGAGTGGCCGTGCGCGGTGTCGACGATGATCACGTCCACGCCCGCGGCGACCAGGGCTTCGACGCGCTGGTCGGTATCACCGCCCACGCCGACCGCGGCGCCGACGACGAGACGGCTGGCGCTGTCCTTCGCGGCGTTGGGGTTGTCGGTCTTCTTCTGGATGTCCTTGACGGTGATCAGCCCGCGCAGCTCGAAGCCGTCGTTGACCACCAGCACCTTCTCGATGCGGTGCTTGTGCAGCAGCTGCAGCACTTCGCCGTCGCTGGCGCCTTCGCGCACGGTGATCAGGCGATCCTTCTTGGTCATGATGTGGCGGACCGGATCGTCCAGCTTGGTCTCGAAGCGCATGTCGCGGCTGGTGACGATGCCGACCAGCTGGCCGCCATCCACCACCGGCACGCCGGAGATGTTGCGGGCGCGGGTGAGCTTGAGCACCTCGGCAATCGTCGTTTCGGGCCCGACGGTGAAGGGCTCCTTGATGACACCGGCTTCGAACTTCTTGACCTTGGCCACTTCGGCGGCCTGCTGTTCGACGGTCAGGTTCTTGTGCAGGATGCCTATGCCGCCCAGCTGGGCCATGGCGATGGCCAGGCGGGCCTCGGTGACGGTATCCATGGCGGCCGAGACGATCGGCAGCTTCAGCCGCAGGTCGCGCGTCAGGCGCGTTTCCAGGCTGACATCCTTGGGCAGGACGGTGGAATGGGCGGGGACGAGGGAGACGTCGTCGTACGTCAGTGCTTCAGCCTGGATGCGCAGCATCGGCGGGCCCGGATAGTTGGGGAAGCGCGGCATTATACCCTGATTGGCGAGACTTCCGCCTGCCGTCATCGGCGGAACAATGCTTTCCCGCAGGCATCATCGGGGCAGCTGTGGGAGCGACGTAAGTCGCGAGGCTTTCCTGGCGCCGCTATCGCGACTTACGTCGCTCCCACGGCTCTCCCAAGCCTTTTCAGCCTGTCGCTTCGGCTGCTTCCAGGGTGTTCTGCATCAGGGTGGCCACCGTCATCGGTCCGACGCCGCCGGGGACCGGGGTGATCCAGCTGGCCCGCTCTGCGGCCGCTTCGAAGCCCACGTCGCCCACCAGGCGACCGTCGTCCAGCCGGTTGATGCCCACGTCGATGACCACCGCGCCCGGCTTCACCCATTCGCCGGGGATCAACCCTGGCTTGCCGGCCGCCACCACCAGGATGTCGGCGTCGCCGACCCGGGCCTGCAGCACCTCGCGTGGGGTGAACTTGTGGCAGCTGGTGACCGTGCAGCCGGCGATCAGGAGCTCCAGCGCCATCGGACGGCCCACATGGTTGCTGACCCCCACGATGGTGGCGTTGCGGCCCCGCACGGGCTGGTCCGTATAGCCCAGCAGCGTGGTGATGCCACGCGGCGTGCACGGGCGCAGACCGAACTGGCGCAGCGCCAGATGGCCCACGTTGGCCGGATGGAAGCCGTCCACGTCCTTGAGCGGGTCGATGCGCTCGATCAGCCGGGTCGCGTCCGGGATGCCCGGCAGCGGCAACTGGATGAGGATGCCGTGGATCTTGGGGTCGGCATTCAGCTGGTCGATCAGGGCAAGCAGCTGCGCCTCGGTCGTCCCCGCCGGCAGGTCGTAGTCGAAGGCCTCGATCCCGACCTTCTCCGCCGCCCGGCGCTTGTTGCGCACATAGACGGTCGACGCCGGATCGCCGCCCACCAGCACCACCGCCAGCCCGGGCCGCGCCTGGCCGCGGGCGACGCGCGCGTCCACCCGGACCTTGAGTTCGTCCAGCAGGTTCTCGGCGATGCGGCGGCCGTCCAGGATTCGGGCAGTCATGGGAACGTGGGGTGTAGAGTCGGCGCGTATTGTCCCCGATTCCGGCATGGGTGTCTTTGACGCACGCACCACGCCTACCGCGTGGGGGCCGGTTCCGCGACCGATGTCGCGCCCTCCACCCTTTTCTCCGGATACACCGATGACCGACACGACCGCCCTCGAAGCCGCCGCCTTCCGCCGCTTGCTCAAGCACCTCAATGAAGACCGGCACGACGTGCAGAACATCGACCTGATGATCCTCGCCGGCTTCTGCCGCAACTGCCTCGCCGACTGGTACAAGGACGCCGCCGATGCCGCGGGCGTGCCGATGGACAAGGAACAGGCGCGCGAGCGCATCTACGGCATGCCGTTCGCCGAGTGGAAGGCACGCCACCAGCGCGAGGCGACGCCGGAGCAGCTCGTCGCGTTCAAGGCGGCGCAGGAACGGCATGGCTAGGACGCGGCGGATGCTGGCCTGGATCGCAGGCGCCCTCCTCGCCACCTATCTCGCCCTGTGCGTCCTGCTGTACCTGCAGCAACGACGCCTGATCTACTACCCGCAGTTCACGCGGGTCGATGCGGGCCAGACGGACTTTTCGCTGGCCCGTCCGGATGCCGTGCTGCGCGGTTGGGTGGTCAACCCCGGCCGAACGCACGCGCTGCTGTACTTCGGTGGCAATGCCGAATCCGTGGACGCAAACCGTGAAGCGTTCGCGCGCGCCCTGCCGTCGCACACGGTCTACCTCGTGGCGTATCGCGGTTACGGCGCCAGCGATGGAGCGCCTACGGAAACCGCGCTGCTCGCGGATGCCTTGGCCTTGCACGACGAGGTGGCGACGCGGCACCCCGACGGCCAAGTCGCCGTGGCCGGCCGCAGCCTGGGCAGCGGCGTGGCGACCCATGTCGCGGCCGAACGCGACGTGTCGTCCTTGATCCTCATCACGCCCTTCGACAGCCTGGTCGCGGTCGCGCAGGCGCACTACCCGATCTTCCCGGTACGCCTGCTGCTCGATGATCGCTACGATTCGACGGCGCGCCTGCCTCGTCACCGGGGAAAACTGCTGGTCCTGCGCGCGGGGCGAGACACCGTGGTCCCACCGCTGCATACCGATCGGCTGCTGACCGCCTTCAAGGGCCCGACACAGGTACAAGACTTTCCTGCTGCCGGCCACGACGACCTGTCGCTGGACCCGGCGTACTGGCCCGCCATCGGGTCCTTCCTCGACGCCGACGTAGAGTGAGCGCGCCGGCTATTCCTCTTCTTCCTCGCCGATAACTTCGGCGGCTTCCTCGTTCAGCGCCTTCGCCTCGCGCTTGGGCTTGGTGAACGGCGTCGGCGTCGGCTTGGTGGGCTTCGCATTGCCGTACACCGCCGGGATACCCGACCGCAGATCGCCTCCGGCGATCTCCAGTTCCAGACGCTCGGCATCGCGCCGGCGGATTTCCAGGGCGATGGTCTCCGCGTCCTCGCGCGAGATGCCCACACTCATCAGCGCCGCCTTGCCGAACTCCACCGCGGACTCGAAGGTTTCGCGGATCTGGTAGTCGACCCCGGCCCCGATCAGGGCCAGCGAATGCTCGCGATCGAACGAGCGCACCAGCACCTGGGCCTGCGGGAACTCGTGCTTGACCAGTTCGACGATCCGGTTCGCCGCTTCCTTGTCGTCGATGCAGATCGCGATGGACTGGGCGGTCTGCGCGCCGCAAGCACGCAGCACATCTAACCGGGTACCGTCGCCGTAATAGATCTTGAAGCCGAACTCCTCGGCGCTGCGGATCATCTCGATGTCGGTATCGATGATGGTCACGTCCACGTCGCGCGCCAGCAGCGACTGGCTCATGACCTGGCCGAAGCGGCCGAAGCCGATGATCAGCACGCTCCCGCTCAGGCCCTTGGCCTCTTCGATCCCCTCCATCGAGGGCGCGGCGGGGTGGGTGAAGCGGCGCAGCAGCAGCACGAACAACGGCGTCAGCGCCATCGACAGCACCACGATAGCGGTGAGGTTGGCATTGACGGTCGCGTCGATGATGCCGGCGGCCGCGGCCGCCGCGAACAGCACGAACGCGAACTCGCCGCCCTGCGCCATCAGCACCGCACGGTCCAGCGCTTCGGCGTGCGGGCTGCGGGTCACCCGCGCCACCGCGTAGATGCAGGCGGCCTTGACCACCATCATCGCCAGCACGGCGCTGACGATCAGCGGCCAGTTGCTCGCCACCACGCCCAGGTCGAGCGCCATGCCCACGCCCAGGAAGAACAGGCCCAGCAGGATGCCGCGGAACGGCTCGATGTCGGCCTCGATCTGGTGCCGGAAGGTCGATTCCGACAGCAGTACGCCGGCGAGGAAGGCGCCCATCGCCATCGACAGGCCACCGAGCTGCATCAGCAGCGCCGCGCCCAGCACCACGAGCAGCGCCGCCGCGGTCATCACCTCGCGCGCCTTCGCCGCCGCCAGCACCCGGAACAAGGGATTGAGCAGCCAGATGCCCGCCGCGATCAGGCCGGCCAGCGAGGCCACGCCGATGCCGATGGCGATCCAGCGCGACCCTTCCTCCGGCTGCACGACTTGGGGCGACATGAAGGCGACCAGCACCAACAGCGGCACAATCAACAGGTCTTCGAACAGCAGGATGGAGACGACCTTCTGCCCGTGCGGCAAGGCGACGTCGCCCCGCTCGGCCAGCAGCTGCATCACCACGGCCGTGGACGTCAGCACGAAGCCCATGCCACCGATGAACGAGACGGCCAGCGGATAGCCGAACGCCAGTCCCACGCCGGTCAGCAGCACGGTGCAGACGGTGATCTGCAGGGCGCCGAGGCCGAAGATCTGCTTGCGCAGGCTCCACAGGTGGCTGGGCCGCATCTCCAGGCCGATGACGAACAGGAACATCACCACGCCCAGCTCGGCGACGTGCAGAATGGACTGCGGATCGTTGAACCATTTCAGTCCGAACGGACCGATCGCAAGGCCGGCGGCCAGGTAACCCAGCACCGAGCCCAAACCCAGGCGCCGGAAGATCGGCACTGTCACCACCGCCGCGCCCAGCAGGGCGACGACACTCACCAGTTGGCTGGCACCGGATTCTGCACTCATGCCGCGAGTCTACCGGATGTCGCCCGACGCGAATGTCTCAGCCGTGCTCCATCACCGTTGCATGATGGCCACGACGGCGATAGAACGCCGCCCACACCGTCACCAGCACCAGAACCGCCGTGGTCACCGCGCCTGCCGCGAGCAGATTGATCCGGGGCAGCACCGGCCAGGCCGCCACCAGCACCGCCATGCCGATCAGATGCGAGAGCGGGAAGCGACCGTAGACGACGCGCTTGAACAGCGCGTTGCCCAGCAGGTACACCAGGGGCCCGCCGACGAGGACGGCGGCGTACTTCGCCGAAACAGGATCGAGGGGATGCGCCACCACCAGGTCATCCGCGACCGCGCTGACGATGACGCCCGCGATCAGGACGACGTGGACATAGTGGAAGTAAGCGCCGAGGCGGCCGGGATCGTCGGAGTGCTCGATCACGTGCGCCGCATCGCCACTGGAGGTATCGAAGTACATCCACCACATCGCGACGCACCCCACGAAGGAGACCGCGAACGCGATCCAGACGGCGAGCCCGGGATGATGCGCGTGCGCGAACGACGCGCCCGTGGCCAGCACCGATTCTCCCAGCGCGATGATGACGAAGAGCTGGCATCGCTCGGCCAGATGGCCGCCATCGATCGTCCAATCCGAAGTCCTTGAACGCCCAAGCCCCGGCACGGAGAAACCCGCCATCGGCGATACGTATTCGCAGGCGATCGCCAACAGCCACAGGGCCAGGCGCGTCGAGCCCTCGTTGACGCCGCCGGCGATCCAGAGCGTGGCCGACACCAGCAACCAGCACAACATCCGCAGGAAGTTGGGTGTCAACGCGTGCCCGCGGCCGAGACTGCCGAGCACGAACAGCGTGCGCCCCACCTGGATGGCCACGAAACTGATCGCGAACAGCAGCCCGCGTTCGCCGAACGCTTCGGGGATCGCCGCCGACACCAGCAATGCCAGCCCCATCAGCACCATCAGCATGGTGCGGATGACGAGATGTTCGGGATTGAACCAGTTGCTGACCCACGCCGTGTACTGCCATCCCAACCAGACGGCGAACCAGAGGATCGCGGTCTGCAGCACGCCCAGCGGTGTCAGGTGTTCCAGAAGATGGTGGGACAGTTGGGTGACGGCGAAGACGTACACCAGGTCGAAGAACAGCTCGATGTTGGCCACTTTCGCCGGCTGCCCAGCTACGCGCAGCAGCGGATGGGGATGGGTGGTCATGGCGTGAATTCCGTGGGTCCTGGCACGTCAGCCCCTGCGCGACTTCAGCGCCAGCCACCACGCCGCTGCCACCGGCACCACGAAGATCAGCAACTGGATGGGCAGCTCTTCCTGCAGCGAGTACCCGTGCGACATGCCGGTGCGCAGGTTCCACAGCACGGCGGCTGCCCAGCCCACGGTGAAGATTGCCGCCGCGATGCGGCGCCGTGCGGCACCGACCACGCCCATGGCGATACCTGCGATCGCCAGTCCCACGAGGATGAAGATCAAGGTCCGCATGTTGCGACTCCCGGTAGTGGATACGCGCCACGCGAAGGTAGCGCAAACGAGGCGGCCGGTGAACGGGGTGCGGCAGGGCGCCGGGCGCCCCGCCGCGCAAGGCTTACTTGGTGGTGTAGCCACCGTTGATGAGGATGGTCTGCCCGGTGATCCACCAGCCATCGCTCACGAGGTGGCGAATGAAAGGCACCACGTCCTGGATGTCGGTCAACCCGGTCTTGCTGAAAGGCGAAAGAGCGGCCGCCGTCTTGTGGTACGCCACCGCATCCTGCCCCTCGGCGGGATAGAAGAACGAGGTATCCATCGGGCCAGGACCCACGGCGGTCACCGAGATGCCGCGCGCGCCGAACTCCTTGGCCGCGGCCCGGGTGAAGTGCTCCACCGGCGCCTTTGTGCCGGCGTACGACGCGTAGAAGGGCGTGAACGCGCCGAGCAACGAGGTGACCAGGGTGACCACCTTGCCGTTGTCGTTGAGGTGCGTGCCGGCTTCCTTCAGGAAGAAGAACGCCGCCTTGGCATTCACCGCGGTCATCTCGTCGTACTCGGCCTCGCTGATCTCGGTGATCGGCTTCTTGAGGACCTTGCCGACCGTGTTGATCGCAATGTCCGGCTTGCCGACGGCTGCAATGGCATCGGCGAACAGCTTCTCCATGCCCGCGGCCGTGGTCAGGTCGCCCTGCAACGCCACCGCGAGGGTGCCGGTCTCGCGGATCGCGGCGAGGGTCTTCTCGGCGTCGGCATGGCTCGCGTCGCTGTTGTAGTGGATGGCGACGGCGGCGGCGCCGTGCTGCGCCAGATCGCGGGCGATCAGGCCGCCCAGATTCTTGGCGCCGCCGGCGATGAGGGCGACTTTGCCCTGGATGGAATGGTCGATCATGGACAGCTCCTTAGGGAACGAAGACAACGCCTCGACCGCGTGGATGGCTTACGTTCGATGCGCCGGTAGCACAACGCCGCGAGGCGCGTCTAAGATGCGGCGAAAGTCACACGGCGGGCTTTCACGATGTCCGAACCGCTATCAAATTCTCCGCGTTCAACTCACATTAGTGAGCCGCGTGACGCGAGCGCCCCGGCCGTCGATCCCGCATCGGCGGGCAGCGTGCAGTACAGCGTGCTCGCGCAATCCCATTGGCCCGGCGTGGAACTGCTGCTCTGCCGCGAGGACATCCGCCAGCGCACCCTGTGGGCGATCGATCAGCCGCGGCATACGGTCATCGTCCATCTCGGCGGCACGATGCGCGAACTCGATACCGAGATCGATGGCGTGGGCGCCACCCACATGCCACCCTCACCCGGCGACATCTGGCTGGTCCCGGCCGGCAAGCGTTACGCGAGCCAGGCGACCGGACAGGTCATTACCTACGCCGAGTTGCGCGTGTCGCCCGATGCCGATGTCGATGTGGGCATCGATCGCCGCGTCCCCATGGAGGGCCTGATGCCGCGCTTGGGGCACCGGGACGAGTTCCTCCACTACAGCGTTTCAAGGTTGGGCCGCTTGAGCCAGCAGGCCGACGACCTGTCGGGAATGATGGCCGAACGGCTGCAGCTGCTGCTGCGCCAGCACCTGTATGAGGGTTACCGGCTGCCTGCCGCGAAGGTGCCGGGCCCCATGACGCTGCCACCACGCGTCGCGCGCCAGCTCAGCGACCATATCGAAGACGGCCTGGGCCAGCGCATCGCACTGTCGGACCTCGCGGCGCTCGCCGGCATGAGCGTGCACCAGTTGCTCGTGGCCTTCCGTCGCACGTTCGGCACCACACCGGCCCAGTACATCCTGGCGCAGCGCTTGCGTCGTGCGCGTTGGCATCTGCTCAACCGCGACGACGACATCACCGTCATCGCCCTCGCCTGCGGCTTCGCCAGCCACAGCCATCTCAGCGCCGCGTTCAAACGGGACACCGGCATCACGCCGCGCCAGTTCCGCGACGGCCTGCGGGTGCGTCCGCTGGATTGACTAGCCTGCGCGGCAGAACGCCGCGTAGTCGATGTACCCGGGGAAGTCCCTACCCTTGGCGCAGACCACGCACTCCGGGTCGTGCCGCAAGCGTGTCTCGCGGAAGCGCATGGCCAGCGCATCGAACTGCAGCAGGCGACCCGACAGCGGTTCGCCGATGCCGAGCAGGAGCTTGACCACTTCCGTCGCCTGCAACAGGCCGATCACGCCCGGCAGGACGCCCAGCACGCCGGCTTCGGCGCAGTTGGGCGCGAACTCGGGCGGCGGCGGCTCCGGGAACAGGCAGCGGTAACAGGGCTGTTCGCCGCGATGGCGACCGGCGTCGAACACGCTCACCTGCCCTTCGAACCGCTGCACCGCGCCGTACACCAGCGGGATGCGCAGCTTCACGCAGGCATCGTTGAGCAGGTAGCGCACCGGAAAGTTGTCCGCGCCGTCCAGCACGACGTCCACGCCTTCCAGCAGCTGCTCCACGTTCTCGGACGTGACCCGCGTCTGCACCGCTTCCACCTGCGTGCGCGGATTGAGTGCGCCCAGCGTCGCCTGCGCCGAGGCCACTTTCGGCGCGCCGATGCGTGCCTCGGTATGCAGGATCTGCCGCTGCAGGTTGCTGCGGTCCACGACGTCGTCGTCGGCGATGCGCAGATGGCCCACGCCCGCGGCCGCGAGGTAGAACGCCGCAGGCGATCCGAGGCCGCCCGCACCGATCATCAGCACCCGCGAACCCTCGAGTCGCCGCTGCCCTTCCACGCCGACTTCCTGCAGCAGCAGGTGCCGCGAATAGCGTTCGTTGAAGTCCACCGCCTCGGCAGGCAAGTCGGGACGCACGGTCGGTCGCCCTTCCTCCTGCCAGCGCGACGTGCCGCCGGTGACGGAAGCGAGCCGCGTGTAGCCGGCGGCTTCGAGCGCCCGCGCGGCATCCATCGAGCGCCCGCCCTTCTGGCAGATCAGGACGATGGCCGCGTCGCGGTCGGGAAGATGGCGAGTGGGTTCGGCCAGCAGGAGCGCCTTCGCGACGCCCTGGGTGCCTTCGGCCTGGCCGCTGGCGCGCTCATGGTCTTCGCGCACATCGACGAAGATCGCACCGTCCGCCAGCCACTGGGCGACGTCGGCGGGGGGAATGTCTCGGATCGGCATGCCGTGATTATCACGCACCGCGCACACGATGGCGGCGTCCCGGCTGGAACGCGGTGTCGCTTCAGTACGGCAGGACGTCGACGATGTCGCCGTCGGCGTAGTCGCGCAGACCTTCCGCCAGCACGATCAGGGCGTTGCTGTCCGCGGCGGCACGCAGCTGGTGGGACGCGTCGGCCGCGTTCGGCACCACCCGCAGCCCACCCTCGCCATCGGGCGCTAACTGGCCCCGCAGGAACTCGAGCCGCGCATGCGCCTTGCGCCAGTCCCCGCCCAGCCGCGCCTGCCAGACGGGTCGTGGGTCGTCCCGTCCCTGCAGCCCATCCAGCAGCGCACGCCCCAGGGTCAGGAACGTGGCCAGGGTCGACACCGGATTACCGGGCAGACAGAGGAACAAAGCGCGATCCCATGCGCCGAACAGCACGGGCATGCCGGGCTTCATCCGCACTTTCCAGAACCCGATGCGCCCGTGGGCCTTCAGCAGACCCGGAAGATGGTCCTTCTGGCCTGCCGATACGCCGCCGCTGGTGATGACGACATCGAACGCCGACGCGGCATCGCCCAACATCGTCTGCATGCGTTCCGGGTCGTCGGGCAGCGTGGGCCATGCGGTGGGCTCCAGCCCCTCGGCGCGCAACAGCCCCATCAGCAGGTCGCGGTTGCTGTTGTAGACCTGTCCGGGCAACAGCGGAAGACCGGGCTCGACCAGCTCGTCGCCGGTGGTGAACACGGCCACCGTCGGTCGTCGCGCCACCGTCAGGGTCGGCAATCCGAGCGCCGCGGCCAATCCGATCCGCGCGGGCGTCAGCACCTGACCTGCACGCAGCACCCCGGCACCCGCCGGGACGTCCTCGCCGACGCGGCGTACGTCCGCACCGGCACGCAGCCCGGACGGGATCTCGATGCCGCCGTCGCGTTCGACGATGTCCTCCCGGATCGCCACCGTATCGGTACCCTCGGGCATGGGCGCGCCCGTGGTGATGCGCACGCATTCGCCGGGTCCGACATGCAGCCCGCCCAGCACGCCGGCGTACTGTTCGCCGACCAGGCGCAGCCAGGTCGTGCCCTCTGCCGTCAGGCTGGCATGCGCGAACGCGACACCATCCATGCGACTGTTGTCGAACGATGGCAGAGCGATCGGGGCGTTGACGGCATCCGCGAGTACGCGGCCACCGGCCCGGTTGAATGCGAGGGATTCGGTGCCCGTGCGGTGCGAGTGCGCAGCCTCCCGGATCAGCGCGATGGCGTCATCGACGGCGATGCGGGAGGGATACGGGGTCACTTGCCGCGCTTGACGTGCCGGATCAGGCGGCGCTTCTTGGCGATCTGCTTCTCCGTCAGCACGTTCTTCTTGCCTTCGTACGGATTGGCGCCTTCCCGGAAGATGAAGCGCACCGGCGTACCCACCAGCTTGAAGCGTTTGCGGAAGAAGTTCTCGAGATAGCGCTTGTACGACTCCGGCAGCACCTTCAGGCGCGTGCCATGCACGATGAAGGTCGGCGGATTGGCGCCGCCCGGGTGCACGTAGCGCAACTTGGAGACGTGTCCGCGGATGCTCGGTGGCGGATTGGTTTCGTACGCGATCTCCAGCGCCTTGTTGACTTCGCTGGTGCCGAATTCCTTGGTCGCCGAGGCGTGCGCGCGATGGACCGCCTTGAACAGTTCGCGCATGCCGGAACCATGCAGCGCGGAGATGCGCACCACTTCGGCCCACTCGACGAAGCCGAGCTTGCGGGCCAGCAGGGCTTCGGCCTGCTCACGCTGGTAGGTGGTCAGCCCGTCCCACTTGTTGATACCCACCACCAGGGCGCGACCGGCGTCGAGCACGGCGCCCAGCACGCTGGCGTCCTGGTCGGTGACGCCTTCAGTGGCATCCAGCAACAGCACGGCCACCTGGCACTGCTCGATGGCCTGCAGCGTCTTGACCACGCTGAACTTCTCGACCGCTTCTTCCACCTTGCCCTTGCGCCGCAGGCCGGCAGTGTCGATCAGGCGGTACTGACGACCGTCGCGCTCCATGTCCACGGCGATCGAGTCGCGGGTGGTACCCGGCACTTCGGAGGCGATCATCCGCTCCTCGCCCAGCAGGCGGTTCACCAGCGTGGACTTGCCCACGTTCGGTCGGCCGACGAACGCCACGCGCATGCGGTCGGGATCGTTGTCCAGGCCGACGGTCGCGCCCTCTTCGGGCAGACGCGCGTGCACTTCTTCCAGCAGGTCGTCGATGCCCTGGCGGTGCGAGGCCGAAATGGTGATGACATCGGCGAAGCCATAACGCGCGAAGTCCGCGATCGCCGTGGTCTCGTTGATGCCGTCGATCTTGTTGATGACGAGCAGCGTGGGGCGCGCGGTCTTGCGCAGCCAGGCGAGGATGTCGTCATCGAGCGCGGAGGCGCCCTCGCGACCGTCGACGATGAACAGCACCAGGTCCGCTTCTTCCGCGGCCGCACGCGCCTGGCGCGCAGTGGCGCCGGCCAGGCCCTCTTCTTCACCCGCGATGCCGCCGGTATCGACCACCAGGAAGGGATCTTCCTCATCCAGGCGGCAGACGCCGTAGTTGCGGTCGCGGGTCACGCCGGGCTGGTCGTGCACCAGGGCGTCGCGACTGCGGGTCAGCGCGTTGAACAGGGTGGACTTGCCGACGTTGGGACGACCGACCAGGGCTACGAGGGGAAACATGGAGAGGCAACCAGAGGAAGAAGTGCGGAGCCGCACGAAGCGACCACCGGGGGCCGGCGCACGCGGAGCGGCGCGGCAACGGCGCGCCATGGTATCGGAATTGGGCCGCGCCCGCGAAAAAGGGCCGACGAAGCGGCCCTTTTCCGGTCCGGCAGGGGCGCGCGACGGCGCCCCGGCGGGGTCTTACTTGAAGCCGAAGGCCGTCAGTCCGCCTTCCACGTCCTGCACGATCAGGATCCCGTCAGCCACGACCGGCTTGCCGCGGATGGCCTTGCCGCCGACGCGGGCACGGCCGACGATGTCGCCGTTGTCGGTCTTCAACCAGTGCAGGTAGCCGTCGTAGTCGCCGACCACGGCGTAATCGCCATGGATCGTCGGCGCGGTCAGCGAACGGCGTGCCAGGGTCGTGTTGGACCAGAGGGAACTGCCGCTGTACTTGTCCAGCGCCCAGACGGTCCCTGCCGGATCCGAGACGAGCACCGCGCTGCTGGTCACCGCCAGTCCGCCGGCACCGCCGTTCTCGCGCTTCCACAGGGGACGGCCGGAGGGGCCTTCGATGGCGACCGTTTCCTTCTTGAAACTGGTGACGAACACCGTCGTGCCTTCCAGCACCGGCGCGCCATCCACGTCGGCCATGCGTTCCAGCTCGCTGCGGCCTTCCGGCGCGCCGATCGTCTGCGTCCACAGGGTGCGTCCGTCGTTGCCCGACAGGGCCGCCAACGTGCCGTCGTCATTGCCCGCGAACAGCACGCCCGGACCGACCACCACCGGCGCGTTGCCGCGCACGGTGAGGCTGGGCAGTTCGTGCGTCCAGAACCAGCGACGCTCCCCGGTATCGCCGCTCAGGGCGGACACGCGGCCGTCATTGGTGCGGACAAACACCACACCCTGGGAGATCGCAGGCGCGGCGATCACTTCGTTCGGCACCTTCACCTGCCACTTCTCGGCACCGGTCGCCGCATCCAGGGCAATCACCTTCCCGTCGAGCGTACCGACCACGACGAGGCCTTCGCCGGCGCCAGGACCACCCGAAATGCGCAGGTCGGACTTGTACTGCCAGACTTGCTTGCCCGTCTGCAGGTCGAATGCACGGACACCGCCCTTGACGGCGGCCGCATAAACGCGCCCCCCCTCGACAGCGGGGGCCTGCTGGAGTCCGAGACGTTCCTCGCCCTTTCCGGCGCTTGCGCTCCAGAGCTTGGAAACGCTGACCGACGGCGTGATGTCGACCAGTTCGGCCGGCTCCGTCGGCTTTTCTTCGGCCTTGCCGCCGAACCAGCCCTTGATCGTGCTGCAGCCACCGAGGGCGGCCATGATCAGAATGCCACCCACGATGCGAATGGACGCGGTCTTCATGCGGCGATTCATGCGGCACCTCCCGTCTTGGGCGGCGTGCCACCGGCGTGGATCAGCTTCAACTCGACGAGGCGACGCTGCGGCGAAGCCACGTCCAGCGTGGTCAGCGCGCGAGTGTAGGCGTCCTGGGCTTCCTTGGCCTTGCCGGTCGCCAACAGTGCGTCGCCGCGAACCTCGAGGCTGGACGCGTCTTCGGCCTTGGCGAGTAACGTCAGCGCTTCATCGTGCTTGCCGCTGTCGATCAGCAGGCGCGCCAGTCGCACATCGACCAGCGGCCGGAGCGAATCATCGGGCTTGAGGCTGCGCAACGTGGCGATGGCGGCATCGCGCTCGCCGGCCTCGACCTGCGCCTTGGCCAGTTGCAGGCCCGCGATACCGGCGTACACGTCGCCCTGCTTGGCGAGGGTGTCGACCACTCCCTTGGACTGCTTCAGATCGCCCTTGGCGAGCCCTTCCACGGCCTTCTGGTAGTCCTGGTATGCCTGTTCGTGCTGGCCCTGCTGGCTCTTCTGCCACCACTGCCATCCGAAAATCACCCCCAGCCCCAAGGCCACGCCACCGAACAGGCCGGCGCCATTGTTCCTCAGCCAGCTACGGACGCGTTCGCTTTGTTCGTGCTCGTCGAGCAGATCGTCAATCGCCATGCGCTCTCTTGCCCCGTCTCGATGCGGGGTCTTGGTCTAGGTTGGATAGACCCGCGCGCGGGTCAATCACCGACCGGCGCTAGGGAACCCTCAGAGGATACCGTAAAGCGTGCGACGTTAGCTCGCTGGAACGGGGCCAAGTCCACCGTACTCCCCGCTTGCTGAACCTCGACCGCCGTCGCATCTCCCAGTTTGATGCGTCCTACCTCGCCTTGGGCGAAGCGGCGTTCCTCGCCGGCACGCACCAGTGCGTGCTCGACCTTGCGTCCATCCGGCGCATTGATCTCGACCCAGCTGTCGCCCTTGAACGTCAGCGACAACCAGGCCGACGTCGACCTCGGTAGCGGTGTCATCGAGGCCACGAAGGGGGCTGCCTGCGGGCGGGCAGCGGGCTTGGAAGGTCCCGAAGCGCCCGCCGTCGGCGCGGCGTCCGGCACCACGTCGAGTGACGCCGTCGAGGTCTCCAATGCGGGGCCCTGAGCGGGACGGAGCGTCATCCAGATCGGGGTCACGATCACGAGCGTCAGCACGACGTAGATCGCGCGGCGCTTGAAGCTGTCGAAGAAATACTGCAGCGGCGGCGTATGGCCGTGGCTGACGAGCTCGGCCGGCGCCGCGACGGCGGTTTCCGCCTGATGCAGGAACGGCTCGACGTCCACCTTGAGCAGGCGGCCATAGCTGCGCAGTTGCCCGCGCACGAAAACCGCGCCCCCGGACTGGTCCCACTGCCCCGCTTCCAGGGCCTGGACGACCTTGACCGGCATCTTCAGTCGCTGGCTGACATCCTGTATCGATAGGCCGGCCCGCTCACGCGCCGACCGCAGTGCATCGCCGCACCCCTGCGGCATGCCCCCACTTACCGTGTCCATCATGGCCCTGCATTTCCCCCGGTTGTGACGTCCCGCGCGTCGGGGAACTCCGCCCGAATGCGCCGAACATATCGACTGGCAGCAGCCTTGTCGCCGAGTCTTTCCTCGATCTGTGATGCGAGTTTCAACACTGCGAGCGACGCAGGCCCCGCAGCCAGCCTCCGCTCGATGAAAGCGCGCGCCGACAGGTACTCCTGCCGGCGGAATTCCAGTTCCGCCATCGCGCCGAGCGCGGTGGCATTGGAGGGATCGCGCGACAGCGCCTGGCGCAGGTCGCGTTCCGCACGCTCAAGCTGGCCGGAGGCGAGCGCGCAGTTCCCGGCGTTCGCCTGGGCCACCGCGGGGGTGCCGTATCCGGGCGCCTGCAGCGCGCGATCGAACCAGACCAGCGACTCGGCTTGGAAGCCGTTGGCGCACAGCCAGGTCCCGTAGTTGTTCTGAGCGGCACCCTGCCCCGGGGCCAGTTCCGCCGCCCGGCGATACTGCTGGCCGGCGGCTTCGGTCTGACCGCGGCGGTCGGCGACAACCGCCAGCATGGTTACGGCATCGGCCGAATCCGGCGCCAGCTTGAGCGCCGCCTTGGCCTCTTTCTCCGCCGTGTCGAGGTCGCCCGCCTGCAGACGCTGCACCGAGCGCGACAGCATCATCTGCACCGACTGGCGACGCTTCACCTCGGGACTGTCCTTGACGGAATAGTCCTGGGCGATCTGCTCGCCGTCCTTGCGCTCCATCTTGGGGCGGACGAAGGTGAGTCGACTGCAGGCCGTCGCCAGCAGGAGGGGAACCAGCAGCAGGCAGAGCGCCTTATGCCGCATCGTCGATGCCCTGTTCCTGCAGTTGGCGGCGGAACTCGGCCTGCCGTCGCGTCCGGTCCATCACCTGGCCTTTCAGCTGACCGCAGGCCGCATCGATGTCGTCGCCACGCGTGCGACGGACCATCGTCAGGACCTGCGCATCGAGCAGCAGCTTCTGGAAGGCGCGGATGTCCTCTTCCGGTGCCCGCTCGTAGCGGGTTCCCGGGAAGGGGTTGAACGGGATGAGGTTGACCTTGCCCGCGTCCTTGAGCTGAGCGGCATTGCTGAACTTGCGCATCAGCTGCGCGAGCTGGCGCGCATGCTCGGGCTGGTCGTTCACGCCCTTCATCAGCGTGTACTCGAATGTCACCGAATCGCGCTTCTTGTTCGCGCGCAGGTATCGCACGCACGATGCCATCAGTTCGGCGATCGGATACTTCTTGTTGAGCGGCACCAGCTGTTCGCGCAACGCATCGTTGGGTGCGTGCAGCGAAACGGCCAGCGACACGTCGGTTTCGGTCGACAGCCGATCGATCATCGGCACCAGACCGGACGTCGACAGGGTGACGCGCTTGCTGGCCAGGCCGTAACCCAGATCGTCGCGCATGATGTTCATCGCGCGGACGACGTTCTCGAAATTCAGCAGCGGCTCGCCCATGCCCATCATCACCACGTTGGTGAGGCGACGGTTCTGTGCGGGCACGTTGCCCAGGTGGCGCGCCGTCACCCACACCTGGCCGATGATCTCGGCGGTGGTGAGGTTGCGGTTGAACCCCTGCGTGGCCGTCGAGCAGAACGTGCAGTTGAGGCCGCAGCCCACCTGCGACGACACGCACAACGTCCCGCGGCTCTTGTCGGGGATGTAGACGGTTTCGACGGCATTCTTGCCGTCCACGCCCATGCCCAGCAGCCACTTGTGGGTGCCGTCGGACGAAGGCTTGTCGAACACCACCTGCGGCACGACGACTTCGGCATGTTCCTGCAGTTTCGCGCGCAGGTTCTTGCCCAGATCGGTCATCTGGTCGAAGTCGGTGACGTAACGGTGGTGGATCCACTTCATCACCTGGTGCGCGCGGAACTTCTGCTCGCCGAGCGTACCCACGAAGAACTGTTCGAGTGCTTCGCGGTCCAGGTCCATCAGGTTCTGCTTCGCGGACACGGACGCGCCGATCGCCACGGACGGAGCGTCCGTGGCCAGCTTCAACTCGATCGGCGGCAGTTCGTGGCTGCTCATCGCGTATCGCTCAGCGCGCGAACACTTCGGTCGCGGCGAAGAAGTACGCGATCTCGTTGTTCGCGTTCTCGACCGAATCAGAACCGTGCGCGGCGTTGGCGTCGATGGAGTCGGCGAAGTCGGCGCGGATCGTGCCCGGCGCGGCGTCCTTCGGATTGGTGGCGCCGAGGATGTCGCGATGCTTCAGCACGGCGTTCTCGCCTTCCAGCACCTGGATGGCGACCGGGCCGGAGATCATGAACTCGACCAGCGCGTTGAAGAACGGACGCTCGCGGTGCACGGCATAGAAGCCTTCCGCTTCGCGGCGCGACAGGTGCTTCATCTTCGAGGCGACGATCTTCAGACCGTTCTTTTCGAAACGCGCATAGATTTCGCCGATGACGTTCTTGGCGACGGCATCGGGCTTGACAATAGACAGGGTGCGCTCCAGCGCCATGGGGATTCTCTCCGTTGGGCGGGCCACGTTACGGCCCAAGGTTAACATGAAAAACCCGCGTCGAAACGCGGGCTTAGACTAGAAAGCGTAGCGAGATTCTAACGTACCGCGGGCTGGTTTGCAGCCCTGCCCTGGGCCGATGCTGCAAAGCAGCATGACTTGCCCCAACCCACCCCCGACAATGACTCAAACAAGCGTTTGATTCAGTGCCGGAGGGGTCATGGGCAATACCACGCATTTCTCGACCAAGGAACGGATCCTCGGGGCGGCCGAAGAGCTGTTCGCCCAGCATGGCTTCGCGGGCACGTCGCTGCGCCAGGTCACCAGCCGCGCGGACGTCAACATCGCCGCGGTCAACTACCACTTCGGCAGCAAGGAGAACCTCGTCAACGAGGTGTTCCGCCGCCGGATGGACGACATGACCGCCGCCCGCCTCTCCCAGCTGGACAAGGCCCTGGCCGAGCACCCGGGCGAACTGGCCCCGATCCTCGCGGCGTTCGTCGAACCCGCCCTGGCCCTGGCCCAGGACCGCCACGGCGGCGGCGCCTTCGTGCGCGTGATCGCCCGCGCCTACGCCGAGAAGAACGACGGCCTGCGTCAGTTCCTGTCCGACCACTACGGCCACGTCCTGCGCGAGTTCGGCAAGGCCATCGCCGCCTGCGTGCCGGGACTGAGCAAGGAAGAGCTGTACTGGCGGCTGGACTTCTTCTCCGGCGCACTGACCTACGCCATGGCCGATTTCGGCCTGATCAAACGCCCCACGGGCGTCACGGAAGCCGCGCATCGTGAGCGCGCCGCCCGTGAACTCATCCGCTTCGCCGAGGCCGGCCTGCGCGCCGACCATGTCTGAAACCCCTGTAATCCAAGGAAATTCCATGTCCAATCCATTGCTTGTACGCAAGGCGGCCGTGCTGGGTGCCGGCGTGATGGGTGCGCAGATCGCCGCGCACCTGACCAACGCCGGCGTCGACACGGTGTTGTTCGACCTGCCCGCCAAGGACGGTCATCCGGATGGCGTCGTGCAGAAGGCCATCGCCAACCTGGGCAAGCTCAGCCCCGCCCCGCTGGCCAGCAAGGCGCTGGCCGAGGCGATCACGCCGGCCAACTACGAGACCGGCCTGGAGCACCTCAAGGGCTGCGACCTGATCATCGAGGCGATCGCCGAGCGGATGGACTGGAAGCAGGACCTGTACAAGCAGATCGCCCCGTTCGTGGCCGACCATGCTGTTCTGGCCAGCAACACGTCAGGCTTGGGAATCAACAAGTTGGCGGAAGTTCTTCCGGAACAGCTTCGCCATCGCTTCTGTGGTGTGCACTTCTTCAACCCGCCCCGCTACATGCACCTGGCGGAGCTCATCCCGGCCAAGTCCACAGACAAGGCGGTGCTGGAAGGCCTTGAGACTTTCCTGACGACGACGCTCGGCAAGGGCGTGGTCTACGCCAAGGACACGCCGAACTTCATCGGCAACCGGATCGGCGTGTTCTCGATCCTCGCCACCGCGCACCACACCGGCGAGTTCAAGCTGGGCTTCGACGAAGTGGACGCCGTCACCGGCCCGCTGATCGGTCGACCGAAGTCCGCCACCTACCGCACCTCCGACGTGGTCGGCCTGGACACCATGGCCCACGTCATCAAGACCATGGCCGACACGCTGCCCGACGATCCGTGGCACGCCTATTTCAAGTCGCCGAAGTGGCTGGAGGCGTTGATCGCCAAGGGCGCCCTGGGCCAGAAGACCGGCGCCGGCATCTTCCGCAAGGTCGGCAAGGACATCGTGGTCCTCGACCTGGAGAAGCAGGACTACCGCGCCTCCGACCGCACTGCGGCGCCCGAGGTGGTCGAGATCCTGAAGATCAGGAACCCGGCCGAGAAGTTCGCCAAGCTGCGCGAAAGCCAGCACCCGCAGGCGCAGTTCCTGTGGGCGGTGTTCCGCGACCTGTTCCACTACAGCGCCTACCACCTCGCCGACATCGCCGAAACCGCGCGCGACGTCGACCTGGCCATCCGCTGGGGCTATGGGTGGTCGCTGGGGCCGTTCGAGACCTGGCAGGCCGCCGGCTGGAAGCAGGTGGCTCAATGGATCGCCGACGACATCGTGGCCGGCAAGGCCATGAGCAACGCCCCGCTGCCGAACTGGGTGTTCGACGGTCGCGAAGGCGTGCACGGAACCGAAGGCAGCTACAGCCCCGCCCGCAACGCCAAGCTGCCGCGGTCCTCGCTGGACGTCTATGCGCGTCAGCGCTTCCCGGATCCGCTGCTGGGCGAAACCTTCGCCCCCGGCGAAACCGTGTTCGAGAACGACGGCGTGCGCCTGTGGACCGACGGCGACGGCATCGGCGTGATCAGCTTCAAGACCAAGATGCACACCGTGTCCGACGCGGTCCTGGCCGGCGTGCAGGAATCTGTCGCGATCGCCGAGCGCCGCTTCAAGGGCCTGGTGATCTGGCAGCCGAAGGAGCCGTTCTCCGCCGGTGCCGACCTGGCCGGGGCGCTGGGCGCGCTGCAGGCCGGCAAGATCGCCGAGTTCGAAGCGATGGTGGCCAACTTCCAGGCAACCAGCCAGGCCATCAAGTACTCGCTGGTGCCGGTCGTAGCGGCCGTGCGCGGCCTCGCCCTGGGCGGCGGCTGCGAGTTCCAGATGCACAGCGCGTGCACCGTCGCCCACCTGGAAAGCTACATCGGGCTGGTGGAAGCGGGCGTCGGCCTGCTGCCCGCAGGCGGCGGCCTGAAGGAACTCGCCGTGCGCGCCTCGCAGGCGGCCGGTCCTGGCGGCGACGTGTTCGCCGAACTGAAGAAGACGTTCGAGACCGTGGCGATGGCCAAGGTGTCGGCCTCCGCATTCGAAGCCAAGGAACTGGGCCTGATGCGCGCGGGCGACAAGGTCGCCTTCAATGCCTATGAGCTGCTGCACATCGCCAAGCAGGAAGCGCTGGCGCTGGCCGAAACCGGCTACCGCCCGCCCCTGCCGGCGCGCCGCATCCAGGTAGCCGGCGACGTCGGCATCGCCACCTTCAAGATGATGCTGGTGAACATGCTGGAAGGTCGCTTCATCAGTCCGTACGACTACGAGATCGCCGTGCGCATCGCCACCGTGCTCTGCGGCGGCGAGATCGACCGTGGGTCGGTGGTCGACGAGGAGTGGCTGCTCAAGCTGGAACGCAAGCACTTCGTCGAACTGGCGCAACAGGAAAAGACCCAGGCCCGCATCGCGCACATGCTGAAGACCGGCAAGCCGCTGCGTAACTGACCGACGACGACACAGGACACCGAGACATGAGCAAGCAAGTACAAGAAGCCTATATCGTCGCCGCCACCCGTACCCCGGTCGGCAAGGCGCCCAAGGGCGTGTTCCGCAACACCCGTCCCGACGACATGCTGGCGCACGTGCTGAAGTCGGTCGTGGCGCAGGCGCCGGGCATCGACCTGAGCCGCATCGACGACGCCATCATCGGCTGCGCGATGCCGGAAGCCGAGCAAGGCATGAACGTGGCGCGCATCGGCCTGCTGCTGGCGGGCCTGCCGAACACGATCGCCGCGCAGACCATCAACCGCTTCTGCTCCTCCGGCCTGCAGGCCGTGGCGATGGCGGCGGACCAGATCCGCCTCGGCAACGCCGACCTGATGCTGGCCGGTGGCACCGAGAGCATGAGCATGGTGCCGATGATGGGCAACAAGATCGCCATGGCGCCGAGCGTGTTCGACAACGACCATGTCGCCATCGCCTACGGCATGGGCATCACCGCCGAGAAAGTGGCCGAAGAGTGGAAGATTTCGCGCGAGGACCAGGACGCCTTCGCTGTCGCTTCGCACCAGAAGGCCCTCGCCGCACAGGCCGCGGGCGAGTTCAGGGACGAGATCAGCCCTTACGAAGTGATCTCGCGCCAGCCCGACCTCGCCGGCAATACCGTGCGCCTGAAGAAGCTGCTGGTCGAGCAGGATGAAGGCCCGCGCGCGGACACCTCGCTGGAAGGCCTGGCCAAGCTGCGTACGGTATTCCGCAACCCGCAGTTCGGCGGCACCGTCACCGCGGGCACCTCGTCGCAGATGAGCGACGGCGCGGCGGGCGTGCTGCTGGCCTCGGAGCAGGCGATCAAGGATTACGGACTGACTCCGCTCGCCCGTTTCGTCAGCTTCTCGGTGGCCGGTGTGCGCCCGGAAGTGATGGGTATCGGCCCGATCGCCGCGATTCCGAAAGCGCTGAAGCAGGCCGGCCTGACCAAGGACCAGTTGGACTGGATCGAGCTCAACGAAGCCTTCGCCGCGCAGGCGCTGGCGGTGATCCGCGACAGCGAGCTGGATCCGTCGAAGATCAATCCGCTGGGCGGTGCCATCGCGCTTGGCCACCCGCTGGGTGCCACCGGCGCCATCCGCACCGCCACCATCGTCCACGGCATGCGTCGTCGCCAGCAGAAGTACGGCATGGTGACCATGTGCATCGGCACCGGCATGGGCGCGGCGGGCATCTTCGAATCGCTCTGATCCAGCGACAAGGCACTACCAACATGGCGCCGCGAGGCGCCATGTTTGTTTGTGGTCAGGCCAACCGGGCGCCGTTCGGCACCGGTCGCTCCACCGTCGTCACCACGACCCCTGCGTCCGTGTGGAATCCGGTGAGCAGGAACTCGGACAGGAACGGCCCCACCTGCTTGGGCGGGAAATTGATGACGCCGACGATCTGCTTGCCAACCAGATCTGCCGCTGCGTAAAGCGCGTGGATCTGCGCACTGGTCTTCCGAATGCCATGGGGCCCGAAGTCCACCCACACCTTCCACGCCGGCTTGCGCGCCTCAGGGAACGGCTCCACGCGCACGACGGTGCCGGCGCACAGATGGACCTTTTCGAAGTCCGCCCAGCTGATGTCCTTGCTTTCCACCGTTAGTCTCCCCTCGCCCGCTCGCGCCAGTCTTTCCACGCGTCCCTGGATTCCGCCCACCAGTAGCTCAGCTGCGCGCCCAGGAAGCCGGCCGGCTTCAGTGCCGAGACCAGGCCGTAATCGGCGAACTCGCGCCACTGCGGGTCGTCGTGCGCGATGGCCGCCGCAAGGACTTCGCCGGCGAACGTGGTGGGCGCCACGCCGTGCCCACCGAAGGCCTGCGCCAGCCACAGCCCAGGCTCGATCTGACCGATCTGCGGCATCTGGTGGCGCGCATAACTCATCAGTCCCGACCAGGCGTAGTCGACGCCGACGCCGTCCAGCTGCGGGAACACCTTGAGCATGTCCCGGTAAAGCAGGCGCCGCACCGCGGCCGGCGATCGGTCCAGCACCGAAATCCGCCCGCCCCACAGGATGCGGGTATCGGGAAGGGGCCGGTAATAATCGAACGCGAAGCGCGTGTCGTAGATGGCGGCACCCGTACGCAGGACCTCCGGCAGGCAATCGCCCAGCGGTGCGGTCACCATGACGTAGGTGGCGATGGGCAACACCGCCGCATCGACCCGTGCACGCAGGCCCGCCAGGTAGCCGCCACAGGCGAGGACGACATGCCGCGCCTCGACCTCGCCTTCAGGCGTGCGGACGCGCCATGCCTGGCCGACACGCTCGAGCGAGAGCGCCGGCGACGCCGCATGCACCGCCACGCCGGCCTCCGTGGCGGCCCGCGCGAGGCCCAACGCGTAGTTCAGCGGATGGAAATGGAAACCCTGCGGCTCGAACAGTCCGTCGTGGTAGCGGGCCGAGTTGACCTGCGCGCGCAGCTGATCGCGCGACCACCAGGTCCACTCGGTGTCGTAGTGCTCGGCCAGCAGCGCCTGGCGCTCGCGCAGCACCGCATCGTCCTTGAACCAGTTCGCCCAGATGACGCCCTGCTCCGTCGGCTCGCAGTCGATCCGGTAACGCGTGATCCGCTCACGGATCAGCTCGACCGCCTGAATCGTGCCGCCATACAAGGCCTTCGCACGCGGGGCGCCCAACTCCCTCAGGAGCGCCTCCTCGCCGCGCGAGAAGCCGCCGAAGACGAAGCCCCCGTTGCGCCCGGACGCGCCGAAGCCCGGCGCCCTGGCCTCCAGGACGACGACGTCGCGCGTACCGCGTTCCGCCAGGCCGAGGGC
The DNA here is from genome assembly GCF_900104255.1 of Pseudoxanthomonas sp. CF385. Taxonomy (NCBI): domain Bacteria; kingdom Pseudomonadati; phylum Pseudomonadota; class Gammaproteobacteria; order Lysobacterales; family Lysobacteraceae; genus Pseudoxanthomonas; species Pseudoxanthomonas sp. CF385. The sequence continues at coordinate 67,922 of NZ_FNKZ01000003.1, forward strand.
CGTGTTCAAGCCCGCGAAACCGCCGCCGATGATGCAGACGGGCGCTTCACGACGCCCCCTGAGGGGCTCGTGCGGCAGGGACGGCGTCGCCGTCGCCAGGTAGTAACTGGAAGCAGGTTCTGACATCGGGCCGGATTATGGAGCTTTATTCCCGCCCGCAGGGGTGACCCTGCAAGGTTTACTGCAGGTCCCGCACGCCCAGTTCGCTCAGCGCGTTCTGCATGGTGTCGCGCGCCGCATCGCTGAGCTTCTCATGGTCGAGTGCGTACCGGATCGTGGCCTCGATCAACCCGATATGCGTGCCGCAGTCGAAACGCGTGCCCTGGAACCGGTAGGCATGCACGGGCTTTTCCTGCAGCAGCTGCGCGATGCCGTCGGTCAGCTGGATCTCGCCGCCCGCGCCCGGTGTCGTGTTCTCCAGCAGCTCGAAGATGCTGCCGTCAAGCACATAGCGCCCGACCACGGCCAGCGTGCTGGGCGCGTCCTCGGGCTTCGGCTTCTCGACGATGGCGCCGATCCGGCCTTCGCGCCCATTGAAGGATTCGGTGGCCACGATGCCGTAACTGCCGGTCTGTTCCGGCGCGACGTCCTGCACCGCGATGACGCTGGCGCCGGAGCGTTCGGCCGCATCGGCCATCTGCTTGAGCGCACCGGGGCCGCGGTTCCAGATCAGATCGTCCGGGAGCAGCACCGCGAAAGGCTCGTTGCCGACGATCGGCTTGGCGCACAGCACCGCATGCCCCAGGCCCAGCGCTTCGGCCTGGGTCACGAACACCGCGCGCACATGGGAGGGCAGCACGTTGCGCACCAGGTCGAGCTGCTCGCTCTTCCCTGCCCGCTCGAGCTTCTGCTCTAGCTCGTACGCCTTGTCGAAGTAGTCGGCCACCGCATGCTTGTAGCGGTTGGTGACGAAAATCAACGTGTCGCAGCCAGCCTCGATCGCTTCATCGACCGCGTACTGGATCAACGGCCGATCGATGATCGGCAGCATCTCCTTCGGAACGGTCTTGGTAGCGGGCAGGAAACGGGTGCCGAGCCCCGCGACGGGGAACACGGCCTTGCGGATACGGGTGGAGGTCATCGAGTCCTGCGAGCATCACGGCCTGGGAAGACCACGATGTTAGCGGATGTCTCGTCATGATCATTTGACAAGGGCGTGAACTCCGGCACGGCGACCCGCAACACTTCCCCCAGCTCGGTGGTGTCGTAGCGCGCATGGGCAGCCCGCAGGCGCTGCATCGCCAGATCGATGAACTCCGGGGACACGTCGCGCGCAAAGGCCTTCATGATCTTGGAGTGCGAAGTGGGCTGATAGCGCTCGTCCGCATGGAACAGCGTCTCATGCAGCTTCTCGCCCGGACGCAGACCCGTGTAGACGATCGCGATGTCCCGGCCCGGCTGCTTGCCGGCCAAGCGGATCATCTGTTCGGCCAGCAGGCGGATCGGCACGGGATCGCCCATGTCCAGGGTATAGATGGAGGCATGGGCCGCGCCGGAAGCTGCCTGCAGAATTAGCTGGCAGGCTTCGGGGATGGTCATGAAGTAGCGCGTGACGTCCGGATCGGTCACGGTGACCGGCCCACCCTTCCGGATCTGTTCGCGGAACAGGGGCACGACGCTACCCGCGGAATCCAGCACGTTGCCGAAGCGCACGGTGACGTAGCGGGTACTGGACCGTGCATCGTCCAGCGCCTGGCACGCCATCTCCGCCAGGCGTTTGGTGGCGCCCAGCACATTGACAGGATCGACCGCCTTGTCCGTCGAAATGAGCACGAATGTCGCCACGCCCGCCTCGCGACAGGCGCGGGCGACGGTTTCGGTCGCCAGGACATTGTTGCCGACCGCCTCGCGCAGATGGCCTTCCAGCAGGGGCACCTGCTTGTAGGCGGCCGCATGGAACACGGCATCGGGTTCGGCCATGCGAAGCGCATGCGCGATCACGGCGGGATCGCCGCAGTTGCCCAGGACGGGCAACACGTCGAGGTCGGGAAAGGCCCGCCGCAGATCACCCTGGATGGTGATGAGGGCAAGTTCGTCGATCTCCACCAATGCGATCCGCTGCGCACCATGACGCGCGCATTGGCGGCACAGCTCCGAACCGATGGAGCCGCCCGCACCGGTGACCATCACGGTCCGCCCACCCAGCCAGCCGCGGATCAGCTTCCAGTCCGGCGTGACCGACTTGCGCCCCAGGAGGTCCTCGATCGCGACCTCTTTCAGGTCGCCGGGCATGGACTGGCCTTCGAGCACGTTGACCAGCTTCGGCACCATGCGGAAGGGCAGCCCGGTGCTTTCGCAGATGGCGACCACACGCTGCATGGCGGGCGCGTCCAGGGACGGCATCGCGATGACCAGCATCCGGGCTGCCGTCTCACGGGCCACGGCGGCGGCGTCCTCCAGCCCCCCCAGCACGGGAACGCCCTGGAGCTTGGAACCGTGCAGGCGGCGGGCATCATCAAGGAATGCCACCGGGTAATAGACACCGGTGCGGCGCAATTCGCGGACCAATGCCTCGCCGGCGCGTCCCGCGCCCATGATCAGGACCCTTGAAGCGCTCTCCTGCGATCGCTGAGCCTGGCTGTCCTTCCATGCGCGGTACGCGAGTCGCGGAAGGCCCAGGAAGGCCACGAGGGCAAACGGATAGAAGCCGAGCACCGCGCGCGGCGTGGACCCGAAGCGGTTGTAGAAGAACAGACCGAGAACCACGCCCAGAAACCCAAGGGCGCACGCTTTCACGATGTTCCACAGATCCGGAAGGCTGGCAAAACGCCAGAGACCACGGTAGAGCCCCATCCACCAGAACACGACGCCTTGGGCGACCAGCACGATGGCGATCTCGTTGGACCACAACGGGAATTCGGGACCATGCGCCAGCATGGCGTAGCGCATCCGATGCAGGACTTGCCAGCAGATCCAGACCATCGCCAGATCATGGAGGGCTACCAGCACGCGGGGTGTCCAACTACTCAAACGGTCCCGCCAGGATTCCATCAGATCCTTCTCCAGTGCTAGTCGCGCCATCCCCTGCGCAGTAAGGCCCACAACGCGCCAGCAACGACGTAGATCGAGGCCACCACAGCCGACGTGGCGCCCAATGTCCTAGTTGGCAATGTGAAGCTTAACAATAAGGTAACGCTGCCGAACACCAAATAAATCACGGTTACAGCGGTATGACCCCATCGGCGCGCGGCTTTTTGATACACATGGCTGACATGGGGCGTCCACCAGCGTTCGCGGCGCAGCATGCGCCATGCCAACGTGAAGCCTGCGTCGACAAGGAATGCGCATAACGGCAACAGGGCCAGCGGTGCGCTTTCGACAGGCGACGCGGCGATCGACGTCACCGCAAGGGCCGCCAGCGAGTACCCGAGCACCCCGCTCCCCACGTCGCCGAGGAAGATCCGGGCGCGTGGGAAATTGAACGGAAGGAACCCGACGCACGCCGCGCACAGGGCCCAGGCCAGCCATGGCAGCCCGCCCGTGCCCGGCATCAGCGCCGCATAGGCCAACGCCGCCAGCAGGGCCTGGGTGACGGCCAGGCCGTTGATGCCGTCCATGAAGTTCCAGACATTGACGAGCACCAGGGCCGCCACGACGCTCGCCCCGGCAAGCCACGCTGTCCCCGTCGCTGACCAGACCCCCGCGCCGAGCAGCACGGCGGCTACCGCCTGCACCATCAAGCGAAGCCAGGGGGACAGGGGGCGATGATCGTCCCACCAACCGATTCCGCCCACGATCAGGAGGCCCGGCAGGAAGCTCCACCACAGCCAACGCTCGCCGGGGAAAAGCACTCCCACAACGGCGGCGGCCACCACCAACACCGCCATGATGGAAATGCCGCCCCCACGCGGCGTCGGCACGCTATGGCTGCGCCGTTCGCCGGGCTGGTCAAGCAGGTTACCCCTCAGGGCATACCACCTGGCCAACCAGGTGCCCAACGCGGCGCCGCATCCGAGCACCAGCAGCCACACAGGCAACGCCGGCATCAGACCACCGCGTAGTTGAGCAGGGGCTTGATCGTGCCCCACTCCTTGCAGCTGGGACATTGCCAGTGGTGGGTGCGCGCGCCGAACCCGCAGCGCGTGCATCGGTAGCTGGGGTTGCGCACCAGCAACTGGTCGGTGATGTGCTTCAGGTCGTGGAGGGTCGCGGCCGGGTCGGCACCCTCGGCCAGGGTCAGGTCGATGAGCGCCGCCTCACCACGTACCGAAGGACGATCCTTGAGCTGCCGTGCGAGGTAAGCGCGCGCGGCGGCCACCCCGTCCTGCCGCTCGACCAGTTTGGTCAGCGCGAGCACCGGAGCGATGCCGCGATAGTGCTCGCACATCTCGGACAGGAACGCCCGGGCGCCCGAGAGGTCGCCGACCTGGTCGTAGCTGGCCAGCAGGCTGGGCAGCACTTCGGGCAGATAGTCGGGGTCGTGGCGGGCGGCACGCTCGAAGGCTCGGACCGCCGCATCCGCATTGCCGGCGTCTGATTCGATGCGTCCTTCTATGATGCCCGCCCGCACGCTGCCCGCGTCCGCCTGGTAGGCGCGCGCCACCGCAGCGCGCGCAGCGTCGGCGTTGTTCGCGGTGCGGTGCCGCTCTGCCAGTTCGCATTCGAACTGCGCCACCAGCTTGCCCATGGGCTCGCCGGTCACTTCTTCGTACCGGCGCGCATTGTCGATGGCCTTTTCCCAGTCCCGCTCCGCCTGGTAGATGCCGATCAGATGCTTGAGCGCCTGGGGGGCGCGCTGGTCGATCTGCGCGAGGTCGCTGAACACCGTTTCGGCACGGTCCAGCAGACCGGATCGCATGTAGTCCTCGCCCAGCGCCAGCAACGCCTGCACCTTTTGCTGATCGTTGAGGTCGGGACGCTGCACCAGTCCCTGGTGCAGGCGGATCGCGCGGTCCACTTCGCCGCGTCGCCGGAACAGATGGCCCAACGCCACCTGCGTCTCGAAGGTCTCCTTGTCGAGCTCTGCGATGTGCAGGAACAGCTCGATCGCCTTGTCCGGCTGCTCGTTGAGCAGGTAGTTCAAGCCGCGGAAGTAGGTGCTGGAGAGCCGGCTGACCTGGGTATCGCCATGGCGCTGCCCGCCGCGACGGCCGATGATCCAGCCACTCAGTGCCGCCAGCGGCAGGAACAGGAAAAACCAGAACCACTCGGTGAGGAACGCCATGGCTCAGGCACCCTGGTCCAGCGAGGACGCGGCCGCACCGCCGGGCACCGCGGCACGATTCGCCTTCCGCAGTTTGGCGTAGAGGGGCCATACCACGGTCGCCACCACGATCAGGCCGCCGATGACGACGCCCAGAAGTAGCGACAGCATGATGCCGACGCCGGACGACGTCTGGAATTCGGTGAAGACCAGCTTGAGGGTGATCGGTTGCGTATTGAGCACACCGATGATGAGTCCGTAGGCCAGGAACAGCAGCGCAACGACCAGGCGGAAGGTGTTCATCAGGCGACTCCGTGCAGGACGGCGCCTAGCTTAACGGAGACGGCGCGGTACGACACGCGCCCGGGCGAGGCCTACTCGCCGGCTTCCTCGATCGGCGTGACGTCGCTGACGCGCTCGCGCAGCTCCTTGCCGGGCTTGAAGTGGGGAACGTGTTTCGCCGGCAGTGCGACGGATTCGCCGGTCTTGGGATTGCGGCCCATGCGGGGCGGACGATAGTGCAGCGAGAAACTGCCGAAACCGCGTATCTCGATCCGATCGCCCTGCGACAGGGCGCCCCCCATCATTTCCAGCAGGGACTTCACGGCAAGGTCGACGTCCTCGGCCTTGAGGTGAGGCTGACGGCGACTCAGGATTTCGATGAGTTCGGACTTGGTCATCGGCTAGGAATCAGAGCGGATGTACCCGCACCGGCCCGGGCGAACCCGGGCCGGTGGGGACGGTACTGCTTGGGAATCGAACGGCAGGCAGCCGATTACTCGGACTTGCCGCCATCCAGCTGCGCACGCAGCAGCGCGCCCAGGCTGGTGGTACCGGTAGCGGCTTCCGCGGCGGTCTTGTTGTACTCGGCCAGCGCTTCCGCGGTCTCGGCTTCGTCCTTCGCCTTGATCGACAGCTGCAGGGTGCGGCCCTTGCGGTCCATGCCGATGAACTTGGCTTCGACCTTGTCGCCGACCTTCAGGTGCTGGCTGGCATCGTCCACGCGGTCGTGGCTGATGTCGCGCGACGAAACGTAGCCTTCGATGCCGTCGGCCAGTTCGATCGTGGCGCCCTTGGCGTCCACTTCCTTCACCGTACCTTCGACCTTCGTGCCCTTCGGATGCGACGCCATGTACTGGCCGAACGGATCCTGCTCAAGCTGCTTGACGCCCAGGCTGATGCGCTCGCGCTCCGGGTCGACGGCCAGCACCACGGCTTCCAGCGTGTCGCCCTTCTTGAAGTTGCGGACCACGTCTTCGCCAGTGGTGTTCCAGCTGATGTCGGACAGGTGGATCAGGCCGTCGATGCCGCCGTCCAGGCCGATGAAGATACCGAAGTCGGTGATCGACTTGATCTGGCCGGACACCTTGTCGTTCTTCTTGTGGGTGGCCGCGAAGGTCTCCCACGGATTGGCGGCGACCTGCTTCATGCCCAGCGAGATGCGGCGACGCTCTTCATCGACGTCCAGCACCATCACTTCGACTTCGTCACCGACCTGCACGACCTTGGAAGGGTTGACGTTCTTGTTGGTCCAGTCCATCTCGGACACGTGCACCAGGCCTTCGACGCCCGGCTCGATCTCGACGAACGCGCCGTAATCGGTGACGTTGGAGACCTTGCCGAACACGCGGCTGTTGGCCGGGTAACGGCGGGCGATGTTGTCCCACGGATCCTCGCCCAGCTGCTTCAGGCCCAGCGAGACGCGGTTGCGCTCACGGTCGTACTTCAGCACGCGGACGTCCAGTTCCTGGCCGACTTCGACGACTTCGGACGGATGACGCACGCGCTTCCAGGCCATGTCGGTGATGTGCAGCAGGCCATCGATGCCGCCCAGGTCGACGAACGCGCCGTAGTCGGTGAGGTTCTTGACCACACCCTTCAGCACCACGCCTTCCTGCAGCTTGTCCATCAGCTGCTCGCGCTCTTCCGAATGCTCGCTCTCGACCACCGCACGGCGGGAGACGACCACATTGTTGCGCTTGCGGTCCAGCTTGATGAGCTTGAACTCCAGCTCCTTGCCTTCCAGGTAGCCCGGATCGCGCACGGGGCGCACGTCGACCAGCGAGCCCGGCAGGAACGCGCGGACGTCCTTGATGTCGACGGTGAAACCACCCTTGACCTTGCCGCTGATGCGGCCGGTGATGGTCTCGTTCTTCTCCAGCGCCTGCTCCAGCTCGTCCCACACCATGGCGCGCTTGGCTTTCTCGCGCGAGAGGACGGTTTCGCCGAAGCCGTTCTCGATCGAGTCGAGGGCCACCTTCACTTCGTCGCCCACGCCCACGTCGATTTCGCCGGCGTCGTTCCGGAACTGTTCGATCGGCACGATGCCTTCGGACTTCAGGCCGGCGTTGATCACCACCACGTCGTTGCGGACTTCCACGACGACGCCGGTGACGATGGCGCCCGGCTTCAGCTTGGCCAGTTGGGTCTGGCTCTGTTCAAACAGTTCGGCAAATGATTCGGTCATTGAAAAATACTCGGTTGATGACACAGACCGGCGCACGCGAATGCGGACGGTCCACCCGTTGTCGGCCTGCGCGGGATGCGTGTGGCCGTGAGTGTTGTGGTTGGACTACCGCACGGAGGATTCCGTGCGGACCTTCTGCAACGCGGGAATCAACCCTTGCGCACAGGCACCAGGGCCAGCACGCGCTCGACGACGGCGTCGATGCCCAGGCCGGTGGTGTCGATGTGGACGGCGTCGTCGGCCGGCCGCAGGGGCGCCACCGTGCGCTGGGCGTCACGGGCGTCACGAGCGAGGATCTCGCGCAGCAGACCGTCGATTGTGACGGAAACCCCTTTGTCTTTCAACTGCTTATACCGCCTTTCCGCACGCTCCTCGGCGCCGGCGGTCAGGAACACCTTGTAGGGGGCGTCCGGGAAGATGACCGTTCCCATGTCCCGCCCATCCGCCACCAACCCGGGGGCTTGGCGGAACGCGCGCTGCCGCTCCTTCAGGGCCGCGCGGACCTCCGGGATGGCGGCGATGGCCGACGCCAGGGCGCCGGTCGTTTCCAGACGAAGCTCGTCGGTCGCATCCAGATCGTCGACGATCACGCGCAATCCCGCCTCGGTTTCGCGGAAGCTGATCCGGGTGTCGAACGCGCAGCGGACCAGCGCGGCGGGGTCGGACACGTCCAGGTCGGCCCAGCTGGCGGCGACGCCCACCGCCCGGTACAGGGCGCCCGAATCCAGGTAGTGCCAGCCCAGCCGGGAAGCGGCGATCCGACTGACGGTCCCCTTGCCGGCGCCAGACGGGCCATCGATGGTCAGGACGGGAGCGAGGTCGGACATGCGGGCTTCCAAGGGTCGGATACCCCATTATGGACGCTGACCGCGCCGGCGCCGACGAGGCTCCGCCCGGCCTTCTAGGCCGTGCCATGCAACCGCTTGATCCGGCTATGGAATTGCCGTTAGAATGTCGGGCTTCGCTTCACCCCATACATTTACGCCGAGGTTTCAACTCATGAAGGTCCTGTCCTCCCTGAAGTCGGCGAAGGCCCGTCACCGCGACTGCAAGGTGGTCCGCCGCCGCGGCAAGGTCTTCGTGATTTGCAAGTCCAACCCCCGCTTCAAGGCGCGTCAGCGCTAAGAACGGATCGCCTGCCAGGCCGCTTCACGGCGACCCAGGCAAAGCGCAGAAAGCCGCCTCCGGGCGGTTTTTTGTTTTACGGCTTTTGTTATAAAAGGCGGGTCACCTAGGGGAACCCAACCATGAGCCGTCGCGTCCTTGCCCTGCCCTTGATCGCCCTGCTCGGCCTGTCCGGCCCGGCGCTCGCCGATACCCTGCTGATCGAGCGCGCGCAGGAGAAGCCTGCCGCTGCCGCGCCCGTCCGCGGCCAGACCTCAGCCGACGTGGAAGCCCGCTTCGGCGCCCCGCAGCAGAAGCTCGAGCCGCGCGGCGGACAGAAGCGCCAATGGCCGGTGATCCATCGCTGGGTGTACCCGGGTTTCACCGTATACTTCGAGAAGAGCCGCGTCATCGACGTGGTGCTCAACAAGGCCAGCGCCGAGGAAATCGGCCCGAAGCCCCCCATCCGCTGACACCCGCGCGGCGCGGCCGCGACATTGATGCCATGACCGACGCCTTTCGCTTCCCCGCGGAGTGGGAACCCCAATCCGCGGTCCTGATCGCGTGGCCGCACGCCGACACCGACTGGGCCGATCGCCTGGCGGACGTGGAAGAAACCTACGTGGCCCTGGTCGCCGCGATCACACGGTTCCAGCCGGCCGTGATCTGCGTCGCCGACGACGACCTCCAGACCTACGCTGAAGCCCGCCTTCGCTCCGCCCGTGTGGACATGGCGAAGGTGCGCTTCGTGCCGGCCGAGTACGACGACACCTGGCTCCGCGACTCGGGCCCCATCACCCTGCGCGACGGACAGCGCTTCAAGCTGCTGGATTTCCGCTTCACCGGGTGGGGCGGCAAGTACGAGGCCAGCCGCGACGATCGCCTGGTCGGCGAACTGTCCGGCATGCAGTTGTTCCATAACTATTTCGTACAAAGCATTGATTTTGCTTTGGAAGGTGGCGCCATCGAGACCGACGGTGCGGGTACCCTGCTGACCACCTGGCAGTGCCTGCACGAGCGCCACCCCGATGCGACCCGCGAGGAGCTGACCGGCAAGCTGGCCGGCTGGCTGAGGCAGCAGCGCGTGCTGTGGCTGGACCATGGCTATCTGGAAGGCGACGACACCGACGCCCATATCGATACGCTGGCCCGCTTCGCGCCGGACGACGCCATCGTCTACCAGGCCTGCGATGACGCCTCGGACGTGCATCACGCCGAGCTGCAAGCCATGGCCGGCGACATTGCCGCACTGCGCACGGCCGAGGGCACGCCCTACCGGACGTTCCCGCTGCCGTGGGCCCAACCGGTCATCGACAACGGGCGCCGACTCGCGGCGTCGTATGCAAACTACCTGATCGTCAACGGCGCCGTGCTGATGCCGGCCTATGGCGATCCTGCCGACGATGCGGCGGCCGCGGTGCTGGCCCAGGCCTATCCGGACCGCGAAATCGTGCAGGTACCCTGCCGTGCGCTGATCTGGCAGAACGGCAGCCTGCACTGCATCACGATGCAGTTGCCGGCCGGCCTGCTGGGCTGATCACCGCCACGGCTCATGGCACCGTGACATCAGTTGGGCGCAGATTGAACGTTTCGTTTACATCCTCCGCGCACTGATCCCCGATAACGACCGTTTCCCCCGAAGGAGACGGCCGTGTACACACGACGCAAGTTCCTGACCACCTCCGCCATCGCGGCCGCCGGCATCGGCCTGGCCGCGTGTCGCGACGCCGCCCAGGCACAGGCCCCCGCCAACGGCGCGTCGAACGCCCTCGCAGGACCGTTGAACACGCGCGCCATCCCCTCGACCGGCGAAAAGATCCCGGTGATTGGCATGGGCACCTCGGGCAGTTTCGAAGTCGGCCAGAGCGCCGCCGAGTTGGACCCGCTGCGCGAAGTCCTGAAACGCTTCTTCGCCGCCGGCGCCACCCTGATCGATACCGCGCCCACCTACAGCGTCGCTGAGGACGTGATGGGTGCGCTGCTGGCCGACCAGGGCCTCACCGGCAAGGCATGGCTGGCGACCAAGCTCTCCGGCGTCACGGGGCGCGAGGCGGGCCTGGCGCAATTCGCGGACACCCTGCGCCGCCTGAAGACGGACAAGGTCGCGCTGTTGCAGGTCCACAACCTGGGCGATCTGAAGACCCAGATGGCGGTGGCGCGCGAACTGAAGGCGCAGGGCAAGGTGAAGTACGTCGGCGTCACCCATTACGTCGAACGCGCGCAGGAAGAACTGGCCGATGTCGTGCAGGCGGAGAAGCCCGACTTCCTGCAGATCAATTATTCGGTGGCGAGCCGCGGTGCCGAGAAGCGCGTCCTGCCGCTGGCCCGCGATCTTGGCGTGGCCGTGCTGATCAACCGCGCGTTCGAGGATGGCAGGCTGTTCGCGCAGGTGAAGGACAAACCCGTCCCGCCTGCACTGGCCGCAGCCGGGGTGACGTCGTGGGCGCAGGCGTTCCTGAAATTCGCGCTCAGCCATCCGGCGGTGACCGCGGTGATCCCGGCGACGGGCAAACCGGACCGGCAGACCGACAACCTCAAGGCCGGTACCGGGCCTGACCTGACGCCCGCCCAGCGCGATGCGCTGATCGCCGCCCTCGCCTGAGTCGCCCATGCCTCCTGCCCCCGAGACCGCGCCTGGCGGCGCGATGACGCGCTGGCTGTCCCGCCTGTTCAACGTCGCACCGCACGAAGCCCCTGCGGTGGGGGCCGGTTTGCTGATGTTCTTCCTACTGTTCGCGGGCTATTTCATGCTGCGGCCGATCCGCGAAACGATGGGCGTGACCGGCGGCGTGGACAATCTGCAGTGGCTGTTCACCGGCACGTTCGTCGCCACGCTCATCGTGCTGCCGCTGTTCGGCTGGATCGCGTCGAAGGTATCGCGCCGGCGGATCCTGCCATGGGTGTTCGGCGCGGTGGTCGTCAGCCTGCTGGCCTTCGGCGTCGCCCTGCTCGCCCGGCCCGACGATGTATGGCTGGCGCGCGGTTTCTACATCTGGGTCTCGGTGATCAACCTGTTGCTGATCTCGCTGGCGTGGAGCGTGCTGGCCGACGTGCTGGCAAGCAGTGAGGCGAAGCGCCTGTTCGCGTTGATCGCCAGCGGGGCCAGCCTCGGTGGACTGGTAGGCCCGTTGCTGACCACGCTGCTGGTCGAGCACCTGGGGCATGGCGGCCTGATGCTGCTGTCGTCGGTGCTGATGGGCGCCAGTGGCGTCACGGCCCTGCGGCTGCATCAGTGGCGCGACCGGCACCCGCTGCCGGAAGGCGTCAGTACGGCCGAACAACGGCGCGCCCCGCTGGGTGGCAATCCGTTCGCCGGCGCCACCGAAGTGTTCAAGTCGCCCTACCTCGCCGGCATCGCTCTGTTCGTGTTGCTGCTGGCGACGGTGACGACCTTCCTCTACTTCGAGCAGGCCAAGCTGGTCGAACAGCTCTTCCCGGACAAGGAACAGCAGACGCGCGTATTTGGCACGATCGATACCGTGGTACAGGCGCTCGCCATCCTCAGCCAGTTGTTCATCACCGGGCGGATTGCCCAACGGCTCGGCGTGGGCGTGCTGCTGGTGGCAGTGCCGCTGGTGATGGCCGCCGGGTTCCTGTGGCTGGCACTGGCGCCGGTGTTCGGCGTGTTCGTCGTGGTCATGGTCGCGCGCCGCGCCGGCGAGTACGCCTTCGTCCGTCCCGGACGCGAGATGCTCTACACGGTCGTTCTGCCAGGGCAGAAGTACAAGGCCAAGAACTTCATCGACACCGTGGTGTACCGCGGCGGCGACGCGCTTAGCGGCTGGGTGAAGCGCGCCCTCGACGTGTTGGCGGAGCACCCGGCCGTCGCCATGCTGATCGGCTCCGGCGTGGCCCTGGCCTGGGCGGCCACCGGGCTGGCGTTGGGGCGCCAGCAGCGCCGCCGCGAGGACGCCGCGAACGCCTGAGCGCGGCACGGCGTGTTCACGTCGCGTGCGCCTGCGCGCGGGGTGGACGCGGTACCATTCGCCCTCTCGCCGCCGCTGCCCGATCGCGCCCACGATGAACCGCACCACCCTGCCCGTTGCCCTGATCCAGGAGAAGAACCACGGCGACGCCGACGCCAACCTGTCGGTGATCGAAGCGCGCGTGGCCGAAGCCGCCAAGCGCGGCGCCCGTCTGGTGCTGCTGCAGGAATTGCACAACGGCGCCTACTTCTGCCAGCACGAATCGGTGCAGGAGTTCGACCTGGCCGAACCGATACCCGGCCCGAGCACGGAGCGTCTGGGCGCGCTGGCGAAGCAGCACGGCGTGGTGCTGGTGTCCTCGTTGTTCGAGCGCCGCGCCGCCGGCCTGTACCACAACACCGCCGTCGTCTACGAGAAGGACGGCCGCATCGCGGGCAAGTACCGCAAGATGCACATCCCGGACGACCCGGGGTTCTACGAGAAGTTCTATTTCACGCCGGGCGACATCGGCTTCACCCCGATCGACACCTCAGTCGGCCGTCTCGGCGTGCTGGTGTGCTGGGACCAGTGGTATCCCGAAGCCGCGCGCCTGATGGCGCTGGCCGGCGCGGACCTGCTGCTCTACCCCACCGCGATCGGGTGGGATCCCGACGACGGGCAGGCCGAGAAGGACCGCCAGCGCGACGCCTGGGTGCTGAGCCACCGCGGCCATGCGGTCGCCAATGGCCTGCCCGTGCTGAGCTGCAATCGGGTGGGCCATGAATCCTCGCCGCTGGGCGCGTCGGGCATCCGGTTCTGGGGCAACAGCCACGTGCTCGGTCCGCAGGGCGAATTCATCGCCGAAGCCGGAGGCGACGAAACCATCCTGACGGCGGACGTCGACCTCCAGCGCAGCGAGCATGTCCGCCGCATCTGGCCGTTCCTGCGCGACCGCCGCATCGATGCGTACGGCGACCTGCTCAAGCGCTACATCGACTGAGGCCCGCGCGTGCCGCTGATCGTCCGTGACGCCACGCCGGCCGACGTGCCGGCCATCGCCGCCCTCTATGCCGACGAAGTCCGCGAGCACGTCAACACCTACGAGTACGACGTGCCGGACGAAGCGGAGATGTCGCTACGCCTGCAATCCGTGATCGCAGCGGGCTATCCGTACCTCGTCGCCGAGCTGGACGGGCAGTTCGCCGGCTATGCCTACGCCAGCAGCTACCGCGCCCGCATCGGCTACCGCAAGACCGTCGAGAATTCGGTCTACGTCGTTCCGGGCCTGAAGGGCCGCGGCATCGGCGCCGCGCTGATGAAGGCGCTGATCGAGGCCTGCGAAGCCCGCGGCTACCGGCAGATGATCGCCGTGATCGGCGAGCCCACCAACACCGCGTCCATCCGCCTGCACGAGAAATTCGGATTCACCCTGGTCGGCATCTTCCGCGGCATCGCCTGGAAGCACGACCGCTGGCTGGACACCGTGCAGATGCAACGCACCCTCGGCGCCGGCACCACCGCGCCTCCGCAAGACGAATGACACGATGACCGACACGAACACCGCCGCTGCCGCCGACCCACTGCAGGGACAACCCCACGAGATCGTCGAGCGCGATGGCGTGCGCTTCACCCTGCTGGGCACCGCCCACGTGTCTCGCGCGAGCGTCGACGCCGTGCGCGCCGCGGTCGCCAGCGGCGACTACGACAGCGTCGCGGTGGAACTGGACGCCGGCCGCCTGCAGTCGCTGACCGATCCGGACACGCTGGCGCGGCTGGACCTGGTCAAGGTGATCCGCGAGGGCAAGACCCACCTGTTCGCCGCGAATCTGGCGCTGGCGGCGTACCAGCGGCGATTGGCCGAACAACTGGGCGTCGAGCCGGGCGAAGAACTCAAGGCGGGCGCGCTGGACGCGCAGGCCCGGGGTCTGCCCGTGCACCTGATCGACCGCGAGGTCGGCCTGACCTTCAAGCGCGCACTGCAGTCGTTGGGCTGGTGGCAGCGCACCAAGGTGGGTGCCGGCATCCTCGCCGGCATGTTCGCCGATGAGGAAGTGGGCGACGACGAAATCGAAAAGCTCAAGCAGGGCGACATGCTGGAGTCGAGCTTCGGCGAGTTCGCGACCGAAAGCCCGCAGCTCTACCGCGCCATCATCGCCGAGCGGGACCAGTACATGGCCTCCGCGCTGCGCCAAGTCGCCCATGACGCGCCGACGGACGCTGCCGGCCCCTACCGCGTGCTCGCGGTGGTCGGCGCCGGCCATCTGCCCGGCCTGGTCCGCCACCTCAGGGACGATGCCGAGGATCCGGCCGTACTCCGGCGGTCGCTGGAAACGGTGAAACCCAAGTCGCGCATGCCGTGGATGGAGATGATCATCGGCGCCTTCCTGGTCGGCGGCTTCGCCTGGGGTTTCTGGCAGGGCGGCGTGGATGTCGGTTCCGACCTGTTGGTGCAGTGGGTGCTCGCGACCGGCCTGCTGGGCGCGCTCGGCTGCGCGATCGCCGGTGGCCACCCGCTGAGCATCCTCGCGGCCTTCATCGCCTCGCCCCTGACGCCGCTGCATCCGGCGCTGGCGTCTGGCACGGTGAGCGCCTTCGTCGAAGCCACGCTGCGCAAGCCGACCTATGCCGACTTCATGGCCCTGCGCGATGACGTGCAGACCACGCGCGGCTGGTGGAAGAACCGGGTGGCGCGCGTACTGCTGAATTTCTTCCTGACCAGCCTGGGCACCGCCATCGGCGTGTGGACTGGCGGCCTGAGGATGCTGGGCAAGCTGGTCGGCTGAACCCATCTCGAGGCAAAAAAAGAGCCGGGCAATGCCCGGCTCTTTTCGTTTCCGTACCCGCCTCAATCCACGTGCAGGGCGGTGACGCTGGCGGTGCCCGCCAGATCGCCGCGCCGCGTGCGCGCCCGGGTGATCGCCCGGGCGGTACCGCTGCGCAGGTCATCGAGGATGGCGTAGATGGTCGGCAGGAACAGCAGGCTGACCACCGTCGAGAACGCCAGGCCACCGGCGATGGCGCGGGCCATCGGGGCGTAGGCCGGGCCGTCGCCCGCCATCTGCGTGTTGGCCATCGCGATCGGCACCATCGCCAGGATTGCCGTGCCCATCGTCATCAGGATGGGGCGCAGGCGCTCGCGACTGCCTTCGACCAACGCGTCCGTGCGCGACATGCCACGCCGTCGCAGGTTGTTGATGTGCTCGACCATGACGATGCCGTTGTTCACCACCACGCCCATCAGCACCAGGATGCCGATGAAGGACATGATGCCGAACGTGGTGCCGGTGAGCGCGAACAACCAGAACACGCCGAACACCGAGAACAGCACGCCGCTCATGATCGCCGCCGGGAACAGCAGCGACTCGAACACCGCCGCCATCACGATGTAGATCATCACCAGCGCAATCAGCAGGTTGAACATCATCTGCCCCATGGCTTCGTCGTCTTCCTGGAAGGCGCTGCCATCGAAGGAGTAGCTGTAGCCCGCCGGGAACGACATGCCCTTCAGCGTCTCCTCCATGGCCTTGCGCGCGTCCGGCACGGTGACCTTCTCGGCCAGGTTGGCCTGCACGGTCAGCGTGGTCTGGCGGTTGGTACGCTGGATCTGCGTCGCCGACGGGGTGATGCCCACGTCCACCAGGCTCAGCAGCGGCACCGTGCGGCCATCCGGCGCGCGCACCATGAAGCCGGCCAGGTCTTCGGTGCCGTAATCCTCGGCGCCCGCGAAACGCACCCACACCGGTACTTCGGTCTCGCCCCGGCGGAACTCGCGCAACGGCGCGCCACGCAACGCCAGGCCCACGAAACTGGCGACCTGCTGCGAACTGAAGCCGAAGGCCGCGGCACGCTCTCGATCGACGCGGACGTTGAGTTCGCTGTTCTGGTCGCCGACATCCACGCGCACGTCGCGCAGTTCCTTGCGCTTGGCCAGGATGGGAATCAGGTCCTGTGCGATCTCGCCCAGCGTCTGGGTGGAGTCACCCACCAGCTGGAACGACACGCTCTGGCCGGGCTGGCCACCGCCACCCTGGTTGCCGCCGTCGCCGCCGATGCCGATGTTGGCGCGTGCCGACTTCGGCAGATCCTTGCGCAGTTGCTCGACGATCGGCTTGGTCTCACTGGACTTCTCCGTATCGAACTTGATCTGAGTACCGCCCCAGCCCTGTTCGCTGAAGTACGAGTAGATCTGCGAGATCCGGTACTTCTTGCGGTTGGCGTCGAGGAACTGTTCGACCTTGAGGATCTCGGCCGACATCTGCTCCTTGGTGTAGGCGCCCTTCCACTGGTAGTACAGCTCCGCCTCGCCCCCGCCGTCGTTGCCGAACATGTCGAACTTGGTGAGCTTCATCGGTACGAAGCTGACGACGATGATCAACAGGATGCCCAGGACGCTCCAGCCGCGATGTTCCAGCGTCCAGCGCAGCAGGCGGGCGTAGCGCTTCTGCATGCGCGGGATGATGCCGCTCTCCGTGCGCACGAGCGGCGGCGTCTTCAAGCGCGCCGAGATCATCGGGATCAGGCTCACCGCCACCAGCCACGACGCCAGCAGCGACACCGAGATCGTGATGGCGATCTGGCCCAGGTAGATGCTCAGGAAGTTGCGCTCGCCGAACAGGTTCGGCACGAACACGATGCAGTGGCACAGGGTGCCGGCCGACAACGCGATGGCGACGTGGCGGGTACCGATGATCGATGCCCAGATCGGATTGTCGGGGTACTTCTCGCGTTCCTGGTAGATGCTCTCCACTACGACCACGGCGTTGTCGACCAGCATGCCGATAGCCAGCAGCAGGCCCATCATCGACAGGATGTTCAGGGTGACGCCGGCGAAGTACATGAAGCCGAGCGTCATCACGAAGCAGATCGGGATCGCCAGCGTCACCATCGACACCGACGGCCAGTGGCGCAGGAAGAACCACAGCACCACGATCGACAGGACCAGGCCGATCAGGCCGGCTTCCGCCAGTTCCAGCAGCGACGAGGTGACGTTGTCGCCCTGGTTCTCGATGATCTTGACCTGGATGTCGCTCATCTCGGGCTGGGCGCGGATGGCTTCCACCTCGGCCAGCGCCTTGCTGGACACGTCGACCAGGTTGGCGTTGCGTTCCTTGAAGATGTCCAGGCCCACGGCCGGCTGGCCATCCAGGCGACGGCCGTAGTCCATGCGCGCGGGTTTCAGGCGCACGTCGGCGATATCGCCCAGGCGCACGTTACCGCTGCCCACCACCAGGTCGCGCAGCTGCTGCAGGTCGGTCAGCTCGCCCACCGGCTGCACGCGCAGCCGCTGCGGACCGTCGCTGATCACGCCGGCGGAGATCGAGAAATTGACCGCCTGGAGCCGCGTGGTCAGGTCGTTGAGGCTGAGGTTGTGCGCCGTCAGCCGGTCCTGGTTGATCGCGATCTCGACCTCGTTCGGCGGCGCACCCGACACGTCCACGCGGGCGACGCCCGGAATGCGTTCGATGCGGCGCTTGAACTCGCGCTCGATCATGTCGTACGCGCCGGTCAGGTCGGTCTTGCTGGCCAGGCGGACACGCAGCACGGGCTGGTCCGTGGTCGAGAACTTGAAGACGAAATAGCGCTGCAGGTCGTCCGGCAGGTCGTCGCGGATCGCATCGAGGCGCTCGCGCGCCTCGGACGCGGCGATCGCCACGTCACGATCCCAGTCCGAGAACTGGATGAAGATCTGCGCGCCGTCCGCCTTGGCGTTCGACTCCATGCGCTTGATGCCGGCCATCGTCGACAGCGCTTCCTCCGCCGGCCGCAGCACCGTGCGCTCCACCTCTTCCGGTGTCGAGCCCGTGTAGGGCAGCGACACGAAGATGAAGGGCGGCGACACCTCGGGGAACGCTTCCAACGGCAGGCGGATCGCCGCGATCAGGCCGATCACGAACAGCGAGATGAAGAACATCACCGCCGTGACGGGTCGCTTGATGCTGAACTCCGCGACGCTCATGCGGGTTCACCCGCCCCGTCGGGTTGCAGCGCCTGCAGGCGGCGCGCGCGGCGGCCACGCTCCAGGTAGTAGTCGTCCGCTCGACGATCCAGCAGGTCGTAGACCACCGGGATGACCAGCAGTGTCAGCAGCGTGGACACCAGCAGGCCGCCTATCACGGTAATCGCCATCGGCGAGCGCACTTCAGCACCCTCGCCCATCGCGACCGCGAGCGGCAGGAAGCCGAACAGTGTGCACAGCGTAGTCATGATGATCGGGCGCAGGCGCGAGCGTGCACCTTCAATCAACGCCTCGTGTTTGGCCACGCCGGCCTCGCGCAACTGATTGACCTTGTCGATCAGGATGATCGCGTTCTTCGTCACCAGGCCCACCAACAGGATCAGGCCGATGAACACCACCACCGAGATCGGCGAATTGGTCAGGAACAGCGCGGCGATGGCGCCCACCAAGGCCAACGGAATGGTGAACAGGATGACGAACGGATGCAGCAACGATTCGAACTGCGACGCCATCACCAGGTAAACCAGAAAGATCGCCAAGCCGAATGCAAACAGCAGCGAGGTGACGGATTCCTGCAGCTCCTCACCCTGGCCGCCGATGTGCATGCCGACGCCTGCACCCAGCGGGTTCTCGGCAACGAGCTTCTGCACTTCCTGCACGGCACTGCCGAGGTCGGTATCGCGCAGGTTGGCCGACACGATGGCCACGCGCACCTGGTCGGCACGGTGGATCTCGCTGGGTCCGCTGGTGGCGACTACGTCGGCGACCGCAGACAGCGTCACCGGCCGAGCACTGCCCGGATTGACGATCAGGCGACGGATGCTCTCCACCGACGCGCGATCGTTCTCCTGCGCACGCACCAGCACGTCGATCTTGCGGTCGCGGAAGCTGTAGCGCGTGGCAACTTCGCCGCGCACCTTCTTCACCACCACATCGGCGATCTGGCGCGTGGTCAGGCCGAGCGCACCGGCCCGCTCCTGGTCGAAGCGGATCTGGATTTCAGGGAAACCCTGCTCCACCGTCGATTTGACGTCGGCGTAGTGCGGGTTGGCGCGCAGCAGGGCCGCCAGCTTCTGACCCGCATGCTCGATGCTGGCCAGGTCCTGGCCGCGCAACTCGACTTCCAGCGGCGCGGAGAAGCTGAGCAGCTCCGGTCGGCTGAAATCGACTTGGGCGCCCGGATGGTTCTTCATCGTGGCGCGCAAGGCTTCGGTCTGCTGAGCCTCGACTTCTTCACTACCGCCATCGGCCATGACGATCGTCAGCTTGCCGATGTTTTCGCCGCTCTCAGTCGGATTGGCGTCCAGACGCGTGCCGCTGCCGCTCACGCCGTACAGCGCGCGGACGCCCTCTGCCTTGGCGTGCTTGTTCTGCAACTCACGCACCAGGGCGTCGGTCGTAGCCAGCGGCGTGCCGGGGGGCAGCTTGACCGTCATCTCGAACCGGTCCTGGGCCAGCTGCGGGATCAGGTCCGCGCCCAGCAACGGCACCAGCGCCAGCGACGCGACGAATGTGGCAGCCGCGAAGCCCAGCACCAGCCACGGGCGTTGCATCGACGCCGGCAGCAGACGCAGGTACCCGGCTTCAGCGCGATGATAGATCGCCATGACGAGGTCACTGATCTTGCCCATGACCGGGCTCACCACGGCCACCACGCCACGCCAGACGCGCACAAACAACCAAGCGATGCCAAAGAAGGCATAACGGAACATGGCGCCGATGCCGTGACCGGTAGCCGCGACCGGCTTCTGCCAGCGCGACGCCGGCTTCCATTGCGGATGCGGCGCTTCGTCCGGAAACGCCAGCGGCGGGCGGCCCTTCAACGAACTCAGCATCGGGATCAGCGTCATCGACACGATCAGCGAGATGCCGATGGCGATGGCCACCGTCAGCGCCTGATCGCGGAACAGCTGACCGGCGATGCCCTGCACGAACACCAGCGGCAGGAACACGGCGATGGTCGTCAGTGTCGACGCCACCACGGCCATGCTCACTTCACGCGTGCCGACCATGGCCGCTTCCAGGATGCCCAGGCCGCGGTCTCGCGCCTTGGCGATGCTCTCCAGGACCACGATGGAGTCGTCCACCACCAGACCTGTCGCGAGCGCCAGGCCGCCCAGCGACATGACGTTGAGGCTCAGATCCAACTCGCCCATGAAGAAGAACGTGGTGACGATCGACACCGGCAGCGACAGGCTGATGACGAAGGTGCTCCAGCCATCGCGCAGGAAGAGGAAGATGATCAGGATCGCCAGCACACCGCCTACCACCGCATCCCACTTCACGTCGCTGATGGCGTGCTCGATGAAAACCGACTGGTCGTCGATGACGGTCAGTTCGACGTCCGGCGGCACCTGCTCCTTCAGCTGTTCCAGCTTGGCTTTCAGGGCTTCGGCGGTGGAGACGGTGTTCGCGTCGCCTTCCTTGTAGATGGCGAGCTCGACCGCTTCCTTGCCCGCCAGGCGGATGATCGCCTCGCGTTCCTTGAAGCCTTGGCGCACCTCGGCCACATCCTTCAGGCGCACGGGCACGCCGCCGGCAACGACGCTGCCGCCACCGCTGGACGCGCTCTGCACGGACGCTGCCGCCGCCATCGCCTCGGCCGAACCCGTCGATGCGGCGATCGCCGCCATCTGCGCGGCCGCCGATGCCGCGGCGTTGTCGCCGCCGCTCTGCGTGGTGACCAGCATCTCGCGGATCTCGTTGACCGTCGCGAACTGGTTGACCGTGCGCACCAGGTAACGCTGCGAACCTTCTTCCAGACGACCGCCGGAGATGTTGATGTTCTCCTGCTGGAGGCGTTGGACGACCGTATCGATCGGCAGGTTCAGCTGCGCCAGCTTCTGCTGGTCGATGTCGACCTGGACTTCGTCCTCGAGGCCGCCACCGACCTTCACCGCGGCAACGCCGGTGACCGGCTCCAGCTTCTTCTTCAGGTCATCGTCGGCGTAGCGGCGCAGTTCGGTCAGCAGGCGGATCGCGTCGGTGTCGCTCTTCGGGTCCTGCTTGTTCGACAGCACCAGGCGCAGGATCGGCTCGGTGGAAGGATTGAAGCGCAGCAGCACCGGCGCCTTGGCTTCCAGCGGCAGCGACAGCACTTCCATCTTGTCGCGGACTTCCAGGCTGGCCTGGTCCATGTCGGTGCCCCAGGCGAACTCGAGCACCACGTCGCTCTGGCCGGTGCGCGAGACCGACTTCAGCTTGCGCAGGTTCTTCACGACGCCGACGGCTTCTTCCACCGGCTCGCTGATGAGGGTTTCGATCTCCGAGGGCGCGGCGCCGGTGTATTCGGTGCGCACGGTGAGCGTGGGATAGCTCAGGTCGGGCAGCAGGTTGACCTTCAGCGAGCCCAGCGCGATCACGCCGAACAGGAACATCGTGATCCAGAACATCGCGATGGTGACGCGACGGCGGGTGGAGAACTCGACGAGGCCTCCGCCCAGCGTGCCGCCGCCACCCGCTGCGTGGGGATCGTTCTCCCCGGGTGAGTGGCCGGACGCGCTCATTGCTTGGTTCCGGCGGTCTTGTCGGCGTCGGCCTTGGCGGCCACCTTGGCCGGCTCGGCACCGATCACCTGCACCGCGCTGCCTTCACGCAGCGCCACCTTGCCGGCGGTCACGACCTGGTCGCCGGCCTTCAGGCCTTCGCGCACCTCGATCCACTCGCCGTCCACGTAGCCCAGCTTCACCGGCAGGCGCGTGGCCTTGCCGTTGCGCACCGCGTAGACCGCCGGGTCACCATCGTCGAGCAGCGCGATGCGCGGCACCACCAGCGCATCGGCGCGCTGGTCGTAGTCGATCTTGATGCGGCCGAACATGCCGGGCTGCAGCACGCCGTCGCTGGCGAACGAACACACCACGCGGAACGTGCCGCTGCCCGCGTCGACGACCGGCGCGATGCGATCGACGGTGCCCTGGAACACCTTGCCGCGCAGCGCATCCACCGCCAGCGCCACCGGCTGGCCGGCCTTCAGCGTGGACAGTTCGCGTTCCGGCACATTGAGCGTGGCCTCCAGGCGCGACTGGTCGACGACCCGGATGATCGGCGTGTTGATCTGCACGAAATTGCCCGTCTTGATCGAGCGCGACGCGACCACGCCCGAGATCGGCGCCGTGACCGTGGTGTATGAGAGCTCCAACGCGGCGGCACGGTAGACGGCGCGCGCATTCTCCAGGTCGTACTTGATCTGGTCGACGTCGTTGGCGCTGATCATCTGCTGCTCGACCAGCTGTTGCGCGCGACGGTAGTTGTTCTCGAGCTTGCGCATCTGCGCCTCGGCCTGCGCCACCTGCAGGCGCAGGCGATCGGGATCCAGCCGGACCAGCGCCTGGCCGGCGCGGACCACCTGCCCCTCCTCCACCAGCACCGCAAGCGCGACGCCCGAGGTCTTGGCGACCACCTGCGATTCGCCCAGGGCTTCCAGGGCCGCGGTACCGCTGTAGCTGGCCGCGACGGGGCGATGGGTCGCCTTGGCGACCTCGACCGGCACCGCGTCGGGCTCCTTGGGCGCGTCGCCGTTCTTGGCCTGCGCCTCCGGGGTCGGGCCGCCGCCCTTGCAGGCGGCCAGGACCAGCAGGCTGCACAGGACGGGCACCAGGGCCAGGCGCAGGTAGGGACGGCCGGAAAGGGGGCTGGGTCGGGACATGGGGTGGTACCGTGGTGGTGTTGTGGTGGTGTTGTATGAAGGTATATCACCCCTGAATGACTTCCATGCGCCGAAGGTCATGGTGACTTGCGTCGGGCGTCGTGCTCGGGGGTCCGGATTCGGTTCGATGCGTCGACGGGCGGGAAGGTTGCGTCGTCGACGGTGCGCGACGCTCCACGCCGTGCGTCGTGCCATTCTCCCTCCGCAACGTTGTCAGGGCGCGCGGAACGGAAACCGTTCGGCGGCCGGAACGCGCTTCACGGATACGTGGCGGAACGCCGCGTCTGTGCGCGACATTCGGTCGCAGGCTATACTTGCGTTCAGCCAAGCGCCGCGGTGGTACGTGGCGCGCGCAACCTGAGAGTTTCCCGAGAATGATGCGACTGCTGCCGCTCGCTGCTTGCCTTGCCTTGGCCGCCCTCCCGCTGGCCGCCCTGACCGCCCAACAGGAAACCCCGGCCACGCCGGCCCCGGTCGAAGCCGCGGCGCCTGCCGCCGCTCCCGCAGCCGCCGCGCCGAAGCCGCTGGTCGGCAACCCGGATACCGGCCGCACCCTGACCTACACCTGCCAGGGCTGCCACGGCATCGAGGGCTACAAGAACGCCTACCCGAACTTCCATGTGCCGCGCATCGGCGGCCAGTCGGCCGACTATCTCGCCAACGCGCTGACCGAATACCGCAACGGCAACCGCAAGCACCCCACGATGCAGGCCCAGTCGCAGAGCTTCAGCGACCAGGACATCGCCGACATCGCCGCTTTCCTCTCCACCGTCAAGTAAGACCACCATGCCCAACGCCAAGCACGCCCAGCGTCTAGCCATCGCCCTGCTCGCTGCCCTCGCCCTGGTGGCATGTTCGAAGGTGGAAAATACCGAAGTCTCGGCCGAGAACCCCGGCCACGCCAGCGGTGAACACGGTTCCAGTTCGTCCGCCGGCCTGCCCAAGGGCCACATCGCCAAGGGCGAGGAACTGGCCAAGGCCAAGGGCCAGGCCACCGGCCAGAGCTGCATCGACTGCCACGGCGCCGAGGGCAATGCGCCCATCGACGACACTTACCCCAAGCTGGGCGGCCAGTACGGCGACTACCTGGCCCACGCGCTGCAGGCCTACCGCAGCGGCGACCGCCAGCACGCGCTGATGGGTCCCCAGGCCGCCACGCTGAGCGACCAGGACATCTCCGACCTCGCCGCCTACTTCGGTTCGCGCCCGTTGCAGCTGCGCGACCTGCATGGCGTGCACGAGAAGTAAGCGTTCTTCCCTCGTCGGGAATGCGAAAACGGAGCCGCAAGGCTCCGTTTTTCGTTGCACGTCCCGCATCGCGGCACGTCAGCTGTCGGTGGGGATCGGCTTGCGCTTGACCGGAATCTCCGGCGGAGGCCGCGCGACCGGCGGATCCGGGAAGAAGTTGCCCAGTCCGCAGCCGCCGCCCAACTGCAGCACGGAAATCGTGCACTTCAACTTGAGGTTGGTGCCGGGAAGCGAGATCTCCATTTCCTTCACGTTGCGACGCACCCACTCCGCCAACAGCGATTCGCTCGGCACCCAATACTTGTCGAAGCTGGTGGGCTCGTAGTCGTAAGGCGGCCGCTGCAGCCAGGTGCCGGACTCCGCCAGGCGTTCGCGCGTCCATTGATCGTTGTCACCGCCCGGCGCACCGCGCTGGGCGGTGCTCTCGCCACCACTGCCGGGCACGCGCAGGCTGCCATCGGCGTTATAGAGGCCGGGCTTGCTTTGGCCGTCCGCAGCGCTGTCGCCGGCGACGTTGCGCCGGGAGTTGCCCCAGTCGTCCGCACGATTCGGCGTGGTCCAGCCGCCCGGCTTCGCCGCCGGCGCGACCGCGGGTGCGCCAGCCGCCGGTGCCGTGCCGCGGGACGTCGTCGAAGGCGATGGCGTGGCCGCGCGCACGGGCGTGGGTGACGACGCCGATGCGGACGCCGCGGGGGATGAAGACACGGATGGCGCGGGTGACGGCGGGGCCGGCGACGGTTCGCGTACCTGCGCCTGCCGGACATCCCGCTGCGGCGTGCTGACCGCACGGGGGGCGACATCGCGGGTGGGCATGGCCACGGTACGCGGTTGCGGCACGGGCGCAAGCACTTCGCGTTCGCGCACGTCCACGGGCCGCGAGGCCACCGGCGCCACATCGAGGACGCGCGCAGGCGTCGCGTTCCGCAGCACGGGCGCCTCGACCGGCGCGGCGACCTCGCGGGCGCGCACGCTGGACTCGCGTGGCGCGGGCTGTCGGAGCGTCGGCTCGCGCGGCGTCGGGGGCGGCAGCACATAGGCGCGCGTGGGTTCCGGCACTTCGGTCACCTGCACCGACTGCGGTGCAGGTTCGGACGGCGCAGGCTCCGGCATGCGTACGTCGGGTTGCACCATCACGATGTCGGGCGCCGCCGCCGCAGCTTCATCGGAAGGCACCGGCATCGGCGCCTGTTCCGGGGGAGCGGCGGCCGTACGGGACGGCGCTGCCGCGGTATCGGGTGACACACTGGACGGCATGGGGGCGGCACTGGCCGGTGCGCCTGGCTGCGGGGCACCGCCGGGTTCTTCGGGCGAGCCGTCCCCGATCATTTCGAGGCGTACGCGGCTGCTGTCGTCGCCGGTTTCCGGCGTCGGCGGCGGGATCTTCACCAGCGCCACCCACAACAGGAACACGAAGAACGCCACGTGCATGAGCGTGCTCGTGAAGCCCGCCGTCCAGCGCATCCAGCGTTCTTCGCGCGGTGGCGGTCCCCAGCCCTGGTAGAGCAGCGAGCGCAACGCCTGGATCCGGCCCGGGACCGGCGGCACCGGATCGGCGGGGCGCGGCGCGCGCGCGGCGAACACGCCCACCATCGCTTCGGCGCGTTCGCGGGTGATGCGCCCCAGCCGCTCGGGCAGCGCGCGCAGCCACAGACCCCAGCCGAAGGGCAGACGGGTATGGCGTTCAAGGATGGTCGCTGCCTTGCGTGGCAGCAGGTGCGCGATAACGTCGGTGGCGTTCGTCACCGGCGCTGGCGTCCGTCAGGCCGCGTTGCCGCGCGGGATGTACGGGGCATCCCCGGTCCCGTGGTCGGTGGCGTCGCGGACGGCGGTGACGCCGGGCACGCGCGCCATCAGCGTCTTCTCGATGCCCTGCTTCAGGGTCACGTCGGCCATGCCGCAGCCGTGGCAGCCGCCGCCGAAACGCAGCCAGACCACACCGTCGCCGCCGACTTCCTCCACCGCCACGCGACCCTTGTGGGCGGCGAGCTGCGGATTGATCTCGTTGTCGACGACCCAGCGCACGCGCTCGACCAGCGACGCGCTGTCGCCGGGCGCCTCGCCCTTGATGCGTGGCGCCTTGATGGTGAGCTGGGTGCCCGCGCCCTTGACCACGTAGTCGATCTCGGCGCCGTCCAGCCAATGCACGCTGCCGGCGTCGACGTAGAGCGTGAAACCATCGCAGTCCACCGCCCACTCATCGCCGGCAAGATCGCGTGGCTCGGCGAATTCGAGCCGCGCATCCGCCTGTGCGGTGCCGGGGTGGACGGCGCTCAGGCGTACGCCGAGCCCCGCCAACGCCTCGCGTTCGATCAGCTTGCGGAAGTGGGCCTGTGCGCTGTCGGAAATCTGGATCATGCGGGTATTCTAGCCCCCTGCCCCACGGGCATTCACATTCACGGGCCCGTCGTCGGTCTTTGTTCAGACTGGCCGCTACGCAGGAGATTCCCGATGTCCGACCTGATACCCCTCGCCCAGGCGCATTGTGTGCCGCTGCGCGGCAGCGAACATCGGCTGCCGCCGGCCCGCCTTGCCGAACTGTTGCCGCAGGTGCCCGGCTGGGAGCTGGTGGAGGACGGGCACGCCCTGCTGCGCACGTTTCCGTTCGAGAATTACTACGAAACGATGGCATTCGTGAACGCACTCGCCTTCGTCGCGCACGCCGAAGACCACCACCCCGACCTCGGCGTGCACTACAACCGCGCGGTCGTCCGCTACTCCACGCACGACGTCGGCGGCCTGAGCGAGAACGACTTCATCTGCGCGGCGAAAGCCAGCGCGCTGCTGGGAGAACCCTGATGGACATGCTGCGTGTCGTACGCCCGGCGCTGGTCCCGGCGCTTGTCGTGGTGCTCGTCGCCTGCGGCAAGGCCGAAGCGCCCGCCGCACCGATCATTCCGTCCACCGAGCTGGCCGCCATCGATACACCGCCGCCGGCCTATCCGCCCGAGGCGGAGTGCAACAGCGAGGGCGGAACCACCGTCCTGCGCGTGACCATCGAGAAGGATGGCGTTCCCTCGCAGGTCGCGCAGGCGCAGGGCAGCGGCAACGAGGCGCTCGACAAGGCCGCGCTGGAAGCGGTGCGCACCTGGACGTTCCGCGCCGCGACGCGCAACGGCCAGGCGGTGACCCACACCATCACCGTGCCGGTGACCTTCCCGCCGGTGCTCGAGAAACCGACCCGCTGCTTCGCACAGAGCAGCGGCACCTGACCGATCGCGACGGGGGCTCTGATGGACGGAATCAATCTCTGGGCCGTGCTGGTCGCGGCCGTGTCGAGTTTCCTGCTCGGCGGCGTGTGGTACGGCCCGCTGTTCGGCAAGGCGTGGAATGCGGCGGCCGGCATGGATCCGCAGAAGCAGGGCCATCCGGCGAAGATCTTCGGCGGCGCGTTCGTGTTCTCGCTGCTGGCGGCCGCGGTGTTCGCCTGGTTCCTCGGCCCGCAACCGCCGTTGTCGTTCGCCGTCTGCCGAGGCGTGCTGGTCGGCTTCGGACTGGTCGCCGCCAGCTTCGGCATCAACTACCTGTTCGCCCAGCGCGGTCTTCGCCTGTGGCTGATCGATGGCGGCTACCACACCGTGCAGTTCGCCCTGTTCGGGCTCGTGCTCGGCCTCTGGCATTAAGGTTGCGGGAACCTCAGCGCAGGTTGTCCAACGCCTCGACGAGTTCCTCCGCCAGCGGCGCATTCAACACATAAGGCGTCTTGCCGCCGTCCAGCGCGAACCGCAGGGATGCGGCGTGCAGGAACAGGCGCTTCAGCCCGGCCTGCTCTCGCAGGCGCTTGTTCACCACGGGGTCGCCGTACTTGTCGTCGCCCGCCACGGGGTGGCCGATGTGCTGGGCGTGCACGCGGATCTGGTGGGTACGGCCGGTTTCGATCCGCACTTCGCAGTAGGAATGCCCGCCGCGCCGTTCCAGCACGCGGAAGTGGCTGAGCGAGGCCTTGCCGTCGCGGTGCACCTGCACGTGCCGCTCGCCGCCCTGGCGCAGGCCGATGTGCAAGGGGGCTTCGACGCTCATCACGCCGTCGGGCATGCGCCCCACCAGCAGAGTGAGATAGCGCTTCTCGATACCGCGCGCCCCGCCTTCGCTGTCTTCGCGCAGCAGCGCCTGCAACTCGGACAGCGCGGAGCGCTTCTTGGCCATCACCAGCAGGCCGGAGGTGTCGCGGTCCAGCCGGTGCACCAGCTCCAGCGTCTGGTTGGGGCGCAGCACGCGCATGGTCTCGATGGCGCCATGGCTGATGCCGCTGCCGCCGTGGCTGGCGACCCCGGACGGTTTGTTGATGACCAGCAGGCGCTCGTCCTCGAAGACGATGGCCGCCTCCATGCGCTTCAGGAAGCCCGCCGGCGGCCCGACCTTTTCTCCCTCTTCGCTGAGATTGACCGGTGGGATGCGGACCTCGTCGCCCCCCTCCAGCTTGCGCTCGGCCTTGGCCCGTCCGCCGTTCACCCGCACCTGCCCGCTGCGCACCAGCTTGTAGACCAGGCTGCGGGGGGCGCCCTTCAGTTGGCCGAGGAGGAAGTTGTCCAGCCGCTGACCACCCCGGTCCTCGGGCACGGTGACGGTGCGCACGGCGGTCTTGGGCGGTACCGCCGGCTTGTCGGACGGGGGACTAGGGGTCATGAACGGTAATCTGTTAAACTCGGGGGGCGAGATAAGGGTTTGATTTCGCAGGGAGTTGCAGTTGGGCCAGAAGCCCGTCTCCCCGCGATTCCGGCAAGTGCGCGGCCACCGCCCCAGGGGCGGCCATGTTAGCGGCTGATCGGCAGGCCCGGATACCGCCGGGTGCGTGACGGCACCTGTGCTGAACATGTCCCGCGCGGCGCGACCTCTCGAGGGAAGCTGCCGCCGGCCCGCAACACCCCATTAGAACAAGCGCTCCCGCGGCCTGCCGTGGTGTCGTAGCGCTGGAAGCCCGACCTGCCCCGCTGCGCCTGCGCAAGGGGTGGTGCAACATTCCAGAGGCGAAACGCCATGGCGTTCCGCGCGGTAGCAGCGCGCGAGGAACGCACAATGAAACGTATGTTGATCAACGCCACGCAGGCCGAAGAGCTGCGCGTGGCCATCGTCGACGGCCAGACCCTGTACGACATCGATATCGAACAGCCGTCGAAGGAACAGAAGAAGTCCAACATCTACAAGGGCCGCATCACCCGGCTCGAGCCCTCCCTTGAGGCCGCCTTCGTCGACTACGGCGGCGAGCGCCATGGCTTCCTGCCGCTGAAGGAAATCTCCCGCGACTATTTCCAGGCGGGCGTGGACCACAACAAGGCCGGCATCCGCGAACTGCTGCGCGAAGGCCAGGAAGTCGTCGTCCAGGTGGACAAGGACGAGCGCGGCAACAAGGGCGCCGCGCTGACCACGTTCATCTCGTTGGCCGGCCGCTACATGGTGCTGATGCCCAACTCGCCCACGGCCGGCGGCGTCTCCCGCCGCATCGAGGGCGACGACCGCGCCGCCCTGAAGGAGGCGATGGACAATCTGACCATCCCCGACGACATGGGGGTGATCATCCGCACCGCCGGCGTCGGCCGCGATGCCGAAGAGCTGCAGTGGGACCTCGACTATCTGCTCAGCGTCTGGCGCGCGATCGCCGAAGCCGCGCTGACCAAGCCGGCGCCGTTCCTGATCTACCAGGAAAGCCGCCTGATCGTGCGCGCCCTGCGCGACTACCTGCGCAACGACGTGGGCGAGATCCTTGTCGACACCGAGGAGCTGCACGAGACCGCGCGCGAGTTCATGCAGCAGGTGATGCCGCACAACCTGCGCAAGCTGAAGCACTACAAGGACGATATCCCGCTGTTCAACCGCTTCCAGATCGAATCGCAGATCGAAGGCGCGTATGAGCGCAACGTCCGCCTGCCCTCCGGCGGCTCGATCGTGGTCGACCAGACCGAGGCCCTGACCGCCATCGACGTCAACTCGGCGCGCGCCACCAAGGGCGGCGACATCGAGGAGACCGCGTTCCACACCAACCTGGAAGCGGCCGAGGAAGTGGCCCGCCAGCTGCGCCTGCGCGACCTGGGTGGCCTGGTGGTGATCGACTTCATCGACATGTCGTCGAACAAGCACCAGCGCGAAGTCGAGAACAAGCTGCAGAACGCGCTGAAGTACGACCGCGCGCGCGTGCAGATCGGCCGCATCTCGCGCTTCGGCCTGCTCGAAATGAGCCGCCAGCGCCTGCGCCCCAGCCTGGGCGAGTCCAGCCAGATCGTCTGCCCGCGCTGCGACGGCCATGGCCGCATGCGCAGCGTCGAATCGCTGTCGCTGTCGATCATCCGCGTGGCCGAAGAGCACGCGATGAAGGACAACACCGGGCAGGTGCTGATCCAGGCCCCGCTGGAAATCGCCAACTTCCTGCTCAACGAGAAGCGCGGCGCCCTGCGCGAGATCGAACAGCGCCACGACGCGCCGATCATCATCGTCGCCGACGAAGCGCTGCACACGCCGCACTACGAAGTCACCCGCATCCGCGAGAACGAACTGGGCGAAGAGTCCAGCAAGCCCAGCTACCAGCGCGGCACCCCGCGCAAGCTGCCGGTGCATGCGCTGACCAAGTCGCAGCTCAACATCCCGCCCGCGCCCGCGGTCACCCACGTCAAGCACGCGCAGCCGGCCCCGGTGCGCGAGGAACGTGAAGCGCCGGCCCCGGTGGCGGTCCAGGCACCGGTCGCGGCGCCCGTCCCCGTCGCCGCGCCTGCCTCGGGTGGCGTGGTGGGCTTCTTCAAGCGTCTGTTCGGCGGTGGCGAAGCGACGGCACCGGCCCCGCAGGCCCGTCCGCAGCAGGACAACCGTCCCCGCAACGACCGCAACAACAACGGCCGTCGCGAGAACCGCGACAACCGTGACAACCGCGGCCAGCAGAACCAGGGCCGGGGCGGCAAGCAGGACAACAATCGACGCGACGAGCGCAACAAGGGCGAGAAGACGCAGGGCGGCAACGCCCAGCAGCAGAAGCCGCGCAACGAGCAGCAGGGCCAGAAGCAGCAGAAGCCGCAGAACGCCCAGGGCAATGCGCAGCAGCAGCCGAAGGCGCCCAAGCAGCCGCAGGGTCAGCAGGGCGGCAAGCAGCAGGGCCAGGAAGGCCAGCGCCAGCAGGCCCCGCGTGCGCCGCAGCAGGACACGCCGAAGCCCGCCGCAGCGGCCGCTGTCGAGCCGTTGACGACGGCCGCTGCCGTGGCCACGACGCAGGAAACCGCACCTGTTGCGCCGCCGACCGCTGCCTTCGTGGCGGCCCCGACGACCGACGCGCCGGCGACCGAGCTCGACGCGACCCTCGCCGCCGCCGTCGACGGCGATGCCGCACCGTCCGCCGACGCGGGTGAAGCCGGTGAAGGTGGTCGCCGCCGTCGTGGCCGTCGAGGTGGCCGCCGCCGTCGCCGCGGCAACGGTGAAGCCGGTGCCGCGGGCGAAGAAGGCGTGTTGGCCGATGACCTGGGTGGCGAAGACGACGCCCCGATCGTCGACCGTTCGCAGCCGGAGTTCGACTTCGACGACGAGGAACCGGCCGTCGCCGCGCCGCGTCCGCCGAAGCCGCAGCCGGCCGCGCCGGTCGCCGCCGTCGCTGCAGCCGCACCGGTCGTGGCCGCCGTGGCGTCCGAGCCGGAACAGCAGGCGGTGGCCGCTGCCGACGCGGCGCCCGCGATCGTGCCCGCCCCGGTCGTGGTCGAGACCGTCGCGGCCGTAGAAGTGATCGAGGAAGTGAAGGCCGAAGCGGCTCGCGCCCAGCCCGAGGTGATCGCCACGGTGCAGCACGAAGCGCCGGCAGCCGTCGCCATCGTCGAAACGGTCAAGGCCGAGATCGCCGCCGAACCGGCCCCCGTGGTCGTCGAAGCGGTCGAGACGCCGGCCCCGGTCGTCGCGGCGGTCGACGCCGTGGAAACGGTCGCGGAAACGCCGGTCGCCGAGGTCGTGCGCAACGAGCCCGTGCAGATCGACCTGGTCGATGTCGTGAACGAAGCCGCCGCCGACGCCGAAGCGCCGGTGGAGGCAACGCCGACCCCGCCGCCCGCCGCGCCGAAGCCCGCCGCACCGGCGACGGGTTCGCTGTTCTTCGTCGCCGACGCGGATACGCCGCCGTCGGTGACGCGCAGCCTGTTCGAACCGGTGACCCCGGCCAAGCCGGCCGACGCGCCTGCGGACGACAAGCAGGACGATGCCACCTCCGAGGAACGCAGCGCCTGACGCGCTGCGCCTTCCTCCGGACGCTCCAAAGCACACTGGCCGCGCAAGCGGCCAGTGTCGTTTCAGCGGTCGGGAATGCGCGTGAGGCTCAGAGCGCGCGGGTCGGGTCCATGAGGCCCCACTGGGCGGCGAGCCGCGCCAGCGCAATGTTGTCCTGTACGCCGGTCTTCTCGAACAGCCGCGTCTTGTGCGTGTTCACCGTCTTCGCGCTCAGGTTGAGCCGGCGCGCGATCTCTTCCTGGCGCAGTCCCTGCGTCAGCAGCATCGCCACTTCCAGCTCGCGCGGCGACAGCGCATCGAACGGCGACGCATCGCCGCCCACGGTATGCAACGCGAGGTTCTGCGCCACGTTGCTGCCCAGGTAACGCTTGCCGCGCGCGACATCGCGCACGGCGCGGATCAGTTCCGCCGCATCGCCGGCCTTGCCCAGGTAGCCGGACGCGCCGGCTTCCAGCAGCCGCTTCGGCAGCGGCCCGTCCTCCAGCACCGACACGATGATGACGCGCACACCGAGATCGGCGCGCACGATGCGCTCGGTGACTTCCAGGCCGCTGTAGCCCGGCAGGTGCAGGTCGCACAGCACCACGTCGGGCTTCAGCTGGCGGACCAGGGGCAGCGCGGCCTCGCCGGTTTCGGCTTCGCCGACGACTTCGATATCGGATTCCGTGCCGAGGATCAGGCGCATGCCCGTGCGCACGAGGGCGTGGTCGTCGATGAGGAAAACGCGGATGGTCATGGGGAACGGATGCCTGGAGTCTCGGGGCGAGCGTAGGTGGCTGTCCCTCGCCACGCAATTAACATTCTATCGGCGCGACGCCGGTACATGCATTCCGGCCTATCGAGCCACCTTCTCCGCTGCGGCATACTCGGGCTTTCCAACGGGGATTCCACATGTCGAACGTCCGTCTGCGCTCCGCGCTGCTGCTCGCCCTGCTCGCCACCGGCCCGGCCTGGGCCGATACCGTGTCCGACCGCTGGCAGGCGCAGGTCGGCGACATCAGCGCCCACGCCGATACCGCCGCGCGCGGCGACGCGATCGGCAAGCGGCTCGATGCCTTGGGCATCGCGTGGAAGCGCGAGGCCTTCGAACAGAACGGACAGGCCGGACAGAACATCGTGGCCGATCTCGGTGGCCCCAAGGACGCGCCGCTGCTGCTGATCGGCGCGCACTACGACCAGGTCGAGGTCGGGCATGGCGCCACCGACAACGCGTCGGGCGTGGCCGCGGTGCTGGAACTGGCCGCCGCGCTGAAGGCCACGCCGCTGGCGCACCACCGCGTGCAGGTCGTGTTCTGGGACCTCGAAGAGAAAGGCCTGCTCGGTTCGCGTGCCTGGGTCGCGAGCGCCGGGCGCGAAAAGCCCGCGCTGTACGTCAACTTCGACGTCTTCGGCTGGGGCGACACGCTGTGGATGATGTCGCCGCAAGCCGACAGCCCGCTGGTCGCTGCGCTGCGTACGGCGAGTCAGCACGAGAAGCTCGCCTTCCAGCCCGGCGACAAGTACCCGCCCACCGACCATCTGGCCTTCCTCAAGGCCGGCTGGCCGGCGGTGTCGTTCTCGCTGGTCGGGGGCGATGAGATCGGGCCGATCCTCGAGGTATTCGGCGGCGGCAAGCCCGCGCAGGTGCCGAAGGTGATGCAGGTGATCCACAGCGCGCGCGACACCACCGCCGAACTCGACAGCCAACGCGTGGACGATGCGCTGCGCGTCATCGAGCAGAGCCTGCGCATGTGGGACAAGGCCGCGACGGCGAAGCCCTGATCTCGGCGTTCGTCGCGTCGGCCCATCACCGCACGGGGACTAGAATGGGCATGCCGCATCGCGTGCATGCCCGTTTCCCCGCGTGAGCCCTTCCGTTCCTCCACCGCCCGCTCCACCTTCGCTCCGGCAATCGTTGCCGGGCTTGCTGAAGGTGCGCCGCGGACCGCCCGGCCGTTGGCGCTTCGCCCTGCGCGCGGCCGCGTGCATGGGCATGCCGGTGCTGGTCGGCTGGCTGTCGGGTCATACCGCCGCCGGCCTGATGGCCGCGACCGGCGGCTTCACCGCCGTGTACGGCAGTGGACGCCCCTACCTCAGCCGCGCGCGCGAACTCGCGCTGATCGCCCTCGCCTTCGCCATCGTCACCGGACTCGGCCTGGCGGTCGCACCGCTGGGCTGGCCGGTCGTGGTGCCCGCGGTGGCACTGCTGGCGATGCTGGCTACCTGGTTCTGCAATGCGCTGCAGGTCGGCCCACCCGGTGGCTATCTGTTCCTGATGGCGTGCGCGGCCTCGGCCTCGATGCTGAAGCCCCCGTTCGATCCATGGCACGCCGCCTTGCTGGTGCTCGCCGGCGGCGCATTCGCGTGGGCCGTGCACATGGCCGGCGCGCTGGCCTGGCCGCGCGGCCCCGAGAAAGCCGCGGTCGCCCAGGCGGCACGCGCGGTACTCGCCTTTCTCGACGCGACCGGCACGCCACGGCGGGCCGCGGCGCGCCACGAGGCCGCGTTGGCGCTGCATCAGGCCTGGTCGTCGCTGGTGACCTACCAACCGGTCGCGGCGCGCCCTGGGGGCCGGCTCGCCACCTTGCGTGCACTCAACCGGCACCTGCATCTGGTGTTTGCACGCGCCGCCGGAACCGATGGCCCCGCGCCTCCCACCTTGTCCGACGAAGTGCGCCGCATCGAAGCGCAGGCGCTCGGCCTGCCCCGCAAGCGCTCGCCCGATGCACCCGCCGTACTGCCCGGCGTCCCGGTCGGCCATCCCGGAGCCTGGCACGCCTTGAAGGGCGCGCTGATCGAGTCGGCCTCACGCCAGGTGATCCTGCGCGTCGGCGTGGCCTCGCTGCTGGCGGGCGGCCTCGGCGCGCTGTTCCATCTGGAGCGCGCGTACTGGGCCGTCGCGGCCGCGGTGCTGATGCTGCACCAAGGCTTCGACTGGACCCGCACCGTCGTGCGCGCGCTCGAACGCCTGCTGGGCACCTGGGTCGGCCTGCTGCTCGCCGGCGCCATCCTGCTGTGGCACCCACAGGGCTTGTGGCTGGTGGCGACGATCATGCTGCTGCAGTTCGTCGTCGAAATGCTGGTGGTCCGCCACTACGCGCTGGCGGTGGTCTTCATCACCGGCGCGGCCCTGACGCTTGCCAGCGGCGGGCATCCGGTCGATGCGCCGGGCGAGTATCTGCTGGCGCGCGGCCTGGACACGCTCGTCGGCTGCGTCGTCGCGCTGCTCGTGTACCGGGCCCTGCCCGTCCGCGACGACGGACGCGGTCTGTCGGCACCGATGACGCGCGTGCTGCAGGGCGTGGCGACGCTCGCACCGATGCTGGCCAGTGGCCAGGTGGACGATGTGGCCGCACGCACCGCGCGCCGCGACCTGCAGCGCACGACCTTCGCGCTGGAACAGGCGTACGGCGCAGCGGTGGTGGCCTCGCCCAGGCAGCGTGCGGTGGCCGAGGATCGATGGCCGTTGGTGGCGGCGATCCAGCAACTCGCCTACCGGATGTTGTCCGCATGCTGGCAGCGCAGCCACGGCGAAGACGCCGCGGTACGCGTGTTCGATGCCGCGGATGCGATGGCGCTGCAGCAGTCGCTCAGCATGTTCGAACGCAAGCTCTCCGGCGAAGCGCTGAAGGACGGCGTGGACGCTTCGGTGCCGCTGTTCGGCAGCGAACTGCAGGCGGTGCGCGCCTGCCTAACAGAACGGCCCCCGCAGGGGCCGTTGTGATCGAGAACACGCCTGGCTCTCCGGGCGGCGACGGTGTCGGACTCGCGGTCCACCGCCAGGCGCAGCATTGGAACAGGGGGTGTCCGATGCGCTGCGTTCGGTTCTCTCGTGGGGCCCTGGGTGTCAGCCTGACGACTCGGAAGCAGGGTTGTCCGGGAGACAGAGGGGGTGGATCCGTCGGCCCGACCACTGCGCGTGTTGTACGGCGCCGAATGCGAAGACGGCGTGTAGACCGTTCAGCTGGATTGCACACATTCTGCACATCCGCTGCACATCGCTTAACCCCGGCGAACGGCGGCTCCGGGATTCGCGCCAACGTCACGGACACCTGCCTAGCGTTCGTGGCAAGCAACCGAACCACGCACCGCCATGATGACGTTCGATCTTTTCAATACGCCCGCCGAGGACGGCACGTACGAGCTCTCCATCAACGAGTCGCCGCCGCTCCGGTTCGCAAGCCCGGGCGCTGCGCTCCGGTACGCGGTGAAACTGGCCAACCAGCGCCACCAGCAGGGGTTGGACTACGCGATCAACATCGAGGGCGGCGACGGCCGCTGGCGGCTGTTCAACGGCTGGCGCATGTGCGCCTGAGCCGCGGGCCGGCCGCGAGGGTTCCTGTCCGCAAACGGTGAGTCCAACGCGCAATGGCATGGCAGGCTGTGCGTCTTCCCGCACCGGACGCCGCCCATGCCCCTTGTTCCCGATACTGCCGCCCGCTTCCGCCACCTCCACCAGCAGGGCCTGTTGCGCCTGGCCAATGCCTGGGACGCCGGCACCGCCCGCTTGGCC
This sequence comes from Pseudoxanthomonas sp. CF385, assembly GCF_900104255.1. NCBI lineage: Bacteria > Pseudomonadati > Pseudomonadota > Gammaproteobacteria > Lysobacterales > Lysobacteraceae > Pseudoxanthomonas > Pseudoxanthomonas sp. CF385. The sequence continues at coordinate 105,066 of NZ_FNKZ01000003.1, forward strand.
GAACACCATGGCGCCGCTGCCGTCGCCACCACCAGCGCCGGCCTGGCGTGGTCCCAGGGCTATCCGGACGGCGACCATCTCGACGTGGACGCGTTGCTGCATGCGGTCGCCGGCATCGTGCGGGTCATCCGCGTGCCCCTGACGGTCGATGTGGAAGGCGGTTACGGCGACGATCCGGCGCAGGTGGCGCAGACGGTGCTGCGCGTCGTGCAGGCAGGCGCCGCCGGCATCAACCTCGAGGACGGCAGTGGAGATCCGGCCTTGCTTGCCGCCAAGATCCACGCCATCCGTCAGGCGTGCAGTGCGCAGGGTGCGGACGTCTTCATCAACGCGCGCACCGATGTCTACCTGCGCGGGCTGGCCGCCGAATCCGCGCGCGTGGACGAAACCCTCGCTCGCGCGGCGCGTTATCGGGATGCCGGTGCGGACGGCCTGTTCGTCCCCGGCGTCGTCGGGGAAGCGGACATCCGCGCCCTCGCCCAGGGATGCGGGCTGCCGTTGAACGTGATGCTGCGGCCGCAGTTGCGCGACTTCGATGCCCTCGCCGCGTGGGGCGTGCGCCGCATCAGTGCCGGCTCCGCGCTGGCCGAATCCGCGTTCGGCCATATCGGCGCGCAGATGGACGACTTCCTGCATGGCACGCACACCGCGCTGCCTGACCCGCAGGCGATGGGCTACGGCACGATCAACGCGCTGTTCTGACGGGGCGAAGCCGGGTAGGACTTTTCCTACAAGGCATCGGGGTTACACCCGACTGCGAATGTGATTCACATCCGCGACGATAGCCCTGTCCCCGGCAGCACGCCCTGCGCAGGCCACGAACGGCCGCTCTGCAATGGAAACGGGCGCTGCCTTGAGCAAGCAGCACTGCCGGAGCCGGGGACTCCCCCTTCAGGCCCGACCCTCTTTGGTCGGGTTTTCTTTTGTCCGCGATCCGCGGATCAGGCGCCGCCGGCCCACAGTTCCGGAACCTGCGCCAAGCCGAGCAGCATCAATGCCGTGGCCGCAATCAGCAGCCAACCCATGCTACGTACCAACAAGCTGCGCATGTGGATGTGGTCCCCGTTCTCGTGATGTGACTATCGCGACGTCCTCATCACCTGTCAAAGGTAAATGCATTCACGCCGCGATCGCCGTCTGCTTCATCGCATTTACGTCGTCCGCCTCGCCGTGCGCGGCCTGCACGGCCTCGAGGAATTCGCGCCCCCATCGCGCCAGATCATGGTGGCGCACGATGCCGTACAGGCGGCGCTGCCGGTCCTCGCGCTCGGCGGGCAGCATCGCCAGCGCCTGGCGCAGCGTGCGGGCGAGATCAGCCGGGTCATGCGGATTGGTCAGCACCGCGCCCTTCAACTCGGCGGCGGCGCCGGCGAATTCCGACAGCACCAGCACGCCGTCGCCCTCGGTGAGCCCCTGCACCGCCACGAATTCCTTCGCCACCAGGTTCAGGCCATCGCGCAGCGGCGTGATCCACATGACGTCCGCCGCCGCGTAGTGCGCCACCACGCTGGCGAACGGCAGGACACGCGCGAAGAAGCGCACCGGTGTCCAGTCCAGCCGCGAGAGCCTGCCGTTGATGCGACCGACCGCCTGTTCGATCTGCTGCTGCAGCGGCCGGTAGATCGTCATCTCCTTGGCGGCCGGCACGCAGACCAGCACCAGCGTCACTTCGCCCTGCAGCTCGGGCGATGCGTCCAGCAGCCGCTCGAAGGCCTGCAGCTTCTGCAGGATGCCCTTGGTGTAGTCGAGGCGTTCGATCGACAGCACCAGCCGGCGGTCGCCGATTTCGGCGCGGATGCGCGCGATGTCGGCGGCGACGTCCTCGGTGTCCAGGCAGGCGCGGATGCGTTCCACATCGGTGCCGATGGGGTGCGCGCCGATGCGGACGGTGCGCCCGTCGATGCGCAGCTCGGTGGCCATGTCCTCCACGCCGACCGCGCAGCCGAACGTCAGGAAGCGCGGCGCGCAGGCGGCGCGCGCCACCACCTCCACCGGGAACGTGCTGCGCACCGCATCGGTGAAGTTCTCGGCGTGGCGCGGGATGTGGAAGCCCACGTAGTCGCAGGCCAGCAGGCTGCCGAGGATCTCCCGGCGCCACGGCAGGATCGCGAAGATGTCCGCCGACGGGAACTGGGTGTGGTGGAAGAAGGCGATCTTCAGGTCCGGGCGCAGCTCGCGCAGCACCGAGGGCACCATCCACAGGTTGTAGTCGTGCAGCCACACCGTCGCGCCCGGCGCGGCTTCGGCGGCGGCCGCCTCGGCGAAGCGGCGGTTGACGCGCTTGAACAGCGCCCAGTCGTCCTCGCTGAAACGCGCGCGCTCCCAGAAGCTGTTGATCACCGGCCAGAACGCTTCCTTCGAGAAGCGCTTGTAGAACACGTCCACCTCGTGCTTCGTCAGCGGCACGTGGGTGGCGGTCAGGCCCGGATACGCGGCGCGGTCCACCACCGCATGGGTGGGCACGGGTGGCGCCTTCGCATCGTCCACCGTCCAGGCCACCCAGGAACCCGGGCGGCCATCGGCGAAGAAGCTGAGCAGGCTGGGAATGATGCCGTTCGGCGAACTGTGCGGCGTGCGCACGCGTTCGCCATCGACGATGTGCTCCTCGTACGGCAGACGGTGGTAGACCATCACCAGTTCGGCCTTGCCCGGCTCGTGCAGCGGCGGCGCGTAGTCGTCCGCCTGCAGCAGGTCGAAGTGCGCCATCGCCTGCAGGATGCCGCCGCAGCCCGGTGCGTCCGCGTGCAGCACGTCGTCCATGCCGGCGGTGGCGGCGAGCAGCGCCGGTTCCGACCGGCCGACGCACACACCGGGAAATCCCTCGCCGTACATCGACAGGTCGTTGAGCGTGTCGCCAGCGACCAGCACGCGTGCGGGCGGCAGCGCGAGCTCGTCGACCAGCGCGGCCAGCGTGCTGCCCTTGCGGATGCCGCGCGGCAGGATGTCGAGATAGCGGTCGGCCGAATACAGCACCTCGCAGCCCAGTGAGGCCGCCACCGCTTCCACGTCGTCCTGGATCACCGACAGCTGTTCCGGATGGCAGTAGTACGAACAGCGCCGCTCCTGCGGCACTTCCTGGCGCACCAGCATCGGGAAGCGGCGCATCGCGTCGGCCACGGCGTGCTCGCCCGGCCAGCAGGCTTCGATATGCGACTGCAGCGGCTGGATCGGCTGCATGTCGTCGGTACGCAGCACGGTGGCCCCCACATCGCAGATCACATAGTCGGGCGTCGGCAGACCGGGATCGGCCAGCAGCGGCAGGATGGCTTCGCGCCCACGGCCGGTCACCCAGGCGAGCTTCACGTCCGGATGCGCGTCGACCAGGTGATACAGACGCTTGCGTGCCTCCGCATCGCCGGCGAGAAAGGTGCCGTCCAGATCGGTGGCGAGCAGCAGGGGTTGCGAGGGTAGCGGTTGCGAAGAAGATTCCAACAGGCTCATGCAGGTGCACTCCGGTGAGGGGTGTGCCGCGCACAGGGCACGACGCGGACGCGTCGACGGACGCAGGCGGGGACACGCACCGAAAAAGGCATCGCGAAGGCGGATGCACGGAGAGGGGCCGCGTGCGTGGCACGCTGCGCGCAGAGCGGCGCAGATGCGCGTCCATCCCCAGATGCGGACGCGGACATCGACTGATGCGATGCAGCATTGTAGTCCGCATCGGCATCGCGAAGGTCAACGCGATGTTAAGAACGTTAAATGCCGTCGGGAAATGCGCGCACTTTCATCCTGCGCGTGATGAACGCGATCATCCGGTCATGCGCGTCGCAGCCATCGCGACAAACGCTGCCAACGCGACGCACGTTGCGGCGGCACGCGATACGCCACGCTGGACGGCACGCGCAGCGACACCGTCGTGCCCGAGCCTGCGGTGGACGCGAGGGCGAGCGTGCCGCCGATGCGCTGCGCGCGCTCGCGCATGCCGTACAGGCCCCAGTGGCCCTGGCGGCCGCCGGCGCGCAGCACCGCGTCGGGCAAACCCTCGCCATCGTCGCGCACGCGCAGGTGCAGCGCGTCGTGCTGGTAATCCAGGTCGACGTCCACATGCGCGGCCTGCGCATGCTGGAACGCATTGAACACCGCCTCGCGCGCGATGCGGTACACCTCGTCGCGGACCAGCGCATCCAGCTGCCGCGGCTCGCCTTCCACCTCGAGCCGGAACTCGGTCGCGTGCTCGGGCACCAGGTCCTCACCGAGTGCGGCCAGCGCATCGGACAACTCGCCCGACATGCGCGCGCGGCGCAGGTCCAGCACGCGGTCGCGCGCTTCGGCCAGCACGTCGTCAGCCCGCTGCAACACGCGCTCCATCGCCGCGTGGCCCGGCGCGTCGCGTCCGAGCGACTGCGACACCGCATGGAAACGCAGGATCAGGCCCTGCACGCTCTGCAGCAGCGTGTCGTGCAACTCGCGGGCGATGCGCTCGCGCTCGCGGTGGCGCTCGTGCAGGCGCGCGCGGATCTGCGCGGACAGGTGGCGCAGGCGCAGCAGGTAGGCGATCCACAGCAGGGTCGCGCCGAACAGTACGCACAGCACGAGGAACCACGTGGTCTGGTAGTACCGGGGTGCGATCACCACGGGCAGCGCGGCGCCCACCTCGTTCCACACCCCGTCGTTGTTGGCGGCGATCACCCGGAACGTGTACGTCCCCGGCCCCGGGTCGTTGTAGAACGCGGCGCGCCGCGCGCCGGCGTCCTGCCACCCGGTGTCGTAGCCGTCCAGTTTGTAACGGAAGCGCACGCGCTCGGGGATCGACAGGCTCAGCGCGGTGTAGGCGATCTGCAGGTTGCGCGTGCCCGGCGGCAATCGCAGCGCGCCCGCACCGGCGCGACGGGTCTTGCCGTCGGCGGTCAGCGACAGGATGGACACCGGCGGCGCGAGCGGATTGCGCCGGATCGCCGCCGGATCGATCGACACCACGCCGCTCGTGGTCGCGAACCACAGGCGCCCGTCGCCACCTTCCGCCGCGGTGGGAATCGGCCGGAACTGCGCCGGCACGCCGGGCATGCCGTCGAGGAAATCGAAGCGTTCGTAACGCGGCGCGGACGTGTCGAACAGCGTGGCCACGTCGACGGCCTTCACGTGCAGCACGCCACGCGCGCCGTTCAACCACAGATCGCCCGCGCGCGTGCGGACGATGCCCGTGATGCCGCGGAACGGACTGTCGGCAGGCCCCTGCAGGCTGCGCACGCGCCCGTGGGCATAGCGCGCCAACCCGCGCTCACCGCCGATCCACACGCCGTCGCGGCTTTCCGCCAGCGCGGTGACATTGCCCACCGCCAGGCCGTCCTCCGCCGTCAGCGCGCGGATGTCATCGCCGCGCAGGATCGCGATCTGGTTGCGCGCGTAGCCCATCCAGACGGCGCCATCGCGCGTGGGCAGCATCACCAGCGGCGACGAGCCCGGCGGCAGTCCGGTGCGCCCGCGCACCTGTTGCCAGCGTCCCTCCGCCAGGCGATGGATGCCGGGCGTGTTCAACGACACCCACAACACGCCGTCGTCGCCATGCGCGATCGCCTGCACGCCGGAATAGCCGGACACCGGCAGCGGCGTCACCGGCGCCAGGCGTCCGTCGCGCAGCGTCCACAGGCCGCCGGGCCCGCCCAGCCAGACGGTGCCCGCGCGATCGCGATGCGCGGCGGTGAGCGGCGGCGGCAGATCGAGTTCACGCGGCGGCCCGCCGTCGAGGACCATCAACGGACGGTTGCGGCTGCCCGCCAGCAGCGTGCCGTCGGCCCCGGTGACGATCGCGAAATCCTGCGCGCCATCCGGCAGCATCGCGGGGACGACGTTGGTATGACGGAAGCGGTCCAGCCCGCGGCTGCTGCCTACCCAGACGTTGCCTTCGCGATCTTCCAGCACCGGCAGCAGATAGTCGGCGCTGAGCCCGTCGTCCTGGCGGAAGTGCTCCACCGTCTCCCCGTCGGACGCCGGCTGCAGCGGACGCCCCCGCCGCTGCACGCCCTCGCCCATGGTGCTCGCCCACAGCGTGCCGTCGCGATCGAACAGCAGCCCGGCCGAGGGCGCGACGATCGCCGCGGGCGCGACCACGCCATCGAGCGGCAGGCGACGCACGCCGCCTTCGTTCTCGGCGATCCACAGGCTGCCATCCGCCGCCTGCGCCATCTGGCTGATGCGGCCGACGCGGATATCCAGCGTCTCGAACGCGCGCGCGCCCTTGCGCAGCCGCGCCAGACCATCCTCCGTCGCCAGCCAAAGGGTGCCCTCGCGGTCGGTGAATACCGAGCGCGCCTGCGTGCCGGGCGCCCGCCAGGCCGGTTCGACGCGATGCCAGCGGCCCTCGCGCAGGTACACCAGGCCGCTGAAGGTGGCGGCCCACAGGCGGCCATCCGGTGTCCGGGCGAACCGGAAGACGGTGCTGGTCGGCAGCCCCTGCGCTTCGCCGTAATGGGTCAGCCGCTCATCGCGCAGGAAGCTGACCGCGCCATAGCGGAAGCCGATCCACAGGCCGCCGTCCGCGGTGGCGTACAGGGTGGAGATGCTGGTGGCGGGAAAGGCCTGGTCGCCCGGCGGGTCGTAGCGCTCGAACTGCACGCCGTCGAAGCGGTACAGGCCCACCTGGGTGGCCAGCCACAGGTAGCCGTCGGTGGTCTGCGCGAGCGCGGTGATCTGGCCCGGCGCGCCTTCGCGCACGGTCCAGGCCGTGTGATGGAACTGGGCGATCTGGCGCTGCGCATCCAGCGCCTGCGCCAGCGGCGCCAGCAGCAGGCACGCGCACGCCAGCAACACGCGCCACGCACGCATGCGCAGGCGGTGCGGCCTTGCGGCCCGCCCGATCTGTCTGTCCGCCACGCTGGCCAACCTGCCCCCTTCGACACCGCCGACACGATGGAAGAACGCCCGCCTGCCCTCCCCCAGGGTGCCGTTTCCTCACGCGGAAACGGCGCGGCGATCCGCTCCGCACTTTACCCGAGCGACGGGGTGTTCCGCGTCGCCGGCGTCCTGCGCGCGCGTGTCAGGGGACGAACTGCTTGTTGCCGTACTCCCATGTCCACGGCACGCCGGTCTCGCCCAGCACGAAGGCGACCAGCCGCGGGAACGCGCGTTCGGCGCGCACGTCGTTGCCCAGGATCACCACGCAGCGCTGGCGCTGGCGCACGCACACGAAGGTGTTTCCGGTGGAGTCGTTGTGGCCGCCCTTGTAGAAGCCGGCGCCCTGAGGGCCGTCGAACACCACCACGCCCAAGCCTGCGGCCAGATCCCTGCGGCGCTTTGCCGCCGGCAGTTCGTCCTGCAGCGTGGGGAATTGCGAGGCCGTGGTGATCGGCAGCTGCGCGGTCGCCATCGCCGCGGCGCTGGCCGGCGACAGGCCTTCGCCCCGGCTGAGCGCGGCGGCGAAGTTCGCCAGGTCGGCGATGGTGGTGTCCATCGAACCGGCGGCGCGCACGCGGCTGCGTTCGTCGTGCGGCTCGACGGCACCGTCTTCCATCCAGCCATCGGCGAGGTTGGTCGCGAAGTCGGGGCGCCAGATCATGCTGGTGTTCGGCATGCCGAAACGGTCGAACACGCGCTGCTGCATTTCCTGCCCCAGATCCAGCCCGAGGCCGCGCTCGATCACGTACTGCAGCAGGATCAGCCCTTCGCCCGAATAGGCGTAGCGGCTGCCCGGCGCGAAGTGGATGCGCAGTTTCTCGTCGGGTTCCAGATAGGCGAAATTGGCGAAGCCGCTGCTGTGGGTCAGCAGGTGGCGCGCGGTGATGGCCTTCCAGCGCTCGTCGCCGGCCAGGTCGGGCCACGGCCCGTAGGCGTCCTCGGCGGGATAGTCGGTCAGCGGCGTGTCGAAGTACGTCGCGATGGGACGGTCGAGGTCCAACCGGCCTTCGTCCACCAACTGGAGCACCGTGTAGGCGAACACCGCCTTGGTCAGCGAGGCGCCGTACATGACGGTCGCCGTCTGCAGCGGATCGCCCTTCGCATTGCGCTGGCCATAAGCGGCCACGTGGACCACCTTGCCCGCATCGATCACGGCGATGGCCAGTCCGTTCGCCTGCGCGGCCTTCATCGCCGCCGCGGCTTCGGCATCCAGTGCGGTGCGGGTGGGGATGGAATGCCCCGTCTCCGCCGCAACGGCGGCGAACGGCAGCATGGCGAGCAGGCAGATTCCGATCAGTGGACGCATGACCCCTCCTATGTGACTCGCATGATACGGACCGGGCATGACGGCTTAAGCGCCAGAGGTCATGGGGCCCGCCGGCCTGCGCGACGCGTCTGGCGGTCTACGGCACCACGATGGCGGTGCCGGTCTTCACCCGGTCCAGCGCCATCAGCGTGCGGAAGTCGACGACGAGGTCGTTCTCGGCGAACAGCCGCCGGGTGAGCGCTTCGTAGGTCGGCATGTTCGGCGCCACGATGATCAGCACGAAGCTGATGCCGCCGGTGACGTAGAAGCATTGCTGCACTTCCGGCGTGCCGCGGAACAGCGCCTTGGCGCGATCGGAGGTGACCGCGCGTTCGTCGCGCAGCTTCACTTCGACGATCGCGGTGATGGTGGCGGCGACGGCATCGGGATCGACCACGGCGACGTTGGCGGCGATCACGCCGGACGTTTCCATCGCGGCGATCCGACGCTGCACGGCGGCGGTGGACAGGTTCACCGCTTCGGCGATGGCCCGCTGCGGCGTCTTGTTGTCGCGCTGGACGATGTCGAGGATGGCCCGGTCGTAGCGATCCAGGCCGGAGGCGGGAATGGCGGGTTTTCGCGGCATGATCGAGTAAATGTTGCGTTCGAGGGCCCGATATCGAGCCGGATCATCGCAGGTCCGCGAGTAGATTGCTCGCATGGCCACCGTCTCTTCCACCCACGCCCCTTCCACGCCCGCGCGCGGCACGCTAACCGGCATCGCCTGCGGCATGGGGGCCGGCGCACTCTGGGGGCTGGTCTTCCTGGCACCGGCACTGGTGCGCGACTTCACCCCGCTGCAGCTGACGCTCGGCCGCTACCTGGCCTACGGGCTGATCGCGCTGGCGCTGGTGCTGCCGCGCTGGCAACGGTTGGCCATGGCGCTGCCGCGCCCGACCTGGTGGACGTTGGGCTGGCTGGCGCTGGCCGGCAACACGGTCTACTACCTGCTGCTCGCCAGCGCGGTGCAATCCGGCGGCATCGCGATGACTTCGCTGGTGATCGGCTTCCTGCCGGTCGCGGTGACGGTGATCGGCAGCCGCGACGCGGGCGCGGTGCCGCTGCGGAAGCTGCTGCCCTCGCTGCTACTGTGCGTGGCCGGCGTGGCCTGCATAGGGGGACAGGCGCTGGTGGCGCCCGCCAACGGCGCCGCGGGGAAGCCCATGGTCGGCCTGCTGTGCGCGATCGGTGCGCTGGTCTCGTGGACGGCCTATGCCGTGGGCAATGCGCGTGCGCTGGCGCGGCTGCCGCAGGTGTCGTCGCACGACTGGAACCTGCTGACCGGCCTGATGACCGGCGCGCAGAGTCTCCTGCTGGTACCGGTCGCGCTGGCGATGGGCGCGGCGGCGCACGGCATGGAGGCCTGGGCGCGCTTCGGCGCGGTGTCGGTCGGCGTGGCGGTGCTCGCTTCGATCGCCGGCAACGCATTGTGGAACCGGATGAGCCGCCTGCTGCCCCTGACCCTGGTGGGCCAGATGATCCTGTTCGAAACGCTGTTCGCCCTGCTCTACGGCTGGCTGTGGGAACGGCGCTGGCCCGCTCCGCTGGAGGTCGCGGCACTGGTCTGCGTGACACTGGGCGTACTCAGCTGCATGGCCGTACATCGCAAACCCGCGCATCCGGGTGCCGTGATCGCCTCTACTCACACATAGCCTGGCGCGAGAGGCAAAAAGCCTCGTTCTTCTCTCACTAAGCCTGGCGCGAGAGGCAAAAAGCCTGGCTCTTCTCTCATTAAGCCTGGTGCGAGAGGCAAGAAGCCTCGTTCTTCTCTCACTAAGCCTGGCGCGAGAGGCAAAAAGCCTGGCTCTTCTCTCATTAAGCCTGGTGCGAGAGGCAAAAAGCCTCGTTCTTCTCTCACTAAGCCTGGCGCGAGAGGCAAAAAGCCTCGCTCTTCTCTCACTAAGCCTGGCGCGAGAGGCAAAAAGCCTCGATGGGCCCGTATGGGGGCCCAGCAGGCGCGGTTAAAGCGACAGGATCCGCATCAGCGCCACGGCGGCCACGGCCGACGCCAGCCACACCGCCACGCGCCTGATCAGTGCGCGGTTCAATCCCCCCTGCCCCGCCTCGCGCGGCGGGTTGAAGCCGACCACCAGCACATGCATCGGCAACGCGATGACAAGCAGGAACGCGAACACCCAGTTCAAGGTCTCGTCCCCCAACCGCGGCCAGACCCACGGCATCACGATGCCGGCGAAGAGACCGGCGATGGCGGCGGTGACGGGCGTGGGGGCGAACTTCATGCGCGGCGGCATCCGGTGAGGGGATACCGCAGTCTAGCGGGCTTGGGGCGATGCGACGGGTTAGCGGATGGTCGTAGGCGTGAGCGTAGGATGGGTTGAGCGAAGCGATACCCATCAACCGGACACCGAGGTCATGGATGACCCATTACCGCCGCGCCTTCGTTCCCGGCGCCACCTATTTCTTCACCGTCAACCTCGCCGACCGACAGGCCACCTTGCTGGTCGACCACATCGATCTGCTGCGCGACGCTGTCCGATACACCCGCAAACGGCATCCATTCGACATCGATGCGATGGTCGTCCTACCCGATCACCTGCATGCTGTCTGGACGCTGCCACCGGGCGACGCCGACTTTCCGCTTCGCTGGCGCCTTATCAAGACCTGGTTCTCTCGCCACTTGCCGCATGGCGAGCATCGACGCGCCAGCCACGTCGACAAGAGCGAGCGCGGCATCTGGCAACGAAGGTACTGGGAGCATGTGATACGCGATGAAACCGATCTTGCGCGCCACGTGGATTACATCCACGGAAATCCGGTCAAGCACGGGCATGTAGTGCGGGTGCGGGATTGGCCCTACTCGACATTTCATCGCTTTGCGCGCAATGGGATCTTGTCGGAGGATTGGGGTTCTGCAGGAGAAAACGCGAGCTTTGGAGAGCGTCGGTGATGGGTATCGCTACGCTCAACCCATCCTACGGACTCAGGAGGACGGCAGGAACTGAGCCGCCTCGACCAGTTCGACACCCGGTGCCGATCGCAAACAGGCCGCCAACGCGGGCACGTGTCCCTGCCCGTAGAACACGACCGCACGATCACCGGGCTTCAACGCCTGCAGCAGGCGCGCGCAGATCCCGAAATTGCGTTTCGCCCACGCGGTATTGAGCTCGACACCGGGCTGCTCGTCGCCGCTGCCGTAGCGCAGGAATTCCGCGTAGAAGCTTGCGGCTTCATCCAGTGACTTCGATGCATTCATCTCGCGCAGCACGCCGCCGATGCTATGGGTGCCCTGCAGCGCGGTGATGCGCGCGGTGATGCCCTGCGCCTGCGCCATCAGCGCCTCGAGATCGGCCGCCTTCCCGTTGGCCTGCGCCCACGCGCTCAACGGTTCGAAGGGGAAGTCGCCGGCGACATCCAACCCGTGGACATGCGCGAGCCCCCTCTGCTTCGCCAGCCGGAATCCCAGCTGCACGACTTCGTTGCGGGAGGGCGGCAGCGTGCCGCCGAGATACTGCGCGTACTGTTCGCGTGCGGCATCGGCAGGCCACTCGAGGCCGACGAACGTCGGCTGAAATTTCGCGAGGGCATCGGTCACCGCCTGCAGCTCGGCCTGGCGCTGCGGCACGGTGACGTCCACCGAGTCCACGTTGGCCTGGTCCTGCCCCGGATTGCTGAAGTGGTAGGTGCCGATGAGCACCACACGCGCGGATGGTTCCACCGCCCATGCCGCGCCGTGTATCAGCAGTAGTGCGAGAACGAAGAGACGCCGCATGATCTTTCTCCCACCGACAGGTACTGCACGAGGGAAAACGTGGCGGAGAGAGTGGGATTCGAACCCACGGTAGGCTTGCACCTACGGCAGTTTTCAAGACTGCTGCCTTAAACCGCTCGGCCATCTCTCCGTTTTTACTACGCTACCGCGGCGCTGCGCGCCGTACGGCAGTTTTACCATCGACCTGCGGTCGATGTTCGCTCCGGCCTTCGGCCTACGCAGTCAAGACTGCTGCCTTGAACCGCTCGGCCATCTCTCCGTTTTTACTACGCTACCGCGGCGCTGCGCGCCGTACGGCAGTTTTACCATCGACCTGCGGTCGATGTTCGCTCCGGCCTTCGGCCTACGCAGTCAAGACTGCTGCCTTGAACCGCTCGGCCATCTCTCCGGTATTGCATCTCGGGACTCGCTGACCGGATCGCAGGTTCAAATCCTGCCCCCGCTACCATGTTCCCTACCGCCTGTTGCAGGCCGGCATTTATTTTCGCACGAACCCCGCGACCGTGGCCTACGAGGCTTTCTTCACCTTGGCGGCCTTGGCGTTGTCGATGGCCACCGCGATGGCCTTGTCCTTCTCTTCCGAACACTTGCCGCCGCAATCCAGGCGCGAGGACTCGATCTGCTGCGGCAGATGCTCGGCCAGGAAATCGATGAACACCCGCACCGCCGGCAACATGCCCCGGCGCGACGCGAACACTGCGTGGCAGATGCCCTGCGGCAGGCTCCATTCCGGCAGCACCACTTCCAGCTCGCCCTTGCGCACGGCTTCGGCGCAGACCGTTTCCGGCAGCAGCGTGATGCCGTAACCGTCCTTCGCCATCGACTGCAGCAACGGGAAGTCGAAGCCGGCCAGGCGCGGATTGAGTTCGATCCGGCGCACCTCTCCGTCGGGGCCGTGCAGCTCCCAGCGCTGGCGTGCCTCGTCCTCGCTGATGCTCAGGGTGACGTGCTCGGCCAGGTCTTCCGGCACCTTCGGGCGGCCGGCGCGGTTGAGGTACTTCGGGCTGGCGACCAGCAATTCCTGGATCTGGCCGAAGCTGCGCATCACCAGGCTGCCGTCGTCGTCGAGCTTGGCGCGCACGCGCAGGGCGACGTCGTAGCCCTCGTTGATGATGTCCACGCGGCGGTTGTTGACGTGCAGTTGCAGGCGCACCTTCGGGTACTTGTCGAGGAAGGCCGGCAGGATCTTCGGCAACTGCATCTGCGCCACCGCGACCGGCACGCTGACCCGGACCACGCCGCGCGGCTCGGCGCTGAGGCGGTCCACCACTTCGCGCGCGGCCTGCGCTTCGGCCAGCATCGTCTGCGCATGGCGGTGCACGCTCATGCCGACGTCCGTCACCGCGAAGCGGCGCGTGGAGCGCTGCAGCAGGCGCACGCCCAGGTCGGTCTCGAGCTGGCTGATGCGCCGGCTGAGGCGGGACTTGGGGATGCCCAGGGCGCGCTCGGCGGCAGCGAAGCCCCCGTGGTCCACCACCATGGCGAAGTAATAGAGGTCGTTGAGGTCGTGCTGCATTTATAGTTCCGCCTGTAGAACAATCAGTGATGATAGACCACGTTTATCCCATCAATGCAACGACCTAGAGTGCGCTCCAACGCGGCCGAGGCCGCATCCGCCCCGGAGACACCCCATGAAACTATTGCATATCGACAGCAGCGCCCTGGCCGCCAACTCGGTCAGCCGCCAGCTCACCGCCGCCATCGTAGCCCGTTGGCAGGACAGCGTGCCCGGCCTGGAGGTCACCTACCGCGATCTCGACACGACCCCGCTGGCCCACCTGACCAATGCCGTACTGGGTGGGGGCGATACCGCCGCCGCACAAGCCGGTGAAGCGGCCATGCAGGAATTCCTGGCCGCCGACGTCATCGTCCTGGGCGCCCCGCGCTACAACTTCGGCGTGCCGTCCACCCTGAAGGCCTGGATCGACCGCGTGGCCGTGGCCGGCCGCACCTTCAAGTACACCGAGAACGGCCCGGTCGGCCTGGCCGGCGGCAAGAAGGTCATCGTGGCCGAGGCCAGCGGTGGCGAGTACGCCGGTACCGCGATCGACTTCGTGGCCCCGTACCTGAAGCAGGTGTTCGGCTTCCTCGGCATCACCGACGTGGAGTTCATCCGCGCCGAGCGCGTGGCCTACTCGCCCGAGCACAAGGCCGAGGCCATCGAAGCCGCGCTGGCCAGCATCCCGGCGCCGATGCGCCAAGCCGCCTGAGTTACCGCTAGACCGCACTCCTCTCCGTTCGGCCCGCGCAAGCGGGCCGTTTTCTTGGGGGCGAGGAAAAGGCGGACTCACCCCCTCTCCCTGCGAAGCGGGGAGAGGGTGCCGAAGGCGGGTGAGGGGCGAGCGGAAGTGCGATGCCGGACGCTTTCACCCGCTTCCAGCGATCGACAAACAGCAGACAGCCGGACGGGAAGTCCTACGCAAACAGCTGCCCCTCATCCGCCCTCCGGGCACCTTCTCCCCGCTTGCGGGGAGAAGGAATATTTTGCCGCCTTCCCCGCTTGCGGGGAGAAGGAATATTTGCCGCCTTCCCCGCCTGCGGGGAGAAGGATCAACCAATCAGGCGATCTGTTCGGCGCCGCCCATGTACGGACGCAACGCGTCGGGTACGGTGATCGAGCCGTCGGCGTTCTGGTAGTTCTCCATCACCGCGATCAGCGCACGGCCGACGGCCGTGCCGGAGCCGTTGAGGGTGTGCACCGGTTCGGGCTTGCCGGTGGCCGGGTTGCGCCAGCGCGCCTGCATGCGGCGGGCCTGGAAGTCTTCACAGTTCGAGCACGAGGAAATCTCGCGGTACATGTCCTGCGACGGCAACCAGACTTCCAGGTCGAAGGTCTTGGTGGCGCCGAAGCCCATGTCGCCGGTGCACAGGAGCATGCGGCGGTACGGCAGGCCCAGCTTCTCCAGCACGGTTTCCGCGGCGCGGGTCATGCGTTCCTGCTCGTCGTAGCTTTCCGACGGACGCGTGATCGACACCAGTTCCACCTTCTCGAACTGGTGCTGGCGGATCATGCCGCGCACGTCGCGGCCGCCGCTGCCGGCTTCGGAGCGGAAGCACATCGAGTGCGCCGTCATGCGCAGCGGCAGGCGGGCGTCGTCGAGGATCTCGTCGCGCACGATGTTCGTCAGCGGCACTTCCGAGGTCGGGATCAGGTAGCGCGTGTGCTCGCCCAGCTGGGTGGCGAACAGGTCTTCCTCGAACTTCGGCAGCTGGCCGGTGCCGCGCATCGAATCGGCATTGACGATCACCGGCACGCTGGTCTCTTCGTAACCGTGTTCGTTCGTATGCAGATCGAGCATGAACTGCGCGAGTGCGCGGTGCAGGCGGGCCAGCTGGCCGCGCAGCACGGTGAAGCGCGCGCCGGACAGCTTGGCGGCGGTGTCGGCGTCGAGCCAGCCGTGGCGGGCGCCGAGTTCGACGTGGTCCTTCACCGGGAAATCGAACGTGCGCGGCGTACCCCAGCGATGCTGTTCGACGTTGCCGGCCTCGTCGCTCCCGACCGGCACGCTGGCGTGCGGCAGATTCGGGATACCGAGGGCAATGCCTTCGATCTCGGCCCGGATCTCGTCGAGCTTCACTTCCGAGGCCGTCAGCTCGTCGCCGAAGCCGGCCACTTCCGCCATCAGCGCGGACACGTCCTCGCCCTTGGCCTTGGCCTGGCCGATGGCCTTGGAACGGGTGTTGCGCAGGTTCTGCAGTTCCTCGGTGCGCTTCTGGATCTGCTTGCGCGCGGCTTCCAGGTCGGCGATGCGGGATACGTCCAGGTCGAAGCCGCGGCTCTCCTTGAGGCGCTGGGCGAGTTCGGCGGGCTGGGTGCGGAGCAGGACGGGATCGAGCATGGAAACAGCGGTCTGGCGAGGGAAGCGGGCATTATCGCCCAATCGCGACCGGTTGCCCGCGCGTTTAACGCCGGCTGTGCAAGAATCGCCGCGATCCCACCGGTGATTCCCATGTCGGCCCCGCAACCGAACGACCCGCACTTCACCTTCCGCCTGCCCCGCACCGCCCTGCGCAACGCCGCCATCGCCTTCGGCATCGGCCTGCTGCTGTTCCTGATCGTCTGGTGGGCTGGACGCGAGGACGGGTTCTACACCGCCGAATCCACCCTGCCCGGCAAGGCCGCGCCCGTCGAGGCGTTACCCGAGCCGCTGTCCACCGGCGATGGCGCCAGCGGCATGGAAGAACCGGCCGCACGCCCGGCCAGCGAGGAGCGCCCGCAGCTGGTCGAAGCGGCGCCGATGCCGACCCCGGTCGAAGAAGCGACCGCCCCCGCGCCGCCCAGCGACGCCGCCCCGGCCGTCCCGGGCGTCGCCCTGGCGCCCGGTGAGGTGCCGGTGCCGATCCCGGGCCAGACCCCCGCACCCGACTACCCGTCGGCCGCGATGCGCAACGGCGACCAGGGCACGGTGATGGTGCGCGTGGAAGTGGGCACCGACGGCGTACCGCTCGCGGTCGACGTAGCCCAGCGCAGCGGCTCGCGCGAGCTCGATCGCGCCGCCGTGGAGGCCGTGCGCCAGTGGCGCTTCCAGCCCGCCCAGCGCGACGGTCAGCCCGTGATCGGCGCGGTGACGGTGCCGATCGATTTCAAGATGCGGTGACGCTTTCAGCGACCACCAGGGTGCCCTGACAGAAATCGCCGCCGAACTCAGGCGATTGAAGTCCATCAACCCCTCCGACGATGCCGGCCTACGGTCGTGGCACAGGACTGTCGTGCCTGGGTTCACCACGTGGATGCATGAGAACCACCCCACCGTGCATCTGCCGAGGATCGTGATGTTCTATCTGCACGATGCGGATATCCGCTTGCGTGAGCCGGAGTATCGGATCACGCAGGATGAGCAGCTCGATCTACTGATCATGCAGCTCGAGCAGGGACAGATGCCCACGGAAACCTCGGCCGGATGTGCGATAGCACTGGGATGGCTGGGTGCCGGTGCGTTGCTCGCGCTCATGGTGACGCTGGCATTCTTCAACACATGACCTCACGCCATATGCACGCGCATGAATGACGGTTTTGCTAGCTGAACTTCACCCTGCTCGTTTCACCGCTCACTCACGTATCGCATACATCGCTGCGCAAAGACTCGGCCCCGTTCCAACGCGGAACCCACAACGCGAAACGGAGGTTCATATGTCGATGCCCACGAACAACGATTACCGCACGCCGGACACCGTCGAAGACACCACGGTCGAGCCGCGCCGCACCACGTCGCCCGTGCTGCTGATGCTGCTGGCCTTCGCGGTCACGGCCGCGGCGCTGGTCTGGTGGAGCCAGTCCCGCCAGGCGAACGAAACGCCGGTCGCCGCACTGCCCGCCCCTGTCGCGGACGACGCCGTCACGACGCCCGCCGGCGAACGCGCGGCGGCCGCGGCGGAGCGCACGCGCACCGAGCGCGCTGCCGCCACCCGTCCGGCGGCCGTCAGCCGCGATGCACGCCCGCTGGCCGGCAATGCCGAGCCGAAGTATCCGGCCTCGATGCTGCGCGCCGGTGTCGGCGGCACCGTCGTGGTGCTGGCCGAGGTCGATGCGCAGGGCAATCCGATCGACGTGCGCGTCGTCGAGCGTAGCGGTGAGCGCGATCTCGACCGTGCTGCCGTGAGTGCCGTGCGCCAGTGGCGTTTCGAGCCGGCCATGCGCAATGGCAAGGCGATCGCCACCAGCGTGAAGGTGCCGGTGGACTTCAAGCCCATCTAAGCACCGTATCGCTCCGAACACGGAGCTGACGAGGAAAGGAAAGGGGGACGCGGGCAGGCGTCCCCCTTTTCTATTTTTCGCTGGAAATGCGGCTGCTGTGGGAGCGACGTAAGTCGCGAAGGACTATCGGGAAGGCTCCATCGCGACTTACGTCGCTCCCACACCAATCCTCATCATGCCTCAAGCCTTGCGCAACGCGAATCCCGCGCCGGTCGCCAGGCCGTCGTAGTTCGGGAACGAGGTCGCCACGTTGGCGACATCGCCGATGCGCACGTCGCCGGTCGCGACTTGGCCGGCGATGGAGAACGCCATCGCGATGCGGTGGTCGCCGTGGGAGTCCACCGTGCCGCCCTGCAGCGGGCCCGGGAAGATCGTCGCGCCATCGGGCGTCTCGTCTACGCGCAGGCCGAGCGCGCGCAGACCGTTGGCCATGCTCGCGAGGCGGTCGGATTCCTTGACCCGCAGTTCCGCCGCGCCGCGCACGACCGTCGGACCCTGGGCGCAGGCCGCGGCGATGAACAGCGCCGGGAATTCGTCGATCATGTCCGGCACCAGCGCTTCCGGCACCTCGATGCCGTGCAGCGGTGCATGGCGGACGACGAGGTCCGCGACCGGCTCGCCGCCGTGCTCGCTGGCGTTCTCCTCGGTGATGTCGGCGCCCATCAGGCGCAGCGCCTGCAACAGGCCAGTGCGGCGCGGATTCAGGCCGACCGCGCGCAGGCGCAGTTCGGACCCGGGAACGATGCTCGCAGCCACGAGGAAGAACGCCGCCGACGAGAAGTCCGCCGGCACGGCGATGTCGGTGGCCTTCAGCCGCTGCCCGCCGCGCAGGCGCGCGAAGCCGGGCGAGAATTCGATGTCCACGCCGAACGCCTTCAACATCCGCTCGGTGTAGTCGCGGGTGGGATGCGGCTCGCGCACCACGGTCTCGCCGTCGGCATAGAGGCCGGCCAGCAGGACCGCCGACTTCACCTGCGCACTGGCGACTTCCAGCGTGTAGTCGATGCCGGCGAGCGCCTGGGCGCCGTGAATGCGCAACGGCGGCAGGCCGCCTTCTTCGGTGTCGATGCGCGCGCCCATCGTGGACAGTGGCCCGGTCACCCGGCGCATGGGCCGTTTCGACAGGGATTCGTCGCCGACCAGCACGCTGTCGAACGGCTGCGCCGCCAGCAGGCCGGCCAGCAGGCGCATGCCGGTGCCGGCATTGCCGCAGTCCAGCGCGCCGTCCGCGGCCTTCAGTCCGTCGACGCCCACGCCATGCACGATGCGGCGCGACAGCGACGGCGTTTCCATGCGCACGCCCAGTCGCGAAAAGATCGCGGCGGTGGCGCGGGTGTCCTCGCCTTCCAGGAAGCCATCGATCGTCGACGTGCCATCGGCGAGCGCGGCGAACATCACCGCGCGGTGCGATACCGACTTGTCGCCGGGGATGTCCAGGGTGCCGCCCAGCGCGCGGCCGGCGGAGGCGATCCAGTCTTGCTTGCTGCTCATCAGGTCTCTCGGGTTCATCGGCCCATGGGTGGGCCCGGGCAACGGATCAGGGCACGGCGACCGGATACGACCCCAGC
Organism: Pseudoxanthomonas sp. CF385; assembly: GCF_900104255.1. Taxonomy (NCBI): domain Bacteria; kingdom Pseudomonadati; phylum Pseudomonadota; class Gammaproteobacteria; order Lysobacterales; family Lysobacteraceae; genus Pseudoxanthomonas; species Pseudoxanthomonas sp. CF385. Next base: position 124,196 of record NZ_FNKZ01000003.1, read on the forward strand.
ACCTTGATCTGCGCCGAATGCTGTTTCAGGTCGGCCAGCGCCTGCTTCATCGCCTCGTCGTCGATGTGGCCGGCCAGGTCGATGAAGAAGCCGTACTCCCATTTCGCGTGGTGCGAGGGCCGCGACTCGATGCGGTTCATGCTGATGCCGTGGCGCGCGAACGGGCTGAGCACGTCGAACAACGCACCGGGCTTGTCGTGGATGAAGACCAGCACCGAAGTACGGTCGTGGCCCGACGGCGGGAAGATGCTGCGGCCGATCACCAGGAAGCGCGTGGTGTTGTCCTTGTCGTCCTGGATCGGGCTCATGACGACCTTCTTCAGGCCGTACACGTGGGCGGCGCTCTCGCCGCCGATGGCCGCGGCGTCGTCGTTGCCGCGTGCGCGGCGCGCGCCCTCGGCATTGCTCGACACCGGCACCTTCTCCACCTTCGGCAGGTTCGCGCGCAGCCAGCCGGCGGTCTGCGCGAACGATTGCGGATGCGCGTAGATGCGCTCGATGTCGTCGATGCGGCCGGTGCGCGACATCAGGAACTGGTGCACGCGCAGCTCGACTTCGCCGCAGATCTTCAGGTCGGAGGTCAGGAACATGTCCAGGGTGATCTGGATCGTGCCCTGCCCCGAGTTCTCCACCGGCACCACGCCGAAATCGGCGTTGCCGCTGGCCACTTCCTGGAAGACCTCTTCGATGCTCGCCAGCGGCAGGCCGTGCGCGGACCGGCCGAAATGCTTGAGGACCGCCTGCTGGCTGAAGGTGCCTTCCGGCCCGAGGTAACCGATCTTCAGCGGCTCCTGCTGCGCCAGGCACGCGGACATGATTTCGCGGAAGACATGCACCAGCACCTCGTCGCTGAGCGGGCCCTCGTTGCGGTCCACCACCATGCGCAGCACCTGAGCCTCGCGCTCGGGACGGTAATAGTCCACGGCCGCCGCCAGCTTGCCCTTGGCCTTGCCGACCTGGTGGGCGAAGACGGCGCGTTCGGCGATCAGCGATTGGATCTGGCGGTCGATGCCGTCGATCTTGGCGCGCACGTCGGACAGCACCGGTGCGGGTGTCGCCTCGATCTTCTTGCCCGCGGCGGGCTTGGCGGTCTTTTTCGGTTTGCTGGGTTTGGATGCCATGGGGTTTTCCGTAGTCCCGTCGCCTCCCTGCGGGAGCGACGTAAGTCGCGAAGGTTTAGCGGTCACGTGTCATCGCGACTTACGTCGCTCCCACACCGGGTCGATGCAGGTGAGTCATCCGTTGCGTTGCTGGAAATCGCGCATGAAATCGACCAGCGCCTGCGCGCCTTCCACCGGCAACGCGTTGTAGAGCGACGCGCGGATGCCGCCCACCGCCTTGTGGCCCTTCAGCGCCAGCAGTCCGGCGGCCTTGGATTCGGCCACGAAGCGCGCGTTGAGGGTGTCATCGGGCAGGAAGAAAGGAATGTTCATCCGCGACCGCGCCGCAGGCGCCACCTCGTTGCGGTAAAAGCCACCCGAAGCATCGATGGCGTCGTAGACGAGCGACGACTTCACCGCGTTGCGGCGTGCGAATTCGGCCACACCGCCCTCGGCGAGCATCCACTTGAACACCAGGCCGGCCAGATACCAGTTCCAGGTCGGCGGCGTGTTGAGCATGGAGTCGCGCGCGGCATGCGAGCGGTAATCGAAGATGTCGGCGCGCGGCTGGCCGCTGCGCTCGAACAGGTCCTTGCGGATGATCACCACGGCCACGCCCACCGGGCCCAGGTTCTTCTGCGCGCCGGCATAGATCACGCCGTACTTCGATACGTCCAGCGGCTCGGAGGCGATCGACGAACTGAAGTCGGCGAACAGCGGCACCGCGCCCACGTCGGGCGTGTCGCGGAACTCCACGCCGTGGATGGTCTCGTTGGCGGTGATGTGCACGTAGGCGGCGCCGGGCGTGAGCGTCCAGCTGTCGCGCGACGGGATGTCGTGGAAGCCGCCGGCTTCGCCATCGGCGGCGATGTTGACCGTGCAGTACGGCTTGGCCTGCTTGATCGCGGTCTTGCCCCAATGGCCGGTGACCACGTAGTCGACGACCTGGCCGGGACCGGCGAAATTCAGCGCCAGCAGCGCCTGGTGCGTGGTCGCGCCGCCGGACAGGAACAGCACCGCATAATCGTCCGGGATGCCGACCAGCCGGCGCAGGTCGGCCTCGGCCTCGGCCGCCACCGCGATGAAGTCCTGGCTGCGGTGGCTGATTTCCACGATGGACGCGCCGATGCCATTCCAGTCGAGCATCTCGGCCTGGGCTTGCCGCAACACCGATTCAGGCAGGGTGGCGGGGCCGGCACTGAAGTTGAACGCGCGCGTCATGGGGCACCTGGGGGAATGAACCCCTAGTATGCCGCAGCGCATCAGTTGCAGGGGCAACCAGCAAGCGCCGCATCTCTTTCCTCACGCCCTGCGTACTACCCTTTGGAACTGCCCCGCCCGTGAACCATTCCCCGGTTCACCGGTCGAACGTGGACCCCAGGAGGAACCCCCATGTCGTTGCGCGATGCCTTGCGGATCCCTGCCTCGCAGATCACGGACGAATCCGTCTACCTCGAACGCCGGCGCCTGCTGCAGACGCTGGCCGCCGTCCCGGCCCTCGCCCTGTCGGGCTGCGCCGAGGCCGAGCCCCCGCCGGCGCCCCGGCTTGCGGTGACGCCGGAGCAGGCGCGGTCGGGTTTCCGCACCGCGGAAACCCTGACCCGCTACGAGGACGTGGCCAGCTACAACAACTTCTACGAGTTCGGCACCGGCAAGGCCGACCCGTCGACCGCACGCAAGACGCTGAAGACATCGCCCTGGTCGGTGGTGGTGGGCGGCGAGTGCGCCCGGCCGGGACGGATCGCGCTCGAAGACCTGCTGAAGGGGCCGACGCCCGAGGAGCGCATCTACCGGCTGCGCTGCGTGGAAGGCTGGTCGATGGTCATCCCGTGGCTGGGCGTACCGCTGGGCGAGGTGCTGAAGAAGTTCGAGCCCACCGCCAAGGCCAAGTACGTCGCCTTCACCACCCTGGCCGATCCGGTGCAGATGCCCGGCGTGCGCTATCGCTCGATCAACTGGCCGTATCGCGAGGGCCTGCGCATCGATGAAGCGATGCACCCGCTCACCCTGCTGGCGACCGGCCTGTATGGCAAGCCGCTCCCGCAACAGAACGGCGCCCCGCTGCGGCTGGTCGTGCCGTGGAAGTACGGCTTCAAGAGCATCAAGTCGATCGTCGAAATCAAGTTCGTCGAGAAGATCCCGAAAACCGCCTGGCACGATCTGCAGCCGTCCGAGTACGGCTTCTTCTCCAACGTCAATCCGGGCGTCGACCATCCGCGCTGGAGCCAGAAGACCGAGCGGCGCATCGCCGGGACGCAGAGCAAGCTCTTCGCCGAGCGCATCCCCACCCGCCTCTTCAACGGCTACGCCGATCAGGTCGCCTCGATGTACGCCGGCCTGGACCTGAAGAAATGGTACTGAGCCGCGCCGATGCGTAAGGCCTCGCGCGGCCTCATCGCCGCCAAGACCGCGGTCCATGCGCTCGCGCTGGTGCCGCTGGCGATCCTCGCCTGGCAGTTCATCGATGTCTGGCGGACCGGCAGCGATGCGCTCGGCGCGGACCCGGTGGCCGAGATCGAACACCGCACGGGCCTGTGGGCGCTGCGCCTGCTGATGGTGGCGCTGGCGATCACGCCGCTGCGCCAGCTGACCGGACAGCCGGTGCTGCTGCGCTTCCGCAGGATGCTCGGGCTGTACGCCTTCTTCTATGCCAGCGTGCACCTGACCGCCTATCTGGCGCTGGACCTGCGCGGCTACTGGACGCAGATCTTCGAGGAAATCGTCAAGCGTCCCTACATCACCGTCGGGTTCACCGCCTGGCTGCTGCTGGTGCCGCTGGCGATCACCTCGACCCAGGGCTGGATGCGGCGCCTCGGTCGGCGCTGGGGCCAGCTGCACAAGCTGGTCTACGCGATCGGCGTGCTCGCCGTGCTGCACTTCTGGTGGCTGGTGAAGTCCGACATCCGCGAGCCGCTGCTCTATGCCGGCATCCTGGCGTTACTGCTGGGCTGGCGCCTCTGGAAATCGCTCAGCCGGCGCCGAACAGCAGCAACGCGCTGAGCGCCGCCGCCATCAGCAAGGCGGCGAGCAGCAGCCACGGCCAGCGGCCGACCGCACGCGTGGCCGCGCGCGGCGCCGCATCGACGTCCTGCGCATTCCGGTCCTCGTCCACCGGCAAAGCGTCCGCCATCTGTGCGCTGGGCGCCCACGGCACCTCGAGCACGAAACGGTGCTGGGCATCGAATACCACCTGGTCGCCCGCGATCAGCAGCGCATCCCGCACCGCCACGCCATTGACGCGGCTGCCGTCGGCCGACCCCAGGTCGCGCAGCAGGACGCGGTCGCCGCGCAGCTCAAGGCGCGCGTGCCGCTCGGCGAAGGTGGGGTCGTCCACACGGATCTGCGCGTCGCGCGCGCGACCCACCACGCAGGGATGCTCGAGCGACACGCTGCGCCCGTGGTACTTGCCGCCCAGGCCCCGCAGGACCACGCGCGCGTCGCCCTGGCCGGCATCGGCGTCCCGCACGTCGGCCGCCGACTGGAATCCCGACTGCAGCAGCAGCTCCACGCCTTCCACATAGACCGCGTCGCCGGGTCGCAGCACCGCCATCCTCTTCACCGGGCGCCCGTTAACGTGGACACCGCGCATGCCGTTGGCCACCTGCAGCCACAGGCCGCGCCGATCGACGCAGATCTGCGCGAGCAAGGCGCCCTGCAAGGCGTCGCCGACCCCGATCGTACCGGCGGCTTCGCGCACGATGCGGTGCACGCCCGTGGTCAGCGGCCGGTCCGGCGAAGGGCGGTTGGTGAAGTGAAGTCGGAGGTTCTGCACGCGGTGGGAGCCTATCAGGTTGGCGTGCGCACGGCAGCCCCGGCTTGGCATCGCGCGGCGCGGCTGCGCACAATACCGGGGAACCGAAGGAGCACACGCATGGCCAGCATCGACATCCAGCACGCGCATTCCAAGTCGCCGAAGCAGGCCCGCAAGGCCGTGGAGGATGTCGCGAAGAAACTGGCCGAGCGCTTCGACATGGCATACGGCTGGGACGGCGACACGTTGAACTTCAGCCGCTCCGGCGTGGAAGGCAAGATCGCGCTGCTGGCCGACAAGCTTCGCGTCACCGCGAACCTCGGCTTCCTGCTGTCGGCGATGAAAGGACCGATCGAAGCCGAGATCCGGCGCGTGCTGAGCGAGAAGTTCGACTAATCGCGGAACGGATCCGCGTCGGCCTCGAACAGGCGGCGCGAGATGGTGCGCTCCGCCTTTTCGATGTCGCGCACGAAGGCCTTGCCGTCGCCCAGCGCGGCGAAGGCCGCGAACCCGCGCTCCAGAAACCCTTGCAGCTCGCCCAGGCCGGTCGCCCGTGCGGGGCCGCGCGAGAGCTTGAGCAGTGTCGCCACGCCGGGGGTCTTCACGGCCTGCGCCAGGCCCACCCCGACTTCGGCGATCAGGTCGATCTGGTGCGAGCGCAGGCGCGGAAGCCCGACCTCGCGATAGGCGCGACCGTAGAGTTCGGCGTCCAGCTTGCGGCGCTGCGGTGCCAGCCGGTGCAGGGCCTCGGCCATCCGCATGTCCAGGGCGTGGGTCAGCGCGCCGAGCTCGATGCCGTGGGCCACCGTTTCCAGCACGGCGGCCGGCAGCAGCCGCTGCATCATCGGCATGACCTTGGCCACGTTGGCGTCACGCCGGCTGAAATCGTGGTCGCCGTAGACGTCGGTCAGGAAGAACATCGCCGCGGCCCGGCGCTTGGGGTCGTTCAGGAAGTGGGTGAAACTGGTCTCCAGCCGCGCGGCCTGCCAGCGACGCAGTTCGGGCAGCCAGCGCAGGCGGTTCCGGGGTTCGATGTCCGGATCATGCAGCGCCTGGTGCCAGGCCAGCCGCCTGCCCACGCGTTCGATCAACGGATTTGCTCGGGCCATGGGTGACATGATCCGGGCCGGCCGGGCGCCCCGCAACCCGCAAGCCGGTCGGCTACACTCGGCCGGCAAGGTCATCACGGGTAGTACATGCTTTCGATCCACAGCGCGCGGCAACGGGGCCACAACGGCAAGATCGGGCTGGCCATCGCCGGCGGCGGCCCCATCGGCGGCATGTACGAACTGGGCGCGCTGCGCGCCCTGGACGAAGCCCTCGACGGCCTCGACCTGACCCGCATGGACTGCTACGTGGGCGTCAGTTCCGGCGCATTCCTCGCGGCCGGCCTGGCCAACCGGATGGGGACGGCCGAGATGTGCCGCATCTTCATCACCGGCACCAGCGACGACGCCGAATTCCGTCCGGAGACGTTCCTCCGTCCGAATGTCAGCGAGTACCTGCGGCGCGCGGCGAGCCTGCCTGGGCTGTATGCCGACTGGCTCTCGCGCCTGGTCCGCAACCCGCGCCGGGCCACGCGCTGGTCGGACCTGTTCCTGCGTTTCGGCGGCCTGGTGCCCACCGGCATCTTCGACAACGAGGAAGTCGAGCGCTTCCTGCGCGACATCTTCAGCCGTCGTGGCCGCAGCAACGACTTCCGTACGCTGGAGGCGGACCTGTTCGTGGTGGCCGTCGACCTGGACAGCGGCGAGGCGGTGCGTTTCGGCGAAGAAGGCTGGGACGACATCCCGATCTCGCGCGCCGTGCAGGCCAGCTCCGCCCTGCCCGGCCTGTACCCCCCGGTGGAAATCGGCGGTCGCCACTTCCTCGACGGCGCGCTGCGCCGGACGATGCACGCGAGCACCGTGCTGGACCGCGGCATCGACCTGATGATCGGCATCAATCCGCTGGTGCCGTTCGACGCCAATCAGGCCGTGACCCAGGCGGGCGACGCCGAGCAGGTGGGGCTGGCCAGCGGAGGGTTGCCCGCGGTGCTGTCGCAGACCCTGCGCACGCTGCTGCAATCGCGCATGCAGATCGGCATGGAGAAGTATCCGCATCGTTACCCCGACATCGACCAGTTGGTGTTCGAACCGAACGCCGACGACAGCGAGCTTTTCTTCACCAATCTCTTCAGTTTCTCCTCGCGCCATCGCGTCTGCCAGCTGGCCTACCGCAACACGCTGGCCGACCTGCGCAAGCGCGCGCCTGCGCTCAAGCCGATGCTGGCCGCGCACGGCATCCGCTACAACGACGACATCGTCAACGACCGCCACCGCTCGATCCTCGACGGCCTCGACGTGACGCCACGCATGACGGAAACCACCGCCCGCCTGCGCCGTGCCCTGGACGACGTGGACCAGCTCGTTTCCAGCCGCCGGGCCGCCCGGCGCCCCTGATCCGGTCACGGGGGCGTCACCGGCTGGTGTGAAAACTCTAGACAGCGCTCCGATTCTGGCGCGCAATCCCATCACCACACCGCCGACGGAACGCCATGGCCACGCTGAAGAAATCCGCACGCAAGAAGACCGCTTCCGCTTCCACTTCCAGCAACGAACACCTGCAGGCCCAGGCCGAGCAGCTCTCCAAGCGCCTGGGCGAATCCGCGCAGCAGGTCTGGCTCGCGGGAGTGGGCGCGTTCGGACGCGCGCAGGCCGAGGGCACCAAGCTGTTCGAGACCCTGGTGAAGGAAGGCCTTTCGCTGGAGCAGATCACGCGCAAGACCGCCGGCGGCAAGGCGCAGGCGATGCGGGACGCCGTCGAGACCACCGTGGGCCAGGCCCGGGAACGCGCGTCGGACACGTGGGATCGTCTGGAGAAGGTATTCGAGGAGCGCGTGCATCGCGCGCTGCGCCGTCTCGAAGTGCCGAGCCGCGAAGATCTCTCGGCGTTGATCGATCGTGTGGACGCGCTGAACGCCGAACTGCGCAAGCTGGGTGGCGCTCCGGTGGCGAAGCCGGCACGGGCCCGCAAGACGCCCGCCAAAAAGTCGGCGCCGGCGGCGAAGAAAACGCCCGCCAAGCGTGCATCGCGCAGGAAGGCTGCACCATAAGGTTGCATATGCTTTTTCGTGCGCTTTCCTGAACAAAATTTTGTTGCGCGGCACCATTGAATGGCGTAACAATCATTCCAGCCCGCCAGTCCATCGAAGTTCGTTTGCTCCCCTCCCCTTACGGCTTCGGACTGGCGGGCTTTTCCATGCCTGTCGACGACGACTTCCTCGATCCGCGCTGACGCGGCGACAGACACTCCCCGGTGCGCCGGGTAGAATCGCGGGCTCGAATAACAAAAACGCCCCCGCGACGCATGTCCATTTGGCTCCTTGGCCTGGCCGTCACCCTGGTGACCGGCATTGCGGCAACCGCCTACCTTTGGCTGGTCCGCCGTCCCCGCGATGAAATGTCCTATGGCCTGCACGCCCTGTCGGGCCTGCGCTGGCGTGAGTTCTCCAAGCTGGTGCTTGCCGCCATGGAGCGCCGCGGGCTGGTCGAAGCCAGCCCCGAACCCCACGAATCCCGCGAGCCGCAGTCCACTTTCCTGCTGGCGCGCGGCGACGAGCGTTGGCTGCTGTCCTGCAAGCACGGCTCCGCCTACCGGATCGCCGCCGCGCCGGTGCTCGAGCTGGCCGCCAGCATCCGCCTGGGCACCGCCCATGGCGGCATCCTCGCCACCGAGGGCAACGTGGAGAAGGAAGGCCGCGACGCCGCGCAAGGCAACAACATCGAAGTCCTCGACGGCCCCCGCCTGTGGCCCGAGGTGGTCGACCTGATCGAACCCAGCCTGCGCGAGCAGGTCATGGCCTATGCGGCCGCGCGCGCCAAGCGCCACATCGGCATCGCTTGGTTCGGTGCCGTCGCGCTCGGTGCGGCCGGCATGGCGAGCTGGTCCGGTCAGCAGGGTCCCTCCATTCCCGCCGAGCGCCCCGCACCCGCCGCACGCCCGGCGGCGACCGCCCCCGTGGCGGCCGCTCCCGTGCCGGCGGCCGGCTTCAAGGAGCCCACCGAGGAAGAGCTGGAAGCCCAGATGCGCGAGGTGCTGAAGGCGCTGGCCAAGACCCCGGGCATCACGCGCGGGGTGTGGCAGACCAAATTGACGCTCAGCGTGGACCGTATCGCCAGCGAGAAGGAAGTCTGGCCCTGGATCTGCCTGGAACTGGAGCGCTACCCCGCCCTGCGCACGACCCGCGTGCAGCTCAACCCGCCGCCGGGCAGCAGCGAGCCCGTGCGCTGGCGCCAGTGCAAGAACATGTGAGCCAGCGCACCGCGACACTCCGTCGCTGTGCGCCGCCGGGGATCGCGCCGATGATCCGGTACCGGCCCCACGTCCCGACCCGATGACCGACGCTTCCGCCCCCACTCCCTACGACCGTATCGGCGGCGAAGCCGGCCTGCGCCGGATGACCGAGCGGATGTACGCGCTGATGGACACGCTGCCGGAAGCGGCTGCAGTGCGTGCACAGCATCCGGCCTCGCTCGAGGGCAGCGAGCAGAAGCTGTTCGAATTCCTCAGCGGCTGGCTGGGCGGTCCGCCGCTGTTCACCCAGAAGCACGGCGCGCCGATGCTGCGCGCGCGGCACCTGCCTTTCCAGATCGACATGGCCGAAGCCAGCGGCTGGCTGGCGTGTTTCCACGGCGCCATGACGGATACCGTCGAGGACGCCGAGCTGCGCGAGTTCCTCTGGTCGCGGATCGAACCGCTGGCGCTGCATATGCGGAACATGCAGGCCCTGCCGTTGCGGTGGGCGGATCCTCAGCAGGCGTGATGCACCGTCGCGGCACGCGGCCGCGACGACGCATTACCAGTGCACGCCCCGCATCAGCGAGGCGAACGCGATCTGCTCCTGGCTGGGCGCCGCTTCCTTGAGCGCCTTGCGGTCGCCCTTGGCGGCGGCCGAATCCGGGAACAGCTCGAACGCGGTGTTCATCACCACTTCGTAGGCCTTCGGCGCCACCGCATTCACCAGTGCCGCGAAGATGCCCAGGCGGGTGGCGATGCGGCTCGGCTTCTCGATGATCGCCTTGACCAGCAGGTCGGCGGCCTCTTCCGGCGAAAGGGTCGGCACGCTGTCGTACATCTTGGTCGGCGCGATCATCGGCGTCTTCACCAGCGGCATGTTGATGGTGGTGAAGCTGATGCCCTTGCCCGACAGTTCGCCCTGCGCGCAGCGGCTGAAGGCATCCAACGCTGCTTTCGACGCCACATAGGCCGAGAAGCGCGGCGAGTTGGCCAGCACGCCGATCGAGCTGATGTTGATGATGTGGCCCTTTCGGCGCTCGGTCATCTTCGGCAGGAAGCCCATGATCAGGCGGATGCTGCCGAAGTAGTTCAGCTGCATCGTGCGCTCGAAATCGTGGAAGCGGTCGTAGCTCGCCTCGATGGAACGGCGGATCGAGCGGCCCGCATTGTTGATCAGGATGTCGACGTGGCCGTGTTCGTCCAGCACGGTCTTCACCAGCCGGTCGCAGTCCGCCATGTCGGCCAGGTCCGCGATGTACGCGAACACCTTGCCGCCCGCCTTCTTCATGTCGTCGCGCGCCTTGAACAGCTCTTCCTCACCGCGCGCCACGATGATCGTGATCGCGCCGGCTTCGGCCACACGCTGCGCCGTGGACAGGCCGATGCCGGAGGAGCCGCCCGTGATGACCACCACCTTGTTGCGGACCTTGCCCTTCAGCGAGCGGTCGACGAACAGGTCCGGGTCAAGGTGGCGCTCCCAGTAGTCCCACAGGCGCCATGCGTAGTCGTCCAGGCGCGGTACCGCGATGCCGCTGCCCTTGAGTGCCCGCTCGGTCTCGCGGCTGTCGAAGCGCGTCGGATAGGTGATGAACTTCAGCACTTCCTTCGGGATCTTGAAGTCGCGCAGCAGCATGCCGATGAAGCGCCGCACCGGCGGCAGGTTCCCCACGGCCATGCGGATGCTGCCGGGCACGAAGGCGAACATGCGCGCGTCGATGCGCATGGTCATTTCCGGCGCATGGCCGGCACGGCAGAAGGTATTGAGCACCTCGCCGACGCGCATCGGTTCCGGATCGGTCAGGTGGAAGGTATGCCCGTCCAGCCTGGGCTTGTGCGCGATGTGGTCCATCGCATCGGCGACGAAGTCCACCGGCACGATGTTGATGCGTCCGCCCTCGATGCCGAGCACCGGCACCCACTGTGGCAGCAGTTCGCGCAGCTTCTTGATCAGGGTGAAGAAGTAGTACGGGCCATCGATCTTGTCGATCTCGCCGGTCTTGGAGTGGCCGACCACCATGCCCGGGCGGTAGATGCGCCACTTGATGCGCTTCTCCTTGCGCACCAGCCCCTCGGAGTCGTGCTTGGTCCGCAGGTAGGCGTCGTCGAGGCCCTCGGCCTCCTCGAACATGTCCTCGCGGAAGATGCCGGGGTACAGACCTGCCGCCGCGATGGAACTGGTGTGGTGGAAGCAGCCGGCCTTCAAGGCTGCCGCGAGGTCCAGCGCGTGCTGGGTACCGTCGATGTTGGCCGCCTGTTGCGCTTCGCGACTGGCGGTCAAATCGTAGACCGCCGCCAGATGGAAGAAATGCTTCACCTTGCCGGCCAGGTTGCGCAGCTGCGCGGCGCTGACGCCGCACTTGGGCTGGGTCATGTCGCCGTGCACCACGGTGACCCGCTTCATGTCCCAGCCGGCTTTCTTGGCGATGGCGTCGAACTTCTTCTGCGAGTCCTTCCGGACCAGCACGTAGACCGTCCCGCTGCGCTTCAGGAGGTTGCCGACCAGGTAGCGGCCAATGAATCCCGTGGCGCCCGTGACGAAATAGCTCATGACGACCCATCCCTCGAGGTGTGTGGGCCGGCCCCTCCGACCGCCCTGCGGCCTAACTTGCCAGAGCCGTTGCGGTTCGACAATCCCGTCACGGATTGACCGCCTGCACCACCCGTGGTGTGATGGCCGCGATCACTGGGAGGGATCATCCATGGCAGATCTGAAGACGGCGTTCGACCAGGCATCCAAGGACATCCAGACGCTGTCCGAGCGCCCGGACAACGACACCCTGCTGCGGCTTTACGGGCTGTACAAGCAGGGCTCCGAAGGCGACGTCAAGGGCGACAAGCCGGGCTTCTTCGACTTCGTCGGCACCGCCAAGTACGAGGCCTGGGCCAAGCTGAAGGGCACCGCCCCCGAAGACGCGCAGAAGAAGTACGTGGACCTGGTGAAGAAACTCACCGCGTAGTGGCGCGCGATACCCGCCAGCGCATCCTCGAAACCGCCCTGGCGATGTTCAATACGCAGGGCGAGCCCCACGTCACGACGAACCACATCGCCGACGAGCTGGAGATCAGCCCCGGCAACCTGTACTACCACTTCCGCAACAAGGACGACATCATCGAGCAGCTCTTCGCCCGTTACGAAGAGCGCATGGATGCCGCCCTGACCCCGCCCACCGATCGCCTGCCGGGGCTGGAAGACATCTGGCTGCAACTGCACCTGGTGTTCGAATGCATCTGGGACTACCGCTTCCTGTACCGCGACCTCGTGGAGATCCTCAGCCGCAACCGTCGCCTGCGCCTGCGGTTCGCGCGCATCCTCAAGCGCGCGGACGACAGCGCATTGGCCGTGATGCGGGGACTCGGCCATGCCGGCGTGATGCGTGCCTCGGCCACGGAACTGGCGGCTACGGCCACCAACGTGCTGGTCGTGTCGACGTTCTGGCTGAACTACGCGTCGGCGCGCGGCGAGAAGGACGAACAGGCCGCGATCCGCCAGGGCATCGTGCAGGTGATGATGCTGGTGGCCCCGTTCCTGCGCGACGCCGAGCGCGTGCACCTGAACACGCTGACCCAGGCGTATACCGCCTGATCCGCCGTTACGCGGCGGCGAGCGTCTCGCCCAGCCGGAGCGACGCCGCGCGCAGTTGCGGCAGCAGGCCGCGATCGTCGAGCACTTCGAACTCCGGACCCACCAGCGCCATCAGCGCGAGCAGCGCCTCCACCGATTCCGCGCCCAGCTCCAGAACGCAGTGATGCGCATCGCCGGCCTCAAGGATGCCGCACCACGGCGGCACGCGCGCGGCCTGCGTCTCGATGGATCCCGGCAGGCGCAGCCGCACCTGGAAGCGCGTGAACGGCTGGGTGATCGACTTGGCCACGTAGTCGACCACGTCGCCCGGAAACGCGCGCGGCGGGAACTGCGTGCCGGTATCGTGCAGCGCCTGCACACGGTCGACCCGGAAGGTCCGCCAGTCTTCGCGCTGGAGATCCCAGGCCACCAGGTACCAGCGGCTGCCGGTGTGCACGAGCCGCAGCGGCTCGATCAGGCGTTCGCTCGCTTTCTGGCTGCGGTCGCGATAGTGCATGCGCAGCCTGAAGCCGTCCCGGCAGGCGCCCGCGATGCGCAGGAGGGCGTCCACGTCTGAAGTCGGCGCACCGCCCGCCAGCGACAGCGTCACCGAGTACAGCGCACTGGCCCGCTTCCGCAGGCGTGCGGGAAGCCATTGGTCCAGCTTGGACAGCAGGCGCAGGGAGGTGTCTTCCATCCGTCCCACGCTGGCGGCGGCGGTCCGCAGTGCGACGGCCACGGCGACCGCCTCGTCGTCCTCCAGCAATACGGGGGGCATGGCGCTGCCCGACCCGAGCCGGTAACCGCCGCCGAGGCCCGGGGAGGCGTCGATGGGATAGCCCAGCTCGCGCAGCCGCTCCACGTCGCGGCGCAGCGTGCGGCGATCGATTTCCAGGCGCTGGCTCAGCTCCGCGCCCGTCCAGTGGCGGCGCGACTGCAGCAGCGACAACAGGCGAAGCAGGCGGTTCGATGTGCTCAGCATGGGTCCAGTATGCCGCCTATTGAGGACTGATTCTGTCCTCGATAAGCCACAGACTGACGCCTCACCCACAAGGAGTCGTGTCCATGGCGATCCAGACCTACCGCGGAAGCTGCCATTGCGGCGCCGTCCGTTACGAAGCGGACCTCGACCTGGCCGCAGGCAGCGGCCGCTGCAACTGCTCCCTCTGCACGAAGACCCGGTTCTGGGGCGTCGTGGTCCGCCCGGACGCCTTCCGCCTCTTGCAAGGCGAAGACGAACTGGGCAGCTACCGGTTCGGCACCCATGCCGTCGAGCATCTGTTCTGCCGGCACTGCGGCATCCGGTCGTTCGGCCGCGGCGAGCTGGAAGTGCTGGGTGGCCGGTATGTCTCGGTGAATCTGGCGTGCCTGGACGAGGTGGCCCCGGAGACGCTGGCCGAAGTGCCCATCCGCTACTTCAACGGACGCGACAACGATTGGTTCTCCGAGCCTGCGGTCACCCGGCACCTTTAACGGAAACGCCCCGGCGAGCCGGGGCGTAGGGAGCGGTGCGGGCGCGACGGGTCAAGCGCGGCGGGTGCGGCGCGCCACCGGCTTGCGGGCGGCCGGCTTGCGAGCGGACTTGGCCGGCGCCGCCTTGCGGGTACGCGACGCCTTGCGTGCGGGCTTCTTCTTCAGGCCCAGCTTCGCCAGCACCGGTTCGAGGCGCGCTTCCACCTCGGCACTGAACTGGCCTACCCGCGCTTCGCCCTGCTCACGGGCATCGGCCAGGCGACCCAGCACGTCGCGCTGGGTGGTGCTGGCGAACGTCACGGCCTGCTGGCGGGCGGCATCGAAGCGCTGGCCCGCTTCGGCAACCGCCGTCAGGGCCTCGCGACGGCTCACGGCGATCAGGCCCAGTCCGGCCAGCCACACGTGGCGCAGGCTCGGCTCGAGGGGTTTGCGGGCATTCTTCTTGGTGGCCATGTTCAGTTCCACGTGCCGCGCCACGGTGGCCGGCTTCGATGACGCGATGCTGTCCCGGCGGCGTCGAGCAATCACACTATTGGCCGCTCTGCGCGCGGATTGCGTAGGGGTTGCCTGAGGACGGCGTTCGCCGCCATGCTCGCGGCATCCTGGGAGGGACGACAGATGGCAGCGAAGTCTTCGAAGTGGGCCCCGTTTCCGCACGACGCCAAGGCCTACGCCTACGCAGGCGACGCCTTGAAGAAGGCCTGGCCTGCGCTGCATGCGGGCGACCAGGAGCCCTACCCCGACGAGAAGCGCGCCAAGGCCCTGATCGCCGCCGCCGGCAAGGCGGCCAAGGGCATCGCCGCCGACGACCTCGCGCAACAGCTGCAGGAGGCGTGGCGCGCGTTCCACCGTGGCGACTTCCAGGCGGCCTACGAGGCCGGCGAGGCGCTGGGCCCGCTGGGTGCGTCCGTGGCGGTGAAGGCCGTCGGCATCCACGCCACTTATCTGGTCGAAAACGAAGCGGAACAGCTCAAGCGCTTCGAGCAGGCCGCCAAGCTCGCCGAGGCCGCGATCAAGGCGCTGCCCGACGAAGCCAACAGCCACTACCGCCACGCCTTCGCCCTCGGGCGTTACAGCCAGGGCCTCAGCATCGCCAAGGCGCTCAAGCAGGGCATCGCAGGCAAGGTGCGTGCGGCGCTGGACGCCACCCTCGAGCGGTCACCGAAGCACGCCGAGGCGCACACCGCGCTGGCGCTGTACCACGCGGAGATCATCGACAAGATCGGCGCGATGATCGGCGGCCTGACCTACGGCGCCAAGGCCAGCGAGGCCGAATCCCATATCAAGACCGCACTGAAGCTGACCCCGGAGTCCCCGATCGCGCATGTCGAGTACGCGAACGTGCTGCTGCTCCTGCACGGGGACAAGAAGGAAGACGCCGCCGCCGCCGCCTTCGAGAAGGCCGGCAAGCTCAAGCCCCGCGACGCGATGGAAGCGTTGGACGCGGCGCACGCCAATGCGCAGATCGAATAGGAACGCCACCCGCGCGCTCGCATCGGCGCTGCTGGCCGCGAGCGCGACGCTTCAGGCGCAGGTCGTCGTACCGGCACCTCCTGCCTCGCCCTCGCCGGCGCAGGCGACGGATACGCTGGTGGACGCCCTGACCTGCCGCACCTCGGCCGGCGACATCGCCGGCTTGCTGACACGGCTGCGACGCGAGCGTCCTGCCGAGTTCGTGCAGACCGAGCGCCAGTACGCCGCACCGAACATGGATCTCTACCGGCTCGACGAGCCGGTTCCCGCCTGGGGCAACGAGGGCGACGCCATCGTCGTCACCGACAACCGCGTGCTGTTGCTGGTCGACGCGCCGATCGACACCGCCAGCGCGCGCCTGGAGCAATCGCTGACGGACAGCCGCGATACGCCGCTGTCGGGCGCGCTCGACGACCTGCACGCACTTGTCGTGTATGCGGGCGAACACCCCGGCATGCAGGAGCGCACGCTGATCGGCTGCGAGTACCGCATGCCCGGGCTGTCGCTGCTCGCCAATCCCGACGACGCGTGGCGCACGCCCACGCCGTAGCGTTCGAACGCGCGCGGATTCCGCGTCACGCCTCATGACCGCGTAACCGCGCACTGCGCGATGCCTTTCGCGCACCCGCATGCCGGCGCCCCGTGCCGCCGGGGCGGCCTTAACGGCCACTCCCTCGCCTTCTTTAGGGCCGCCGTCACGTTTTTCTGGTGCCGCTGAAACCTCGGTCCTGCGGGGGTTTCGGGCCTCTAACACATTTTTTCGCGCGGGCCCTAAAGGTTTTTTTGGCAGCGCCGTTATTCATTTCGCAACACGAAGACGACTAGCCCAACAAAACAAACCGGCAGCGTCTTTTCCCTTCAACGCCGTGAATCCAAATAAGAGGAGACGAACATGGCACAGGTAATCAACACGAATACGATGTCGCTCAACGCTCAGCGCAACCTGAGCACCAGCGGCGCCTCTCTGGCCACCACCATCCAGCGCCTGTCGTCGGGCCTGCGCATCAACAGCGCGAAGGACGACGCCGCCGGCCTGGCGATTTCCGAACGCTTCAGCACGCAGATCCGCGGCCTCGACGTCGCCGTCCGCAATGCGAACGACGGCATCTCGCTGGCCCAGGTCGCCGAAGGTTCGCTGACCGAGATCGGCAACAACCTGCAGCGCATCCGCGAACTGGCGGTGCAGTCCTCCAACGCCAGCAACTCCGCTTCCGACCGCGCGGCGCTGAACGCCGAGGTCAAGCAGCTGACCTCGGAAATCGACCGCGTCGCCAAGCAGGCCGACTTCAACGGCACCAAGCTGCTGGACGGCACCTTCACCAGCCAGCTGTTCCAGGTCGGCGCCAACGCCGGCCAGGCCATCGCCATCGACAAGGTCGTCGATGCCCGCGCCCAGACCCTGGGCGGCGTGACCTTCGCCAACGTCTACGCCGGTACGGCGCTGGGCGCCGACGCGGCCACGGCCGACACGACGTTCTCCCAGCTGCAGGTTTCGGTCACCCCGACCGGCGGCAGCGCGAGCACCATCAACATCGGCGCCTTCGACGTGAAGGCCGGCCAGTCGATCACGCAGGCCGCGGCCGCCGCCATCAACAACAAGCTGGGCGAGACCGGCGTGTACGCCGAGGTCAAGGCCGGCGTCATCAACCTGACCTCGGTCAAGGGCGGCCAGGAATTCGCCCTGGCCTTCGGCGGCCCGGCCGTCACCGGCGCCACCGTTGCCACCGCCGCGAACCTCGGCCTGACCGAGACCAGCACCAACGGCGGCGACCTGGCCACCACGAACAGCTTCGTCCAGGGCCTGGACATCACCACCTTCGCCGGCGCCCAGCGCGCCCTGGAAGTGGTCGACAAGGCACTGACTTCGGTCAACGGCGCGCGCGCCGACCTGGGCGCGATCCAGAACCGCTTCACCTCGGTGGTCGCCAACCTGCAGACCAGCTCGGAAAACCTGGCCGCTTCGCGTAGCCGCATCCGCGACACGGATTTCGCCAAGGAAACCGCCGAACTGACCCGCACCCAGATCCTGCAGCAGGCCGGTACGGCCATGCTGGCCCAGGCCAACCAGGCGCCGCAGAACGTACTGAGCTTGTTGCAAGGCTGAACCTAGCGTCCCCGGCGGCACGGCGGGGAATCGTTGGACAACATCATCCCCCGTGCAGAAAACGCCTAAGGAGTCGAACTCATGGCACAGGTCATCAACACCAACACCATCTCGCTGAATGCCCAGCGCAATCTGAGCACCAGCGGCGCCTCGCTGGCGACCACCATCCAGCGCCTGTCGTCGGGCCTGCGCATCAACAGCGCCAAGGACGACGCCGCCGGTCTGGCCATCTCCGAGCGCTTCTCCACCCAGATCCGCGGTCTCGACGTCGCCGTCCGCAACGCCAACGACGGCATCTCGCTGGCCCAGGTCGCCGAAGGTTCGCTGACGGAGATCGGCAACAACCTGCAGCGCATCCGTGAGCTGTCGGTGCAGTCGGCCAACGCGACGAACTCCTCGTCCGACCGCGCCGCGCTGAACGCCGAAGTCAAGCAGCTGACCTCGGAAATCGACCGCGTCGCCAAGCAGGCCGACTTCAACGGCACCAAGCTGCTCGACGGCTCGTTCACCAGCCAGCTGTTCCAGGTCGGCGCCAACGCCGGTCAGGCGATCGCCATCGACAAGGTCGTCGATGCGAAAGCCGGCTCGCTGGGCGGCGCGATGTTCGCCACCGCCACCTTCACCACGGCCACCCCGGCCGACGGCGTCACCGCCCTGAAGATCGACGGCCTGCAGCTGACCAACGCCGACGGCGCCACGGTCACCATCGACACCGTCGATGTCGCCGCGCAGGGCACGGCCGCCGGCACCCGCGACGCCGCCGCCAAGGCGCTGGTCACGGCGATCAACGCCAAGATCGGCGAGAGCGGCGTGTACGCCGAACTCGGCGCCGCCGGCGCGGTCAGCCTGACCTCGGTCAAGGACAGCGTGGGCACCAACGGCGCGTTCAAGGGCATCGCCATCGAGACCGGCACCTGGACCGGCGGCACCGCCCCGGCCGACGTCACCGCCAGCACCGTCGCCACGACCAAGCAGTACGCCTCGAACCTGGACATCTCCACGTTCAAGGGCGCGCAGCAGGCGCTGGAAATCGTCGACAAGGCGCTGACCTCGGTCAACTCGGCCCGCGCCGACCTGGGTGCGGTGCAGAACCGCTTCACCTCGGTGGTCGCCAACCTGCAGACCAGCTCGGAAAACCTGGCCGCCTCGCGCAGCCGCATCCGCGACACCGACTTCGCCAAGGAAACGGCGGAACTGACCCGCACCCAGATCCTGCAGCAGGCCGGTACGGCCATGCTGGCCCAGGCCAACCAGGTGCCGCAGAACGTGTTGTCGCTGCTCCGCTAAACCGCTTCACAGGAATCGTTGCCCGACGCGGGCGTCCCGGACGGATTCGTCTCCCTCCGATTGGCGCCGGGATGGATGGCCTCGCCATTCATCCGCCCTCCACCGCTTTGGTGGCGGGCGCCGGGCGTTCCTTCTGCGTCTTACCCTCGTCTCTCTCCAGGTCGGCGTCATGGCACAGGTCATCAACACCAACACGATCTCGCTGAACGCCCAGCGCAACCTGAGCACCAGCGGCGCCTCGCTCGCCACCACCATCCAGCGGCTCTCGTCCGGCCTGCGCATCAACAGCGCGAAGGACGATGCGGCCGGCCTGGCGATCTCCGAACGCTTCAGCACCCAGATACGCGGCCTCGATGTGGCCGTGCGCAACGCCAACGACGGCATCTCGCTGGCCCAGGTCGCCGAAGGTTCGCTGACCGAGATCGGCAACAACCTGCAACGCATCCGCGAACTGGCCGTACAGTCGGCCAACGCCACCAATTCCTCGTCCGACCGCGCCGCGCTGAACGCCGAGGTCAAGCAACTGACCGCCGAGATCGATCGCGTGGCCAAGCAGTCGGACTTCAACGGCACCAAGCTGCTGGATGGCACGTTCTCCAGCCAGCTGTTCCAGGTCGGCGCCAACGCCGGCCAGGCCATCGCCATCGACAAGACCGTCGACGCCAAGTCCACCGCGCTCGGCAAGGTCCAGTTCGGTTCCACCAGCGGCGTGGGCGTGGCGACCGGCACGGCCACGGCCGATGGCAAGATCACCAACATTTCGGTGACCAATCCCGCCGGCAAGACGGTCGCCATCGACGATGTCGACGTGAAGACGGGCGACACCGGCGCCCAGGTCACCGCCAAGATCATGGGCGCGATCAACGCCAAGGTCGGCGAGCACGGGATCTATGCCGAGTCCACCGGCACCACCGGTTCGTACTACACCGTCGGCGCCGCGCTCAACGACAGTGGCGCCGCGGCCGGCATCACGGTCGTGTACGGCACCAGCGGCGCCGCCGGCATCACGTCCGGCGTCGGCGTCACCGGCGGCGTGCCCGGCGCCGGCGAGGTGAAGGGGCTGTCCGATCTGGACGTCACCACATACCTCAACGCGTCGCGCGCGGTCACCATCATCGACAAGGCCCTGACCGCGGTAAACTCCGCACGGGCCGACCTCGGTGCGATCCAGAACCGCTTCACCTCGGTGGTCGGCAACCTGCAGACCAGCTCGGAAAACCTGGCCGCTTCGCGTAGCCGCATCCGCGACACGGATTTCGCCAAGGAAACCGCCGAACTGACCCGCACCCAGATCCTGCAGCAGGCCGGCACGGCCATGCTGGCCCAGGCCAACCAGGTGCCGCAGAACGTGTTGTCCCTGCTGCGCTGAGGCGCGGCACCGCAAGCCCGCAGTCACTCCTAGTTCCCTGTCGTCCACGGACGGATTCGTCTCCCTCCGTTTGGCAGTACCCCAACCCCTCCGGCAACGGAGGGGTTTTTTTATGCGCCGCAGCCGCCGGACTGGCACAAACCCTGCATCAGCCCGCATGCCTGCATTTCTCACCAGCGGCCGGACCCACGGCCGCGGTGGGAGACGGAGAAATGCGGGCTAAAGAACGGCGCCCGCAGGCCGTTACTGGAACTGTACGGGCGGGCCGCATGACGGCCCGCCCGGCCACCCCTTTTGCGGAAAGGGCGCGACAGGAGAAACGGCAATGGCAGATTATTCGCTCGGTTACGGCGGCATCGGTTCGGGGCTGGACATCACCGGCATGGTCGAACAGCTGGTCGCGGCCGACCGCAAGCCGGCCGACAACCGCCTGAACCGCATCGAGACCCAGGCCAAGTTCAAACTCTCCGCGATCGGGACCGTCAGTTCCGCGTTCAGTACGCTGGACACCTCGCTCAAGGCGCTGAAGTCGGCGACCGCATTCGACGTGCGTACCGTCAAGTCCGGCACGGACACCGTGGTCGGCGCCAGCGTCGCCAGCGGCACGCCCAACGGCATCTACAACGTGCAAGTGGGCTCGCTGGCCACCGCCAACAAGTGGATCACCAACACGCCGGTCGCTGCAGGCACCACCTTCGGCGCCGGCCAATTGACGCTGACGGTCGGCGGCGAGTCGCTCGCCATCGACATCGCCGAAGGCGCGACCCTGCAGGACGTGCGCAGCGCCATCAACACGGCCGCGCGCAACAAGGGCGTGCAGGCCGCGGTGCTGACCTCCAACGACGGCCAGTACCTGTCGGTGTCTTCCGACAAGACCGGCGCCGCCAACGGCCTCACCCTCGCCTTCGCCTCCGGCGGCAGCGACCTGCAGAACCTGGTCACCAGCCTGCAGGAGCGCGTGCCGGCCGCCGATGCCGAGGTGACGATCGACGGCCTCACCGTCACCGCCAGCACCAACAAGATCACCGACGCGGTCCCGGGCCTCACCCTGGACCTGAAGACCCAGGGCACCAGCACGGTCACCGTGTCCACCGACACGGCGGCCGCCAGCAAGCTGATCCAGGACTTCGTGACGGCGTACAACACGGCCATCGGCGCCATCAACGCCACCACCAAGTACGACGCCGAAAACGACGAACCCTCGGCCCTGACCGGCGACGCGCAGATGCGCAGCGCCTCGGGCCAGTTGCGAAACCTGATGGGCAACCTGCTGGGCGACCTGGCCGCGCAGGGCCTCGATGCGAAGACCCTGGGCCTGCAGACGAAGGGCTATCCCTCGTCCGACGGCACCCTGGTCTTCGACAGCAGCAAGTTCACCGCCGCCCTGACCGCCGACCCGGAAAAGATCCGCGCGGCGTTCACCGGCGACACGGCGTTCGCCGGCCGCCTGCAGACCGCGGTCGGCAGCTATGTCGGCACCGACGGCGCCTTCACCCTGCGCAGCAACGGCCTCAACGCGCAGATCAAGGACGTCGCCACCCAGCGCACCGCGCTGGATGCGCGCATGGAAGCCGTGGGCAACCGCTACAAGGCGCAGTTCGTCGCGCTGGACAGCATGATTTCGCAGATGAACACCACCAGCAGCGCCCTCGCCCAGCAGCTCGCTTCGCTCACCGCCCAGACCGGATAAACCGCCGGGCCCGCGTCGGCGCTCCAGCCGGGCGCCGGGGTCCCAGGAGAAATGGAATGTCACTTCAATCGTATGCCGCGCAGTACCGCAACACCGGCCTCAGCAGCGCCGTGATGGAGGCCGACCCGCATCGCCTCGTCGCATTGCTGCTGGGCGGCGCCTGCGAGCGCCTGCGCCTGGCGGAAGCCTGCGTGGAGCGCGGCGACCTGGCGCGCAAGGGCAAGGCCATCGGCGAAGTCAGCGCGATCATCGGCCACCTCAACGGCTCGCTGGACCACGAAGCCGGCGGCGAGATCGCCGGCAGCCTCTCGGCGCTGTACGACTACGTGCAGACCCGCCTGATCGAAGCCAACCTGCACAACGACGCTTCCGCGCTGCGCGAGTCCCTGGACCTGCTGGGCGAGATCGAATCGGCCTGGAACGCGATTCCCGCCGAACAGCGCCAGGCGCCGGCCATGGCGGCCGCGCGATGAACGACACGCCGGCCCTCGCCGACCTGTTCGGCCAGCTGGACGCGATGCGCGTCGCGCTGCATGCCGACGAACTGGACGGCGTGGAAGCCCTGCTCAACCGCCACGACCGCGATGTCCGTGCGTTCCTGCACGCCGACGGCGGCCGCAGCGCCGGCTACGACGCGCTGGCGACGCTGCTGCGCGCGCAACTCGAACTCCAGCAGGACATGCAGGCCGCGCGCGAGCAGGCGCGCATCCGCATGCAGTCGACGCAACGCGCGGACCGCGCCGCACGCGCGTACCTTTCCGTCGTCGGAGGCTAGCCGTGGCTGCGCCCGTCGTCCTGGTGGAGCATCCGGCCGAACACGCGCTGTTCGACGGTGCGCTGACCTGCGACGTCGTGCTGCCCGTCCGTTTCACCCTCGGCGCGCGCCCGGTGATGCAGGGTCCGGCCGAAGCCCTGTTGCAGGGGCTTGCCGTGGCCGAGGATGTGCGCGGCGACGACCCGGACGACCGCAAGGAAGCCACCCCCAGCCAGCAACGCATCGAAGCCAAGCTCGACCTCGTGCTGTCGCTGCTCGGACGCCTCGCGCGCCGCCAGGACGACATGCTGCCGGTCACCTCGCTGCGCTGGTCGCACCGCGGGCTGCGGCTGGATATCGCGTCGCCGCTCGGTGCCGACACCGGCGCCGACGGCGTGGTGACCCTGCAACCGGCGACCTGGTTGAGCGACCACATCGAACTCCCCGCGCGCGTGCTTGCGCAGGTCGAAGGCCTGAACACGCATCACCTGTGGCTGCAGTTCGAAGGGTTGGGTGCTGGCCTGGCCGAAGCCATGGACCGTCACCTGTTCCGGCTGCACCGCCGGCAGGTCGCCGAAGCGCGGCAGTCGCACCTGTCCCCCCGCAGGTAAACGCGTTTCGCGCACGTGCCTTCGACGTCACGCAGCGAGAGGGCCGTCGTCACACACGACGCTGGCGGTCCGCACGACTTCAGTCGCCTGATGGCCACTCAAATGTGACCCGTGTCGTGGTTTCACGTCTCCATCGCGATTGTGAATTGGCGTGGCAGGACGCGCCCGCTATCGTGACATGACCTGCAAAGCGGCAACGACTGGCTCCCCCCGTGCGTGTACTCATCGTCGACGACCACACCCTGGTCCGCGCCGGCATCAGCCGGCTGCTGCAGGCATTGCCCGACGTGGACGTCGTGGCCGAAGCCTGCAATGCCCAGCAGGCGCTCGACATGGCGGCCATCCACCGTCCCGAGATCATCCTGCTCGACCTGTCGCTGCCCGACCGCAGCGGCCTGGACCTGCTGCCGCTGCTGCACGAATCGCTGCCGCAGGTGCGCGTGGTGATGATGTCGATGCACAACGATCCCACCCAGGTGCGTGTCGCGCTCGATCGCGGCTGCGCAGGCTTCGTCGTCAAGGAAGCCGCGCCGATGGAACTCGAGCTCGCCCTGCGCGCCGCCGCCAACGGCCAGGTGTTCCTGAGCCCGCAGGTGTCGTCGAAAATGCTGGCACCGATGCTCAATCCGCAGCGTCCGACCGGCATTGCGGCGTTGTCGCCCCGCCAGCGCGAGATCCTGCGCCAGCTGGGCAGCGGCATGAGCAGCAAGGAAATCGCCGCGCAGCTCGGCATCAGCGTCAAGACCGTGGAAACGCACCGCGCGCGCATGATGGAATCGCTCGGCTGCCGCCGCGCCAACGACCTGCTGTTGCTGGCCGCGCGCCACCAGCACGAATTGGCCTGAGCCTTGCAGTACTCCGGGGGCGATGCCGCCTCCGTGACGGAATCCCGTGATCGCAGCGCCCCGTCGGGCGCCCACCTTCGACATTAAACCGACGCTGTAGGGGAAACCCTGACGGCCGGTCGGGCGTGCCCGCATCACGACCAGAAACGCCCCGATTTTTTTTCCGTCACCCGCAGCGGAAAGTATCCCCACGATGCGACGCCACCCTGGCACGCCATCGAATCGGGGATTTCGGGGATGAAGACGGGTCTTTCCACCCAGCTGGGCCAACAGCTCCACCTGACGCCGCAGTTGCTGCAGTCCATCCGCCTGCTGCAGCTCGACGGCTTGCAGCTGGAAATGGAAGTGCGCCGCGCGCTGGAGCTCAATCCGCTGCTCGAGATCGAAGAATCCCACGACGCCGCCACCGCCGGCGAACTGGACGACGTGCCCGCCCAGGACACCGCCGCGGTCGAGACCGCCGCGTTCGACGAACTGCCCGAGTCCAACCTGTGGGACGTCCCCGGCGCCGGCTGGCAGGACGGCGACGACGACCGCATGCAGCGCGTGGCCGCCGGCGAATCCACCGACCCGCACGTCCGCGTGCTCGACCGCCTGGCCCTGGAGCTGGACGAACGCGCACTGGAAGTCGTGGCGTTCTGGCTGGAACACACCAACGACGCCGGCTACCTGGAACAGGCCCCCGACGCGCTGGCCCTGCTGGCGTCGGCCCGCTTCGACCTGCGCACCGAGGTCGTGCTCGGCCTGCGCGACCGCCTGCTGCGCGGCGAATTCCCCGGCCTGTGCGCCGCCGACGTGCGCGAGTGCCTGCTGGTGCAGCTGGACTGCCTGGACGGCCGCGTGCCGGCCCGCCGTGTCGCCCAGCGCATCATCGCCGAGGGCCTGGCCCTGCTGGCCGCCCACGAATACGACGCCCTCGCCCGCCTGCTGGACCTGGACACCCACCAGGTGATGGAAGGCGTGCGCCTGGTGCTGTCGCTGGATGCCCGCCCGGGCGCGTCGCTGGCCCCGGCCCCGTCGGGCTACATCATCCCGGACGTGGTCGCCTGGCACGCCGACTGCGCCTGGCGCGTGGCCCTGAACCCGGCCAGCACCCCGCGCATCCGCGTGAACGCGATGCAGGAGCGCGCCCTGGAGCAGGCCGAGGCCTCGCCCGGCGCCGGCAAGCTGCGCGAACTGCTGCAGGAAGCGCGCTGGCTGACCCGCGGCCTGTCGATCCGCTACGACACCCTGCTGCGCACCGCGCGTGCCATCGTCGAGCGCCAGGCCGGGTTCCTGGCCCACGGCGACGAAGCGATGGCGCCGCTGACGCTGAAGGAGATCGCCGACGAGATCGGCATGCACGAATCCACGATTTCGCGCATCACCACCGGCAAGTACATGCAGACCCCGCGGGGCACGTTCGAGCTGAAGCATTTCTTCGCCGTGCGACTGGAAGGCGCGAACGTCTCCGGCCCCGCCGTGCGCGCCATGGTGCGCCGCCTGATCGATTCCGAGCCGGCCGGCAAGCCGCTGGCCGACGAGGCGATCGCCGGCCTGCTGGCCCGGCAGGGCATTCACATTGCCCGCCGAACTGTGGCGAAGTACCGGGAACAGCTCGATATCGCTCCCGCCCGGGAACGCCGACGCGCTACCGTATCCGTCTTGGCCAAGGCCGGATAACGGAGCGCGACCGCAATGAGCAAGATCACCGTACTGCTGGTGGACGACCACGAAGGCTTCATCAACGCCGCCCTGCGCCACCTGCGCAAGGTGGAGTGGCTGGATGTCGTGGGCCGCGCCAGCAACGGCCTGGAAGCCATCGAACGCTCCGAGACCCTGCGTCCGGACGTGGTGCTGATGGACCTGGCCATGCCGGAGATGGGCGGCCTGCAGGCCACGCGCCTGATCAAGACCCAGGACGCGCCCCCCTTCGTGGTGATCGCAAGCCACTTCGACGACGCCGAACACCGCGAACATGCCATGCGGGCCGGCGCCGACGATTTCGTCAGCAAGCTTTCCTACATCCAGGAAGTCTTGCCCATCCTCGAACGATTCAAAGAGCGCCGCCATGAGTGAATCCCGCATCCTCGTCATCGACACCGACGCCGCCCGCGCAGAGCGCGTGGCCGGCCTGCTCGAGTTCATGGACCTCACGCCGCGCTGGGTCGTCAGTGCCGGTGACGTGGATGTGCAGCGGCAGCGCCCGCACGACTGGCTCGCCGTCGTGGTCGGCTCGCTGGAAGACCAGAAGGCCGCCGACGCGTTCTTCGGCTGGCTGGGCAAGGCCCAGCTGCCGCCGCCGGTGCTGCTGCTGCAGGGCGACACCGCCGCCTTCGCCGCCGCCCACGGCCTGCACGAAGCCGGCGTCTGGGCGCTGGAAAGCCCGATCCGCCACGCGCAGCTGGAAGCCTGCCTGCGCCGCGCCAGCCTCAAGCGGCTGGACACCGAACACCAGGCCCAGCAGGTCAGCACCAGCGGCCCCACCGGCAACAGCCCGGCGGTGACCCGCCTGCGCCGGATGATCGACCAGGTCGCCGCGTTCGACACCACCGTGCTGGTGCTGGGCGAATCCGGTACCGGCAAGGAAGTCGTCGCCCGCGCCATCCACGACCAGTCCCCGCGCCGCGACGGGCCGTTCGTGGCGATCAACTGCGGCGCGATCCCCGCCGAGCTGCTGGAAAGCGAACTGTTCGGCCACGAGAAAGGCGCCTTCACCGGCGCGCTGAGCGCCCGCAAGGGCCGCTTCGAGATGGCCGAGGGCGGCACCCTGCTGCTGGACGAGATCGGCGACATGAGCCTGCCGATGCAGGTCAAGCTGCTGCGCGTGCTGCAGGAACGCAGCTTCGAGCGCGTCGGCGGCAACCAGACGATCCGCTGCAACGTGCGCGTGATCGCGGCCACCCACCGCAATCTGGAACAGCGCATCGCCGACGGCCACTTCCGCGAAGACCTGTTCTACCGCCTCAACGTGTTCCCGATCGAGATGCCGGCGCTGCGCGAGCGCGCCGACGACCTGCCCTCGCTGGTCGCCACCATCGCCGCGCAGCTGGCCCGCACCGGCCGGGGCGAGGTGCAGTTCGCCCACGACACCCTGCAGGCGCTGCGCCAGTACAGCTGGCCGGGCAACGTGCGCGAGCTGACCAACCTGGTCGAGCGCCTGGCCGTGCTGCACCCGGGCGGCCTGGTGCGCGTGCACGACCTGCCCAAGCGCTACCAGCCGGACAACCTGCCGGCGCTCGACGCCCTGCCGGTGGCCGCGGTGGCCGCCCCGGTCGAAAGCGTCTCCGCCCCCGTGGCCGCCACACCGACCACGGAGCGCCTGCCCGAGGCCGGCATCGACCTGCGCGAACACATCGCCCAGATCGAACTGAACCTGATCCGCGACGCGCTGGACCGCGCCGGTGGCGTGGTCGCCCACGCCGCGCAGCTGCTGGGCCTGCGCCGCACCACCCTGGTGGAAAAGCTGCGCAAGTACGGCGTCGAGCGCGAAGACGCCCTGGCGACGGAAAACTGACTGGCGGCGGGCGCCGGTTCCGGCACAGGTCTTGCAGCTGATACGGCAAGACACACCGACGACCGAAGCACCCGCCCATGTCCGACGTCACCTCCATCCTCTCGCAGATTCGCAGCTACCAGCACCAGCTGGGCACCCGCGCCTTGGAGCCGATGCCGAACCCGGGCGCGTTCACGCCCAACGGGGTCGGCTTCGAACAGCCCGGCGTCAAGGCGCCGAGCTTCGGCGAGACGCTGCAGAACGCGCTGGAAGGCGTCAACGGCGCGCAGAAGAACGCAGGTGCGCTCGCCCAGGCCTTCGAGCTCGGCGATCCGCGCGCGGACCTGGCCCGGGTGATGGTGGCGGCGCAGCAGTCGCAGGTCGCCTTCCGCGCCACCGTCGAAGTCCGCAACCGCCTGGTGCAGGCCTACCAGGACGTCATGAACATGCCGTTGTAAGCCGCTTCTCCTGACCCGCCCTTTCCACCAACCGACCCGTCGCCATGGCCCTCACGCTGTCCAAGGAAGCCCTGAAGGAATCGCTGACCGCCGACAAGGCAGGCGCGGCGCTGACCAAGATCCAGGACGCGCGCGTGTTCAAGCAGATGGGCACGCTGCTGCTGATCGCCGGCGCCGTCGCGCTGGGCCTGTTCGTGTTCTTCTGGTCGCAGAAGCCGGCCTACACCCCGCTGTACACCGGCCTGGACGCCAAGGCCACCGCCGAAGCCACCGACATGCTGCGCGCGGCGCAGATCCCGTTCCAGCTGGACCAGGGCACCGGTGCCATCTCGGTGCCGGAGGAAAACCTGCACGACGCCCGCCTGAAGCTGGCCGGCGCCGGCCTGGCCGAGAGCGGCCGCCTGGGCTTCGAGATGATGGAACGCGACCCGGGTTTCGGCGTCAGCCAGTTCGTCGAGAACGCGCGCTACCAGCACGCGCTGGAAACCGAACTTGTCCGCACGATCACCACGCTGCGTCCGGTGCGCGACGCGCGCGTGCACCTGGCCATCCCCAAGCCGTCCGCCTTCACCCGCCAGCGCGAGGTCGCCAGCGCGTCCGTCGTGCTGGACCTGCGTTCCGGCGCCATGCTGGAGCGCAACCAGGTGGATGCCATCGTCCACCTGGTCTCGTCCTCGATCCCGGACCTGGCGCCGGAGCGCGTCACCGTGGTCGACCAGAGCGGCCGCATGCTCACCATCAGCGATCCGAACAGCGAGGCCGCGCTCAACGCCGCCCAGTTCGAGCGCGTGCGCAAGCTGGAAACCTCCTTCAACGACCGCATCCGCGAACTGCTGGAGCCGCTGACCGGCCCGGGCCGCATCAATGCCGAGGTCGCGGTGGACATGGACTTCTCGGTCACCGAGGAGGCCCGTGAAACCTTCGCCAACGACCCGGCCAAGATCCGCAGCGAACAGGTCAGCCAGAACACCGTCGCCGCCGCCGGCCCCGAAGGCGTGCCCGGCGCGACCAGCAACACCCCGCCCGGCCCGAACGCCGCGGCCGCGCCGAACCCCGCCGCGCCGACCGAGACCGCGAGCAGCGCGACCCGCAACTTCGAAATGGACCGTACGCTGCAGCACACCCGCCAGCCGGCCGGTCGCGTGCGCCGCGTCACCGCCGCCGTGCTGGTCGACCACGTGCCGCGCACCGGCGAGAACGGCAAGGTCGTCATGACCGCGCTGGACGCCGCCACCCTGACCCGCATCGAAGCGCTGGTGAAGGAAGCCGTGGGCTTCGACGCCGCGCGCGGCGACTCGGTCTCGGTGATGAACGCGCCGTTCGTGCGCGAAACCGACAAGCCCGAGGACATCCCGTTCTGGGAAAGCCCCTGGCTGCACAACCCGATGCTGCGCGACGTGGCCCGCTACGGCATCGGCGCGCTGGTGGTGATCCTGCTGCTGTTCGGCGTGCTCCGCCCAGCCATGCGCCAGATCATCGACCCGAAGGCGAAGAAGGCCTCGCGCAACGACGACGACGGCATCGATGTCACCGTAATCGATGATGACGATGCCGACGCCCGCGCGGTCGCCGCCCTCTCGCACGACGAACTGCCGCCGATGCGCGCCCTGCCCTCCGATGCCTACGAGGACCGGCTGCGCCAGGCGCGCGAAGCGGTGAAGACCGATTCCAAGCAGGTCGCGCAGGTGGTCAAGGACTGGGTGGCCAACGATGAATAACGCACAGGACAACGCCCTCAGCGGCGTGCAGCGCGCGGCCGTGCTGCTGCTCTCGCTCGGCGAGCAGGATGCCGCCGAAGTGCTCAAGCACATGAACGCCAAGGAAGTGCAGAAGCTGGGCATCGCCATGGCCACCATCTCCGGCGTCAGCCGCGAGCAGGTCATGCAGGTGATGGCGAACTTCGGCGAAGCCCTCGACAAGCAGACATCCCTCGGCATGGGCGCGGACGACTACGTGCGCAACGTGCTGGT
Source organism: Pseudoxanthomonas sp. CF385 (assembly GCF_900104255.1). Classification (NCBI taxonomy): domain Bacteria; kingdom Pseudomonadati; phylum Pseudomonadota; class Gammaproteobacteria; order Lysobacterales; family Lysobacteraceae; genus Pseudoxanthomonas; species Pseudoxanthomonas sp. CF385. The sequence continues at coordinate 154,396 of NZ_FNKZ01000003.1, forward strand.
GCAGGCGCTGGGCGCCGACAAGGCCGGCGGCCTGATCGACCGCATCCTGCTGGGCCGCAACACCACCGGCCTGGACACGCTGAAGTGGATGGATCCGCGCGCGATCTCCGACCTGGTGCGCAATGAACACCCGCAGATCATCGCCATCGTGCTGGCCCACCTGGACAGCGACCAGGCCGCCGACACCCTCAAGCTGCTGCCCGAGCGCACCCGCACCGACGTGCTGCTGCGCATCGCCACGCTGGACGGTATCCCGCCGAACGCGCTGAACGAGCTCAACGAGATCATGGAGCGCCAGTTCGCCGGCAACCAGAACCTCAAGGCTTCCAGCATCGGTGGCGTGAAGGTCGCGGCGAACATCCTCAACTTCATGGACTCGGGCCAGGACCAGGCCATCCTCGGCAACATCACGCAGGTCGACGCCGACCTCGGCGCGCGCATCCAGGACCTGATGTTCGTGTTCGACAACCTCGCCGACCTGGGCGATCGCGAACTGCAGGCGCTGCTGCGCGAAGTCCCGAACGACCGCCTCGGCCTGGCGCTGCGTGGCGCCGACGCCAAGGTGAAGGAAAAGATCACCCGCAACATGTCCCAGCGCGCGGCGCAGATCCTGCTGGAAGACATGGAAGCCCGCGGCCCCGTCCGCCTGTCCGACGTGGAAGGCGCGCAGAAGGAAATCCTCGCGATCGTGCGCCGCCTGGCTGACCAGGGCGTCATCTCGCTGATGGCCGGCGCCGAGGAAATGGTATGAGCAACCCTTCGCCGATGCGCTGGATGCCCGCACCGCTCGACGTGGTCGTGTCGGCGTCCGCCACTGCGCAGGACGTGCCGCCGCCGGTGCCGCCGACGCTGGAGGAGATCCAGGCCATCCAGGACGCCGCGTACCGCGAAGGCCTGGAGCGCGGTCTGGCCGAAGGCCACGCCGAGGGCTTCTCCCACGGCCAGGCCGACGTCCGCCGGCTCGCCGCGCAGATGGAAGGCATCCTCGACAATTTCTCCCGGCCGCTGGACCGCCTCGAGAACGAAGTGGTTGCTGCGCTGTCCGAACTCGCCGTGCGCATCGCCGGCGCGCTGGTCGGCCGCGCCTACCAGACCGATCCGGTGCTGCTGCAGGAACTGGCGACCAGCGCGCTGGACGCCGTCGGCGGTGCGCAGCGCGAAGTGGAACTGCGCCTGCATCCCGACGACATCGCCGCACTGACGCCGGTGCTGACCATGACGGGGCACACCCGCCTGACCGCAGACACGTCGCTCAGCCGCGGCGACCTGCGCGTGCATGCCGAGAGCGTCCGCATCGACGGCACGCTGGAGGCCCGCCTGCGCGGCGCGCTGGAAACCGTGCTCAACCGCGGAGCGCGCGCATGAGCGCCCAGCCGCTGGAATGGCTGACCGCGCGCGACCTGCGCCTGTCGGCGCGGCTGTCGCAGATCAATCCCGAACTCGGTGGCCGCGGCCTGATCCGCGAGGGCATCCTGCGCCGGGCCGTCGGCCTGACCCTGGAAGCCATCGGCTGCGAAGCGCCGATGGGCGCCACCTGCAAGGTGGAAGTCGTCGACGGCGGCTGGGTGGATGCCGAAGTCGTCGGCTTCGCCGGCGAACGCACCTATCTGATGCCCAGCGCCGAATTGCATGGCCTGTTGCCGAACGCGCGCGTGGTGCCCTCGCGCCGCCGCGGCGGTGTGGAAGTCGGCGAAGGCCTGCTGGGTCGGGTCATCGACAGCGACGGCGTGCCGCTCGACGGCCGCGGCCCGATCCGCGCCGAAGGCAGCGTCGGCCTGGCCGGCGTGGCGATCAACCCGCTGTCCCGCGAACCGATCACCCAGCCGCTGGACGTCGGCGTGCGCGCGATCAACGCATTGCTGCCGATCGGCCGTGGCCAGCGCGTGGGCCTGTTCGCCGGCTCGGGCGTCGGCAAGTCGACGCTGCTGGGCATGATGACCAAGTACACCGCCGCCGACGTGATCGTCGTCGGCCTGATCGGCGAACGTGGCCGCGAAGTGCGCGATTTCGTCGAAAGCACGCTCGGCCCGGTGGGCCTGGCGCGCGCCGTGGTCGTCGCCAGCCCGGCCGACCGTCCGCCATTGGCGCGGCTGCAGGGCGCTTACCGCGCCACCGCGATCGCCGAGTGGTTCCGCGACCAGGGCCTGAACGTGCTGCTGCTGATGGATTCGCTGACCCGCTTCGCCCAGGCGCAGCGCGAGATCGGCCTGTCGGTCGGCGAGCCGCCGACCACGCGCGGCTATCCGCCGTCGGTCTTTGCGCGCCTGCCCGCGCTGGTCGAACGCGCCGGCAACGGCGCCAAGGGCCGCGGCTCGATCACCGCGTTCTACACCGTGCTGACCGAAGGCGACGACCCGCAGGACCCGATTGCCGACGCTGCGCGCGCCATCCTCGACGGCCACATCCTGCTCTCGCGCCGCGTGGCCGACAGCGGCCTGTATCCGGCCATCGACGTGGAATCGTCGGTCAGCCGCGTGGTCACCGAGATCGCCGACGAAACCTGGCGCGACCGCATCCGCAAGCTCAAGCGGCTGCTCTCGGCCTACAACAGCAACCGCGACCTGATCGCCATCGGCGCCTACCAGCGCGGCAACGACCCGACCGTGGACGAGGCGCTGGAACGCTGGCCGGAAATCGTGGAGTTCCTCGGCCAGGACGTGGCGCGCGCCGCCGACCTGCCGAGCAGCCGTGCCGCCCTGGAAACCCTGATCCAACGCAACGCCCCCGTCGGCATCCCGATGCCCGACGGTCTGCAGTAACGCCAAGGACCCCCCGTCATGATGCAGTCCCGCCGAATCGATCCCCTGCTGCGCCGCGCCCAGGAGCACGAGGATTCCGTCGCCCGCGAACTGGCCGACCGCCAACGCGCGCTTGCGCTGCAGGAATCGCGGCTGGAGGAATTGCGGCAGTACGCCGAGGACTACGCCAACAGCCAGATGGCCGCGACCAGCCCGGCGCAGCTCGCCAACCGGCGCGCGTTCCTGGATCGCATCGACCAGGCACTGAAGCAGCAACTGCAGACCGTGGACCGCAGCCGCGCCAACGTGGACATCGAGCGCGACCGCCTGCTGCTGGCCAGCCGCGACAAACAGGTACTGGAACAGTTGGCCGCCAGCTACCGCGTGCAGGAAAAGCAGATCGTCGACCGCCGCGACCAGCGCGAGATGGATGACCTCGGCGCGCGCCGCGCGCGCCTGGCCGCGACCGCGATCCAGGAGGGCGACGCCTGATGCCCTCGCCGATGGCCACGTTCGCCCCCGCCGCCGGTGGCGCGTCCGCGGCATCGGGCGCCACAAAACCCGCCACGCAGGAAGGCGCGAAGGACAACGCCAAGCCCGCGTTCGACGACATGGTCCGCCGTCCGGCGCCACGCGACGACGCGCCCGTGCGCAAGCCCGCGGCACGCGATGGCGAACCGCGCGAGGTCGCCCGCGGCGAAACACCCACGCTCTGTCGCCAGGACGACACGTCCGATACCGCCATGTCGGATGACGAGATCAAGCAGGACGACACCGCGCCCCTGGCACTGCTCGCCCTGCTCGACGCAGCACCCGTGGCACCGGCAGCGCCCGCGCCGGCCGCAGGCACCGCGGTCCTGGTGGACGCGGCCGCCACACCTTCGCCCGGTTCCTCGCCCCCGACTTTCACCCCGGTAACCGATGCGGTGCTGGGACAGGGCACCGCGCGCGCCGCGCTGCCCGTCGAAGCGTTGCCGGCCGCCGCCGTCGCCGAGACCGCGGCGGCACCCGACACCGCGACCGCGGCGGCCCCGCCGGCCGCAGCCGCCGCCGACACGCCGGCCAAGGCGCCGCTGCAGAACCTGCTCTCCTTCGCCACCCACCTGGCGACCGGCCAAGTCGCGGCCGCGCTGCCGGAGGTGGTCACGCTGGGTCGCGACATCGTCGAGGTCTTCCGCAGCGAGGACGGCGACAGCACCGCGCCGACCGGCAACGTGTTGGCCGGCGTTGGAGCGTCGAACGCATCGCTTGGCCTGTCCCGCACGGAAACGGTGAACGCGATGGCGGCACCGACCGCCGACCTGCACGGTGGCCACTTCGACGAGGACATCGGCGACGCCGTGCGCTGGATGGCCGACCAGAAGATCGGCCACGCCCACATCAAGGTCACCCCGAACGAACTGGGCACGGTGGAGATCCGCCTGCGGCTGGACGGCGACCGCGTCCACGCCGACTTCGCCAGCACCCAGGCCGACGTCCGCCAGGCGCTCGAGAGCAGCCTGCCGCGCCTGCGCGAAATGCTGGGCCAGCACGGCTTCCAGCTGGCGCACGCCGACGTGGGCCACCAGCATGCCCCGCCGTCGCAGGGTCCCGGCGCTCACGCGGGCGAAGGCACCGGCGATACCGGAGAACCTGCCCCCGAAGCGCCGCGCACGGTCCGCATGACCGCTCGCGGCTTGGTGGACGCGTACGCGTGATGGTTCGTAACGGCAGGTGTGGGAGCGACGTAAGTCGCGATGGTGTGACCGATAGCCTGGGTCCCGGTGGGGCCAGGACGTTCGCAGTTGGCATTCGCGACTTACGTCGCTCCCACACCGGACATCCTGCCGGCTGAAGCGCCGTCAAAACTCCGTCGGGCCCTTCCTCCCGGCGCGGCACACCGCTTGCATTCCCTGGGGAGACCCCTCAGGAGATCCACCGCCGTGGCAGCCGCCGACAAGAACGCCAGCAAATCCAAGTCCGACAAGGCTGAGAAGCCGAAGGGCGGCAAGTCCCTGCTGACCATCGGCCTGGTCGCGGTCATCGCGGCCGCTGCCGCCGGCGGCGGCGCCTGGTATTTCACGAGCCACGGTGCGAAGGAAGAGAAGCCCGAAGGCCCGAAAGCCGCCAGCCCGGGCACTGTGCCCGCGCCCGCGCAGTACTTCGCGCTGGAGCCGCCGTTCGTCGTGAACCTCGTCGGCGAGACCGGCGGTGCCCGCTACCTGCAGGTCGAAGTGCAGCTGATGACGCGCGACCCCGAGTCGCTGAAGGCCATCGAACTGCACGCCCCCGCCATCCGCGCGCGCCTGCTGATGCTGTTCGCCCAGCAGGACGCCGCCGGCCTGATGTCGCGCGAAGGCAAGGAACGCCTGCAGAACGCCGCCCTCGGCGAGGTGAAGGCCCTGCTGGTCGCCGAGACCGGCAAGCCCTCCGCCGAATCGCTGTTGTTCACCAGCTTCGTGATGCAGTGACCGGAACCCGCCGCCATGACCAGTGACCTGCTGTCGCAAGACGAGATCGACGCCCTGCTCAACGGCGTCGACTCCGGTGCGATCGAGACCGAGGAGCCGCCGCACGACCCGACGGTCGCGCGCACCTACGATTTCGCCAGCCAGGACCGCATCGTGCGCGGCCGGCTGCCGACGCTGGAGATGATCAACGAGCGCTTCGTGCGCACGTGGCGGATCGGCCTGTTCAACCTGCTACGCCGTTCGGCGGAACTGTCGGTGCGCGGCATCGAGACGATCAAGTTCGGCGACTACCTGCATTCGCTGTACGTGCCGACCAACCTCAACCTGATCAAGTTCAAGCCGCTGCGCGGCGTCGGCCTGATCGTGTTCGAACCGAAGCTGGTGTTCACCATGGTGGACAACTTCTTCGGTGGCGACGGCCGCTATCCGGCGAAGATCGAGGGCCGCGAGTTCACCCAGACCGAGATGCGGGTGATCCAGTTGCTGCTCAAACAGACCTTCACCGACCTGATCGACGCCTGGGCGCCGGTGATGCCGGTGGACTTCGAGTACATCACCAGCGAAGTGAATCCGCACTTCGCCAACATCGTCAGCCCACGCGAATACGTGGTCGTGAGCCGCTTCCACGTCGAACTGGACGGCGGTGGCGGGGACCTGCACGTCACCCTGCCGTACTCGATGCTGGAGCCGATCCGCGAGCTGCTCGATGCCGGCATCCAGTCCGACCGCGTGCACGACGACGACAGCTTCCGGGAAACGCTGCAGCAGCAGCTGCGCCAGGCCGAAGTCACCCTCTCCAGCGTGCTGGCCGAGAAGCGCATCAACCTGCGCCAGCTCACCCAGCTTAAGGTCGGCGACATCCTGCCGATCGAGCTGCCCCGTTCCGTGCCGGTCTGCGTCGAGCAGGTGCCGGTGTTCACCGGCGAATTCGGTATTTCCAACGGCCAGAACGCCGTGAAGATCGTCGCCAAGCACCCGCCCGGCAGCGGCAAGGCCCCGCAGGCCACGCGCCAGGCCCTCACCCCGTTTGCCTTCCAGGACGCCACACCATGATCCCCGAGAACGAAGACCTCGCGACGCTCGACGACGCATCGGCCGAGACCCACGTCGAAGCCGACATGAGCCTGGACGTCATCCTCGACGTGCCGGTGACCCTGTCGCTGGAAGTCGGCCGCACCCGCATGCCGATCCGCAACCTGCTGCAGCTCAACCAGGGCTCGGTGGTGGAACTGGAGCGCGGCGCAGGCGAACCGCTGGACGTGTTCGTCAACGGCACGCTGATCGCGCATGGCGAGGTCGTCGTCGTGAACGACCGCTTCGGCGTACGCCTGACCGACGTGGTCAGCCCCAGCGAACGCATCCGCCGCCTGCGCTGAGCCCGACGATGCACGCCTTCGCCCTCCTCGCCGCCGCCGCGGCGCCCGCGCAGAAGATCGGCCAGCACGCGCCCTCCACGCCCGGCATCGGCGGCGCGCTCGTCGGCCTGATCCTGGTGCTGGGGTTGATCCTCGGCATGGCCTGGTTGCTCAAGCGACTGCCGGGCGTCGGCATGGGCATCCGCCCGAGCGAGCAGCTTCGCGTCGTGTCGATGCTGTCGGTCGGTGCGAAGGAACGCGTGCTGGTGATCGAGGTGGGCAAGGAACAACTGCTGATCGGCGTCAGCGCCGGCGGCATCACCGCCCTGCACACCCTGCCCGAACCGCTGGTCGTCGCACCCGCGCCGACGATGCCCAACTTCGCCGAGCTGCTGGCCAAGCGCCTGCGTAAAGAGACCTGAGATGCGCCGTTTCGTCCTTTCCCTGATCTGCCTGCTGTGGCTGTGCGCGCCCGTGCTGGCGCTGGCCCAGGCCGCACCCGCCACGACCCCGCCCGCGCCTGCCGCAGCACCCGCCACGCCGGCTGCACCGACGGCACCCACCCTGCCCGCGCTGCCGAAGGTCGACGTCGGCCAGGTCGGCGACAACACCGTCAGCCTGCCGCTGCAGACGCTGCTGCTGATGACGGCGATCACGCTGATCCCGTCCGCGCTGCTGGCGATGACCGCGTTCACCCGCATCATCATCGTGCTCGGCCTGCTGCGGCAGGCGTTGGGCACGGGGCAGACGCCGTCCAACCAGGTGCTGGTGGGTTTGGCGTTGTTCCTGACGATGCTGGTGATGATGCCGGTGGGCGAAAAGGCCTGGGCCCAGGGCATGGCGCCCTATCTCAACGGCCAGATCGATTTCTCCTCGGCGTGGACGCTGACCACCGGCCCGCTGCGCGACTTCATGCTGGCGCAGGTGCGCGAGACCGACCTGATGACCTTCGCCGGTCTGGCCGGCCATGGCGCCTACGCCAGCCCGGCGGACGTACCCTTCCCGATCGTCGTCGCCTCGTTCATCACCAGCGAACTGAAGACCGCGTTCGAGATCGGCTTCCTGATCTTCATCCCCTTCGTGATCATCGACCTGGTCGTCGCCAGCGTGCTGATGTCGATGGGCATGATGATGCTCTCGCCGATGCTGGTGTCCGCCCCGTTCAAGATCCTGCTGTTCGTGCTGGTGGACGGGTGGGTGCTGATCGTCGGTTCGCTCGCCGCCAGCTTCAACGGCGTCTGAGGAGACCGGCATGAGTCCCGAACTTGCCCTCACCGAACTGCGCGGCGGCCTCGAGGTCGCGCTCTGGGTCGGCGGACCGTTGTTGCTGGTCGTGCTGGTGGTCGGCGTGGTCGTCGGCGTGATCCAGGCGGCCACCCAGCTCAACGAACCGACCATCGCCTTCGTCGCCAAGGCCATCGCGCTGACGGCGGCGCTGTTCGCCACGGGCAGCTACCTGCTCGGCGTGCTGGTGGAATACACCACGGCCCTGTTCCAACGCCTGCCGCACCTGATCGGCTGACGACGGTCGCGACGCGATGGATGCCGCCACCCAGATGGTGATCGACGGCCAGCAGGCCTTCGGCATGATCAACGCCATCCTCTGGACGATGCTGCGCACCGGCGCGTTGCTGATGGCGGCGCCGCTGATCGGCACGCGCGCGATCTCGGTGCGGGTGCGCGTGATCATCGCCGGTGCGCTGGCGATGGCGCTCGCGCCGCTGCTGCCCGGCACGCCGGACCGCATCGCCTTCGACGCCTCCACCGTCCTCAACGTCGCCCGCGAACTCGCCGTCGGCGCGAGCATGGGCTTCATGCTGCGGCTGGCCTTCGAGGCCGGTGCGCTTGCCGGCGAACTGATCTCGCAGGGCACCGGCCTGGCGTTCGCGCAGATGTCCGATCCGCTGCGCGGGGTGAACTCCGGCGTGGTCGGCCAGTGGTTCTATCTGGCCTTCGGCCTGATCTTCTTCACCCTCAACGGCCATCTGGCGATGGTGTCGCTGCTGGTCGACAGCTACCGTTCGCTGCCCATCGGCAGCGCGCTGCCGGACGTGCAGCAGATGCTGGAAGTCGCGCCGATGCTGTTCACCCACATCCTGCGCGCGGCCGTGGGGCTCGCCCTGCCGGTGATGGTGGCGATGCTGGCGGTGAACCTGGCGTTCGGCGTGCTCGGCCGCGCAGCGCCGGCGCTCAATCCGATCCAGCTCGGCCTGCCCACGGCCCTGCTGCTGGGCCTGTTCCTGCTGGCCCTGCTGGCCGGCGAGTTGGGACCGCCCGTGCAACGCGTCTTCGACCTGTCTTTTGATGCAGCGCGGCAAATCAGCGTCTAGCGAAATTCTCGTTACTTTGTGAAAACGTGTCCGGGTGCCCGATTCGCGGCATGCGCGTGCGCATTTCACGGCCGATGTGCGCAACCTGTTCCAATAAATGCATGAATCCGGGCAGAATGAGAACGAGGGAGGGGCAACATACGCCAGCGAACGGAATGGGCTCTTGCCCATGCCGGTGGCGGAACGCCTTCCCACGCAAAACCGGAGGAAGCCTGTGAGTTCCAACCCTACCCACAAGCGACGCACCAGTCAGGAGACGCGGGAAGCCGTGCTGGCCGCTGCTCGCCGCCTGTTCTTCACCAAGGGGTTCGACCAGACCACGCTGATGGATTTGGGCGAGGAAACCGGGCTGAGTGCGCGCGGCGTGATCCTGCACTTCGAAACGAAGGCCGACATCATCGCCACCCTGCTGATCCGCGACTACACCGCGCGGCGGGCACCGATGGTGGAACGCCCGCAAGGGTCGACGCATGCGCAGCGCATCCTGGATTTCTATTTCTGGATGGCGCGCGAGGATGCCGCGAACTTCATCGCCTTCCCCGCATTGTGGAGCGTGTCCGCGCGGTGGTCACCGACGGTCGAAGGCGAAATGAACGCCGCGCTGCGGCGCATGCGCGAACCCGTGCGCAACGAACTCAGCCGCGGCATGGCCGCCGGCGAATTCCGTGGCGTGGACATCCAGCATGCCGACGACATGATCTGGCAGAGCTACCAGCACGGCCTGCGTGCCGTGTCGGTCAACGGCGGCACGCCGGCGATGGCCGTGCCGCAGGTATTCAAGACGCTGGAAGCGCTGACGGCCTGACGCCGTCCGCGCTTCACCATTCCGCGCGCAGCCCCAGGCTGCCTTCCCACGCCCGCTTGGTGCCCGCGGTGTTGCCGACATCGCGCGTATGGTCGAGCGTGAAGTACAGGCTGACGTGGCGACCCAGTTGCGCCGCCAGGCCGCCGCCCAGTTCGAGCGCGCTGTAACGCTGCGCGGTGGCGATCTCGTCCGCATCCAGGCGCACCCGGTCGTCACCACCGAAGCCATGCCACAGGTTGAGCTTCAGATAGGGCTGCCAAGGGTGGCGCTGTCCGAAGTCGCCCGCGAAGCGGAGCCCGATGCGACTGCTGAGCGCGGCATCGGTGCTGATCGACACGCGCGCGAACGCATCGTCCTGGTCGTCGAACGAGGCCCGGTGCCAGATCACCTGCCACTGCGGCTCCAGCGTCCAGCGTGACTCCGGACGCCAGCGGATCGGCAAGCCCGCCTCGATCGAAGCGGTCAGTCCGTCGCCTTCCAGATCGATGCCCACGCCGCGCACCGACGAGGCTTCACCGTCGTAGCGGCTCGCCATCAGCACGGCATCGACGTAACCGCCCGAGGGCCCTACCCGCGTCCAGCTCAGGCCGAGGTGGGTATCGTCCAGTTCCACGGTGCCCGTATCCAGGTGTTGCCAGCCCAGTGCGAACCCGCGCACGTACCCGTCCGCACGCACGCGGCCGACGAACACACCGACATGCTCGCGACCGCCGCCATCGGTCTCTCGCGCATGCAGGTCCACGCCCGCCTGCACGCCCCACAGCGTGCCGTCGAACGTGGGGTCGACGCTGCCCGACCAGGTCTGCTCCACATCCTGTCCGATCACCCGGCCCCAGGCCGCACTCACGGCACCGTCGTTGCGCATCGTCGCCTGGCCACCGAGTCGTTCGTGGAACGTGCCCAGCGACGCCAGGGCGAGCTGGTGCACCACCGGTGGCACGACGGCGTAGGTGGGAGTCTCGACGCGATAGAGCGGGATCACGGCGCCCGTCGCCGGCATCGCTTCGGGATTTGGGCGTGGCGGTGCGGGCGGCGTCGGTGCGTCCGGCTGTGACGGCACGGGGATCGAGGGCGGATCCTCCGGCACGTGCGGAATCGGCGGCGGTGGTGTGGGCGGCGCGACGTCCGGCGGTTCCGGTGGCGGTGCCGGCGGTGCGGGCGGCGGTTGTTCCGGATTCGGCTCGTCCACGCCTTCGGGCGGCGGAGGGGGCGCCGGCGGCAGCGGCGGCGGTGGCGGCACGATGGGGGGCGGCGCAGGAGGTGCGGGGCCGTCGGTGTCCGGCTGGGTGGGATCGGGCCCCGGCGCGATGACCGGCGGCGGCGTATCGGTGGAGGCGACCAGCGTCGAACGCAGGTACCAATTTTCCGAGGTGCCGTCGGAAATACCGCCCTTGAACAGGAAGTACTCGAACGCGCCCGCGGCCACCGGACTGAACAACGCGAAGGCGGTGTCGGTCGAACTCGCACCGTTGAGCGCCTGCACGACCAGGATGCCGTCCAGCACCGTCGCGCCACCCTGCCCGCCCAGGTTGACGACCTCCAACCCGGTCGTGCCGCTCGCCGTTCCGCCGGACAGGATCAAGCGATCGGACGCGGAGCTGTCGTCGCCCAGCACCGTCTGCAGGAAGACCGCGGCGTTCTGGCCGATGTAGTGGCCCACGATGGTGAAGGTCGCTCGCACCGGACGCCCCGTTGGTCAGGTCGATGCGCCCCGCATTCACCAGGGTCGCCAGCTGCCCGGCACCGAACGCGCGCAGCGACGCGTGCGTTCCGCCGCCCGCGAACAACGTACTGCTCGCATCAACCTCCAGGATCCCGGTCCCGCTGCCGGCATCGCCCACGACCAGATCGCCATCGAAGATCAGCTGGCTGTCGTTGCGCGCGGCGATGGTTTCCCATCCCTGGTAACGGGCCACCCCGGCCGTCGTGACGTTGTCGAGCTGGAGCGCATCGACACCGGCACCGCCCGAGAGCGACGGCATCGCACCGAGGTGCGCATTCCCCAGATTGCGGAGCACGGCGGTGTCGTTGCCTTCGCCCAGATCGACGGACCCGTAGATGATCCCGCCGCCGTCCCACACGAAACGGTCTTCGCCGGTGCTGACGCGGACTTCCCCACGCACGACGCCGCCCCGGACCGTCACGCTGTCGTTGCCACCGCTGACGCTGATGTTGCCGCCGATGTACCCGTCGCTGAGCACGATGGTGTCGTTGCCGAAGCCGGTCACCAGATTGCCGTCGATGGTGCCGCCCGACATCTCGAACACGTTGTCGTCCAGCTTCATGTTGACGCGGCCGATGCGCCCGCCCGTCATCACCGCGCGGTCGCCATCCTCGAACGCGCCGACGATGTGCCCACCGGTCATCCTGAAGGTATCCAGGGCATCGCCCTGCAGCAGCGCGCCGATCTGCCCGCCGCTCATGACGAAGTCGTCGATGCCCCCGCCCTGCTGCACCGTGCCGGTGACCGTGCCACCGCGCATGTCGAACACGTCGCTGCCGCCGCCCTGATCGACCTGTTGCAACGTCCCCGCCTCCATCACGAAGACGTCATTGCCCTCGCCCTGGCTGACGCCGCCGGAGATCGCACCGCCCCGCATTTCCAGCCGGTCGGCGCCCGCGCCGAACTCCACGCCGGCCACGGTTCCGCGGATCGTGCCGCGGTTGACCAGCGTGCCGTTCGCGGCGCCGGCGAAGACGACGCCCACGCCCGCCAATGCCTCGATGCTGCCGTCGTTCACCACCGTGCCGCCGGCGGCCAGGACGATGCCGCGACCGGACTGGCTGCTGATGCGTCCCGACGCTTCGTTGGTCACGCGTGCCGCGGTATCGAGGATGCTGATGCCGTGCCCTGCACCGCCGAGCGCGGTCAGGGTGCCGCGATTGACGACGACGTTGTCGGCGCCGCCATTGACGAGGATCGCGTTGGCGCCGGTGCCGCTGGCGGTGATGGTGCCGGCGTTCTCCAGCGTGTTCGCACTGCCGCCCAGCGACAGCAGGCCGTTGGCATTCGCCCCGGTGGTGGTGATGGTGCCGGCCGCGGTGTTCGACAGCAGGTTGCGGCTGCCGTTGGTCTGGAGGCCGTCGGAGGTACTGCCCGCGGTCACGATGCGGCCGCTGTTCGTCACGACATTGTCGCTGCCTTGCGCGAACACCGCATCAAGCGTATTGCCCGCCGTGAGCTCGATCGTGCCCTGGTTGTCGACCCGACTCGCGTCGCGGATCCGCACGCCGGGTCCACTGGCAGGCGCGAGCACGGCCCCTGGAAGCAAGGTCACGCCCACATCGCGGCTGTCGGGCGCAGCGACCACGCCCGTGGTGGCGGGATTCGGCGCGGACGTATCGCAGACGACGCGTTGTCCCGTCGTCGGCGCAAGGGTGTTGCATGCGCCCCATGCCATGGAAGGCGTCGCCAAGGCGGTCAACCCCAGCCACCCCACGATGGCGAGCGAGAGGCGGTCCTTTCTGGGAAGCGGCATGATGGGCCTCCTTCTTCCAACGATGCGATGCGATCGGCGTCGGGCGGAGCCGGGCCCCCTGTGGCCCGCGCCCGCTGCAAGGCGGGCGGATGTCGTGGCGCCGACTATGCGATACCGCGTTTCGAAACGCGTTCACGCCGCACTCACGCCCCATCCCCGTTTCTGGCCGGGTACTGGCCGACACCGACCGGTTCGTCCGTCGTTGAAGGTGAAGGCTCGGCGTCCCTGGCAGGGCATTCCCATGCGCACAGCGTTGCTCGCGTTGCTGGTCCTCTACATCCTGTGTTGCCTGGGTGCGCTCGGGCTGATCGTCGTCAGCCAGAAGAGCCTTTATGGCCTGGCACCGGATCCTCTCGCAGCCGTGTTCGCAATCGTGCTGGCCTTGCCGTGGAGTCTTGCCCTGCACGGGCTGCCATCGCTGGGCGCAAGCCAGGCACTCGCGTTGCTCGCGACGGGCATGGCGCTCAACCTCGCGATCGGGATCGGTCTGATGCGCCGGTGGCGCTGATCGCGGGCGTGGCCATGCATCGCGCCTCCACGCCGTCACCGGAAACGGAAACGGCCTCCTTCCGGAGGCCGTTCGATCATGCGGCGGCGGGCGTGGACTCAGTCGCGTCCGTTGCCCTTCCCGTTGCCTTTGCCGCTGTTGCCCTTGCTGCTGTTGCCTGGCCCTTTGCCGCTATTGCCCTGCCCGTGGCCCGCGTGGTCCTGCTTGGCTTGACCGGACTGCGCCTTGCCGCTGTTGCCGCCCTTGCCATGGCCGGGACCATGCTTGGACCAGTCCACGCTGACGCGCTGGTCGACGCGGATCGGATAGCCCCAGCGGTCGTAGGTGCCGACCGCGCCGTTCTTCAACGCATGGAACTCGCGCGAGCCGGGCTTGATGCCCATCTGCTTGGCGAGGTTGCCCCAACCGATGCCGGGATTACGGTCGTAGCGCTGCACCACGTCCAGGCACGGGATGCCCAGCGCGCGTGCGATGGAGCAGGCGAAGTACACGTCGCCCGGGGCCCAACCGCGGCGATCGAGCAGCTCGAGCACCAGCGAGCGCGGCGCACCGTAGTAGCCGGTCATCTCCGACACGAACGGATCGCGGTAGCGCCGGCCGTAATCGTTGATCTCGCCCAGGCGCGTGTCGACCCAGACATCGCCGGTGCGGATGTTGTAGCCCACGGTCTGCGCGTGCGCAGGCATGGCGGAGGCCATGGCGAACCCCAGCGACGCCACCATCACAGCGGTCTTCAATGTCTTCATGTCGGAGCCTCCTTCGTTGCGGTGGCGAGAGTCTTGGCGCGACGGCCTGAATCCTCAATGAGGCCGCCGGCATTACGTGAGATGTGGCGGGGACCGCGCGAGGACGCGCCTCCGGCAAGCGTGACCGTCATCACTCCCGCCTTCCGGCCAACGCCTACACTGCGCGGGCGCCGGGGTGGCGCAGCCGCCTGATCCCGTTCCCTTGAGCGACGAACCCAACGACCTCCACCGCCCGCATCCCGCCCTCGAGATGAAGCCGAAACGCCGCGATTTCCGCCTGGACATCATCGTCCTGCTGGGCTCCATCACGGCGGTGACCATCGCGCTGTTCGGCGTCTATCGCTGGTCCACCGGGCACCGGCTCATGGCATGGCTCGACATGGGCATCGTCGCCGTGGTGTGCGTGCCGGTGGTCTATGCTTGGCGTACCGGCGACAGCCGACGCGCGGGCAGCGTGCTGGCCGTGCTCAACTCCCTCGCCACCTTCGCCGCCTGCGTGCTGAGCGGACACACTGCGCTCAGCTGGACCTATCTGGTGCTGCTGACGAACTTCTTCATCGCGCACCGGTGGTTGGCGGTCGCCTGCAATCTCGCGCTGATCGCGGGCATGCAGGCGATACCCGGTTTCTTCCATGACGGCATCCACGCCGCGTCGGTATTGATCAGCGCCCTGCTCGTCACCGGCTTCTCGCATATCTTCGCCTCGAGGACGCAGGACGACCGCGCGCGTCTGGAGCGGCTGGCGGCGCTCGATGCACTGACCGGACTGCCGAACCGGCGCACCATGGAACGCGTGCTGGCCGAGGCCGTCGACGCCTTCCAGCGCACCGCGCGCGGATTCGGCCTGGTGGTGCTCGACCTGGACAGGTTCAAGGAAGTCAACGACCTCTACGGCCACGCCGCCGGCGACGCCGCCATCGCGGACCTGGCATCGATCCTGCGCTTCGAGATGCGGCGCAACGATCAGGTGTTCCGGTTCGGCGGCGAGGAATTCGTCGTCCTGCTGGAAGTCGACTCCAGTGCCGACCTCGAAGCCGCCACCGAACGCCTGCGCAAGGCCGTACGTGGTGGCCTGCGCGGACCGGGCGGGCGGATCACGATCTCGCTGGGCGCGGCGCTGCTGCGCGATCAGGAAAAGACGTGGCACGACTGGTTCTCGCGCGCGGACGCCGCGCTTTACCGCGCCAAGTCGGCCGGCCGCGACAATTACGTCATCGCGGACGACCTGTTCTAGCCATCCGTCATCCGCGTGCGTCGTCGCGGCGATGCCACCAGCGGTACAGCACCGGCAGCACCAGCATTGTCAGCAGCGTCGACGACACGATGCCGCCGATCACCACCGTGGCCAGCGGGCGCTGCACCTCGGAACCGGCGCCCACGTTGAGCGCCATCGGCAGGAAGCCCAGCGACGCGACCAGCGCCGTCATCAGCACCGGACGCAACCGCCCCAGCGCGCCGTCGACCACGGCCGTGTCGAGGTTTCCGCCCTGCTCGCGCAGCTTGCGGATGAAGGCGATCATCACCAGGCCGTTGAGTACGGCCACGCCCGACAATGCGATGAATCCCACGCCGGCCGAGATCGACAGCGGGATGCCGCGCAGCGCCAACGCCACCACGCCGCCGGTCAGCGCCAAGGGCACGCCGGTGAACACGATGGCCGCGTCCTTCGCCGAACCGAACGCCCAGAACAGCAGTGCGAAGATCAGCACCAGCGTGACCGGCACCACCACGCCCAGGCGCTGGCCGGCGGAGATCAACTGCTCGAACGTACCGCCATAGTCCACCCAGTAGCCGGCGGGCACCTCGACCTCCGCATCGATCTTCTGCCGCAGCTCGCTCACGAAGCCACCCAGGTCACGGCCGCGCACATTGGCCGTGACCACGACGCGGCGCTTGCCGTTCTCGCGGTTCACCTGGTTGGGGCCGAGCGTCGTCGCGATCGTGGCGACCTCGCGCAGCGGCACGGTACCGGGCGCGCCGGAATCCCAGCCCGGCGTGCGCGTGGATTCGTCCAGGTTGCCGTCGCCACCCAGCGGAATGGGCAGGTCGTGCAGCGCCGCAGGATCCTGGCGCAGCGCTTCCGGCAAACGCACGACGATGTCGAAGCGGCGATCGCCCTCGAACAACTGGCCGGCGACCTCGCCGCCGACAGCGGTAGCGACGGTGTGCTGCACATCGCCCGGGTTCAGTCCGTATCGGATCAGCGCCTGCCGGTCCGGCGTGATGGTCAGCAGCGGCAGCCCCGTGGCCTGTTCCAGGCGCACGTCGGCCGCACCGTCCACCGCCTTCGCCACGGCTTCCACCTGTTCACCGAGCTTCACCAGTGTGTCGAGGTCGTCGCCGTAGACCTTGATGGCGACGTCCGCGCGCACGCCAGAGATCAACTCGTTCATGCGCATCTGGATCGGCTGGGTGAACTCGTAGTTGTTGCCGGGGATCTGCTTTACCGCGGTCTCGATCTCGGCCACCAGCGCCGCCTTCGTCTTGCGCGGATCGGGCCACTGGTCGCGCGGCTTGAGCATGATGAACGTATCGGCGACCGACGGCGGCATCGGGTCCGTCGCCACCTCGGCGGTGCCCAGCTTGCCGAACACGCGCTGCACTTCGGGGAACTGCTTGATCCGCGCCTCCAGCGTGGACTGCATGTGCACGGCCTGGTCCAGGCTGGTGCCCGGAATGCGCATGGCATGCATCGCGATGTCGCCCTCGTCCAGGCTGGGCACGAACTCCGACCCCAGCCGCGTGGCCAGCACGCCGCACAGCACCACCGTCGCCAGCGCGCCGGCGACCACCGGCACCCGGCGACGCAGGGCCCACGCGAGCGCCGGCGCATAGGCGCGACGTGCCCACTGCATCAGGCGCGTGTCCTTCTCCTGCACCTTGCCGCGCAGGAACAGCGCGATGGCGGCGGGCACGAAGGTCAACGACAGCACCATCGCGCCGGTCAGCGCCAGCACCACCGTGATCGCCATCGGGTGGAACATCTTTCCCTCCACGCCGGTGAGCGCGAAGATCGGCAGGTAGACCGCGGTGATGATGCCCAGGCCGAACAGGCTGGGCCGGATGACCTCGGCCGTCGCGGATGCGGTGGCATCCAGGCGTTCCTCTTCGGTCAGCGTGCGTCCCAGGGCATGCTGCAATTCGCCAAAGCGGCGCAGGCAGTTCTCGATGATGATCACCGCGCCGTCGACGATCAGGCCGAAGTCCAGCGCACCCAGGCTCATCAGGTTGCCGGACACGCCGCCACGGACCATGCCGGTCAGCGTGAACAGCATCGCCAGCGGGATCACCGCCGCGGTGATGAGCGCGGCGCGCACGTTGCCCAGCAACAGGAACAGCACCGCGACGACCAGCAACGCGCCTTCCACCAGGTTCTTCGCCACGGTGCGGATGGTGCGGTCGACCAGCGAGGTGCGGTCGTACACCGGCACCGCGCGCACGCCGGCGGGCAGGCTGCGGTTCGCGTCGGCCAGGCGGGCCGCGGTTGCCTGCGCGACCTCGCGGCTGTTGGCGCCGATCAGCATGAAGGTGGTGCCCAGCACGACTTCGCGCCCGTCCATCGTGGCCGCGCCGGTGCGCAGTTCCGGGCCCTCGCCCACCTGCGCCACATCGCGCACGCGGATCGGCACGCCATCGCGGCGGTCGAGCACGATGTCGCGGATGCCGTCCAGGTCGGCCACCTGCCCCGGTGCACGGACGAGGAACTGCTGGCCGTTGCGCTCGATGTAGCCGGCGCCGACGTTCTGGTTGTTGGTCGCCACCGCGGTGACCACGTCGTGCAGGGTGAAGCCCAACGCGACGAGGCGCGCGGGATCGGGCGTGATGTGGATCTGGCGCGCGAAACCGCCGATGGTGTTCACCTCGGTCACGCCCGGCACGTTGCGCAGCTGCGGCCGTACCACCCAATCCTGCAGTGTGCGCAGGTCAGTGGCCGTGTACGGCGTGCCGTCCTGCTTGCGGGCCTTGTCGTCGGCCTCCACCGTGTACATGAAGATCTCGCCCATGCCGGTGGCGATGGGACCCATCTCCGGCTCCAGGCCGTCTGGCAGCTGCGACTTCACCTGCTGGATCCGTTCGGCCACCTGCTGGCGCGCGAAATACAGGTCGGTGCCGTCCTCGAACACCACGGTCACCTGCGACAGCCCGTAGCGCGAGATCGACCGCGTGTAGTCCAGGTCCGGCAGGCCGGCCAACACGGTCTCGATCGGGAAGGTCACCCGCTGTTCGGCCTCCAGCGGCGAATAGCCGTCGACCTGCGTGTTCACCTGCACCTGGACGTTGGTGATGTCCGGCGTGACATCGATGGGCAGCCGCGAGAAGCTCCAGCTACCGACCGCGATGAGCGCCAGCGTCAGCGCCAGCATCAGCCAGCGATGGGCGATGGCGAAGCGCAGGATGCGTTCGAGCGGGCCCTGCGGCGTCGGGATCGTGGCATCAATGGTCATGCGAGGCCCCCGACTTCTCGATGTCGGCCTTCACCAGGTAGCTCTGTTCCACCACCACCTGGTCGCCGGCCTTGAGGCCCGACAGCACCTCGACGCGTTCGGCATCGCGCTTGCCCAGTTCGATCGGGCGGATCTCGTACGTCTCGCCGACGCGCACGAACACCACGTTCCAGTCGCGGAACGTCTGCAGCGCCGCCACCGGCACCACCAGCGCGGCCGGCTGCTGTTCCACCGTGATCCGTGCCTTCACCGCGGAGCCGGGCCGCCAGAGGCCGTCGGCGTTCGCCAGTGTGGCGCGTGCGACCGTGCTTTGGCTCGCGGTTGCGGTGCCGGGCAGGACGCGCTCGAGCGTGGTCTGCGCGGTAGCCCCATCGCTCAGGCGCGTCACCGTCACCGGCACGCCCGGCACGATGTGCTGCGCATCGGCGCCGAACACGTGCAGGTCCACCCACAGCGAGGACAGGTCGGCGACCTCGAACAGCGTCGCGCCTTCGGTCGCCACGCTGCCCACGCTCGCGTTGCGTGCCAGCACGACGCCGCTGATCGGCGTGGTCACCGGGTACGTGGTCAGGCTGAGATTGCTTTCCACCGTCGCCAGCGCCTGGCCGGCCCGCACGCGATCGCCCACGTTGGCGGTGAGGCGGCGGATAGGCCCCGGGAAGCGCGCGGCGATGTTGGCGACCCGGCCTTCTACCGGCGTCAGCAGCCCCTGCACCTCGTGTTCGTCGGCGATCACGCCGGCTTGCGCGGGCGCGACGCGGATGCCGGAGTCTTCGGCGATCTTCGCCGCGATCGTGGTGCGGCCTTCATAACTGGCGTAGGTCCAGCGCAGGGCCTTGCCTTCCACGCGGGCGAGCACTTCGACATCGAACGAATGCGGTTCGCCGACCACGGTCTTGGCGAGCAGGCTGCCATCGGCCTGAGGCACGAGCGCGTGGCTCTCGCGGACGCCGCCCAGGCGGACGAGGCGCACCTCGACCGTACCCGCGGTCGCCGGCAGCGGCTTGCCTTCGCGGTAGAGCCAGGCCTGGTAGGTCGGCGGCGTGCCGCTTTCGGCGATGGCCAGTTCGACGGTCACACCGTCCTGGGCCAACAGGCGCCCACCGTGTTCGCCACGCGCGGACTCTTCCGCGCCGTGCGCGTCGCCTTCGTGGCCGTGGCCGTCTTCGGCGTGATCGTCCTGGCCGGCATCGCAGGCGGCGAGCAGCAGGGACAGCGCAAGCGCGCTCATCAGGGGACGCAGCATCATGGGGTCGTTCCTTCCGGTGAGGCGGCAGGGGCGGCGACGAACGCCTGGCCGGTAAGCCGCTGGATTTCGATCAGGGCCGCCTGCGCGTCGAGCGCGGCGTCGAGTTGCTGGCGGCGGGTCGCGGTCGTCTCCGACTGCAACTGCGCCCATTCGAGGTAGCTGATGGCGCCGCCGCGGTAGGCACGTTCGGCGGCCTGTTCGGCGCGCAGCAGGCGCGGCAACACGTCGGTGCGGGTGCGCGCGACATCGAGCTGCGCCACGCGGTAGCGGCCGTGCGCGTCGGCCAGCGTGGAGTACAACGCCACGTCACGCGCTTCGCGCTCGATCTCCAGCGCCGCGAGCTCGGCCTCCGCCGCACGGATCTCGGGACCGGCGCGACGCGCGCTTCCCAGCGGCAACGAGACGCCGCCGACCAGGGCCATGTCGCCGCTGTCCTGCATGCGACGCACGCCGACCTGCCAGTCGAGGTCCGGCGAAGACGCACTGCGCGCCAATCGGACACGCGCCTCACGGAGGCGGCGCTCGTCGGCGAACTGGGCCAGTTCCGGCGTGCCGTCCAGCAGCGCGGCCAGTTCCGTCGCATCGGCGATGGCCGGCAGCGCCAAGGGATCCGCCGGGGCGATGTCGAACCGCGGCGCACGTTCGCCCCACAGTGCGGCCAGATGCTGACGCGCGGCGGCGTCCTGCTGCTCGGCGCGGGCGAGCGCCAGTTCGGCGCGCGCCAGGGCCGCCTGCGCGGTGAGCACGACCGACTCGGGCGATGCGCCCGCCTGCAGGCGCTGGCGCGCGGCAGCGACGGTGCGCCGGCGCTGGGCGATGTCCTGTTCGGCGATCGCCTTCTGGGCGCGTGCCGCGGCGACAGCGAGGTATCGGCGCGCGACATCGGCCAGCAGGTCCAGGCGCTGCGTCTCGCGCTGCAGGGCGAGCGCATCGATGCGGGCCTGGGCCAGCGTTCGCCGTGCGTCCAGCTTGCCGCCGCGCTCCAGCACGCCGGCCAGCGTCAGCGTCGCTTCGGCTTGGCGGAAAGCACGCGCCTCGCCGCTGCCGAGGGCGTTCTCGATCTCCAGCCCGGCACGCAGGGCCGGCCGCAGCGAGGCGACGTCGTACTCCGCCTGCAACACGCCGCGGCGGGCGTCGATCAGGCGCAAGTCGGGATGGACGCGGGCGACCCGGGCGATGGCGTCGTCGAGCGTCAGTGAATCAGATGAAACAGCGGGCGATGGCGCCTGCGCGTGCACGCACGGCGCGATCGCGAAGGCGGCCAACGCCGCCAGTCGCAACCACATGGGGAAATCTCCGGGAAGTCGGTGATGGAACGCCGGGCGACGGAACTCAGCCCGGCACGGACATCACGCGACGATCGGAGGACGCAGCAGCGAAGCCGGCCGCGAGGGCGGCACGGGGACGGGATCGGCCAGCGGCGCCGCAGACGCCGGCGGCATGCCGGGCATAGCGAACACGGCCGGCACGATGGCGGTCAGGTGGCCGCAGCAGTGGCTGGCATGCATCAGAGCGTGCAGCAGGTCGCCCTCGCCTGCGTCGCCGTCGGCATGGCCATGGGCTGCGGCGGCGTCGCCATGCTCGCTGACCGCATGCAGGTGGTCGCTGCCGTTGCCCAGCTCGTGCAGGTCGCCCAGCGAGGCCAGCACAGGGTTGGCCAACACCGCCAACAGCAGCAGCGCCAGCGCAGGCAGGCGGAGCAAGGCGAAGCGGCGGCGGTGCAGGAAGCGGAGCATCGGCGGACATGCTAGCCGCCTGCGGTGGCGTTAGACAATTCCACGGCGCCCGGCGCCCACCGGCTGGAACGGGTCTTGCAGCGACCCGCCCGACCCCGTCGGAAACGCGCCATGTCTGAGCAGGACGAAAGCGGCGAACGCACAGAACTACCTACCGAAAAACGCCGCCGCGAAGCCCGCGAACAGGGCAACATCCCGCGCTCGCGCGAGCTGGCGACGGCGGCCGTCTTCGGCGCGGGCGTGCTGGCGATCACCGCCATGGGGCCTTCCCTGGCACGGAACACGCTGGGCTGGATGAAGATCGCGCTGACGCCGGACCCGGCCCTGATGCGCCAGCCGGACCAGTTGTTCGGCTACGTCGGCCTGCTGCTGCTGAAGCTGCTGGCGGTGGTCGCGCCGGTGGCCGGCATCTGCGTGCTGGCCGGCCTGGCCGCGCCGATCGCCATGAGCGGTTTCCAGTTTTCGCAGAAGGCGCTGATGCCCGATTTCAAGCGGCTCAGCCCGGCCGCCGGCCTCAAGCGCCTGTACGGCGCCGAGAGCGTGGCCGAGCTGCTGAAGTCGCTGCTGCGCGTGACCCTGATCGGCGGTGCCGCGGCGATCTGCCTGAAGCTGGGCCTGAATCCCCTGCGCGAACTGCTGACGATGCCGCTGGAGCAGGCCGTGCGCAGCGGCCTGGGCTTCACCAGCACCCTGCTGCTGGCCACTACCGGCGGCCTGATCCTGCTGGCCGCCCTGGACGCGCCGTACCAGAAGTGGAACTGGCTGCGGAAGCTGAAGATGACCCGCGAAGAGCTGCGCCAGGAGATGAAGGAAAGCGAGGGCAGCCCGGAGGTGAAGGGCCGCATCCGGCAGATGCAGCACCAGCTGTCGCAGCGCCGGATGATGGAAGACGTCCCAACCGCCGACGTGATCGTCGTCAACCCGACCCACTACGCCGTCGCCCTGAAGTACGAGGCCGGCCAGATGGGCGCCCCCCGCGTCGTGGCCAAGGGCGTGGACGAACTGGCCCTGCGCATCCGCGAAGTGGCCGACGCCCACCGCATCGCCATCGTCTCCGCGCCGCCTTTGGCACGCGCCTTGTATCGCGAGGGTCAGCTTGGCCGAGAAATCCCCGTGAGACTGTACGCCGCCGTTGCCCAGATCCTCTCCTACGTGTACCAGCTGCGCGCCTGGCGCGTGGGCGATGCCCCGCACCCGGACATGCCGGCCGTGGACGTGGATGAGCACGGAGGCAAGGCATGAGCGCGCAACCGGCGACCGGCGGCCTGCGCTGGATGGACATGCTGAAGAACGGCCTGGGCGCGCCCCTGGTCGTGCTGGCGCTGCTGGCGATGGTGGTCGTGCCGTTGGCCCCGGCGGTGCTGGACGCGCTTTTCAGCTTCAACATCGCCATTTCGCTGGTGGTGCTGCTGGCCGTGATCTACGTGAAGCGGCCGCTGGATTTCACGATCTTCCCGATCGTCCTGCTGATGACCACGATGCTGCGCCTGGCGCTGAACGTGGCGTCCACCCGCGTGATCCTGCTCAACGGCCAGGACGGCCACGAGGCCGCCGGCAAGGTCATCGCGGCCTTCGGCGAGTTCGTCGTGGGCGGCAACTACGCGGTCGGCATCGTGGTCTTCGCGATCCTGACCATCATCAACTTCGTCGTCATCACCAAGGGCGCCGGGCGCATCGCCGAGGTGTCGGCGCGCTTCATCCTGGACGCGATGCCCGGCAAGCAGATGGCGATCGACGCCGACCTCAACGCCGGCATCCTGACCCGCGAGGAAGCCAAGGCCCGGCGCGAGGAAGTCCGCGCGGAAGCCGACTTCTACGGTTCGATGGACGGTGCCAACAAGTTCATCCGCGGCGACGCCATCGCCGGCATCCTGATCCTGTTCATCAACCTCATCGGCGGCTTCGCCGTGGGCATGTTCCAGCACGGCATGCCGGCGGCCGACGCGGCCTCCACCTATACCCTGCTGTCGATCGGCGACGGCCTGGTGGCGCAGCTGCCGGCCCTGCTGGTCTCCTCCGCGGTGGCCATGCTGGTCACCCGCGCCTCGCGCTCGGAAGACATGGGCCAGGCCGTGATGGGCCAGGCCTTCGGCCAGCACAAGGCGCTGGCGGTGGCCGCCGGCGTACTGGGCCTGGTCGGCCTGGTGCCCGGCATGCCCAACGTCGCCTTTTTGACGCTGGCCGCGATCCTCGGCTACGTGTCCTGGAAGATGTGGAAGCGCACCCAGGAAGGCCCGGAGGCCGCCGGCGGCGATATCGCCGCTCTGCCTGCCCCCGGCGCCCCGGACCGCAACGCCGAACTGACCTGGGACGAACTGCGCCCGGTCGATCCGCTGGGCCTGGAAGTGGGCTACCGGCTGATCCCGCTGGTGGACAAGAACCAGGGCGGCGAACTGATGTCGCGCATCAAGGCGGTGCGCCGCAAGCTCACCCAGGACCTGGGTTTCCTGATCCCGCCGGTCCATATCCGCGACAACCTGGAACTGCCATCCAACGGCTACCGCCTGCTGGTGCACGGCGTGCCGGTGGCCACGGCCGAGATCCACCCGGACCGCGAACTGGCCCTGGACCCGGGCGGCGCCTTCGGCGCCATCGACGGCATCCCCGGCAAGGATCCGGCGTTCGGCCTGGACGCGGTCTGGATCCAGGCCCACCAGAAGGCCACCGCCGAGTCGCTGGGCTACACCGTCGTCGATCCGGCCACGGTCATGGCCACCCACCTGTCGCACCTGGTGCGCGAACACGCCCCGGAACTGCTCGGCCACGAGGAAGTGCAGCAGCTGCTGTCGCAGCTCGGACGCAGCGCGCCCAAGCTGGTCGAGGACCTCACGCCCAAGGCGCTGCCGCTGGCCACCGTGGTGCGCGTGCTGCAGAACCTGCTGGTCGAACGCGTGCCGATCCGCCAGCTACGCCGCATCGTCGAGGCGCTGGTCGAGTTCGCCCCGCAAAACACCGATCCGGCCGCGCTCACCGCCGCCGTGCGCACGTCGCTGGGCCGTTTCATCGTGCAGGAGATCTCCGGCATGACCCCGGAACTGCCCGTCTACACCTTGGCGCCGAATCTGGAACGCGTCTTGCAGGACAGCACCCAGGGAACCGGCGCGGCGCTGGAACCGGGACTGGCGGAACGCCTGCACCAGAGCCTCGCCGACGTGGTGACCAAGCAGGAAGCCCGCAGCGAGCCTGCGGTGGTGCTGGTACCGGGTTCGGTCCGCGCCGCCCTCGCCCGCCTGGTCCGCCACAGCGTCCCCACGCTGTCGGTGCTGGCCTACAGCGAGGTTCCCGAGGACAAGCGGTTGAAGCTGGTCGGCACGATCAGCTGAGACCGGGAGCAGCAGAACCCGACGCGATATAGAACCGGATAGCACGCCATGAAAATCAAACGCTTCGTCGCTCCCGACATGCGCACCGCCTTCGCCATGGTCCGCCAGGAACACGGCCCGGATGCGGTGATCCTGTCCAACCGCGTCACCGAGGACGGCGTCGAGATCGTCGCCGCCAGCAACTACGACGAAGCGCTGGTCAAGCACACGCTGGACGCCATGCGCCCCGCGACCGGCAACGCCCCGCTGCACCCGTTGCTCGATCCGGCACAGCAGGCCGCCGCGCCCGCCCGCGCCACGCATACGAACACCGCTGCACCCGCACCGGCCGCCCCCACGCTGTCGCCGGCCGAAGCCGCCGCGAGCTACTTCGCGCGCCGCCAGACGCCCGCCGCCCCGGCCACGCCAGCGCCCGTCCGCGCCGAAGCCCCCATCGCACCGGTGGCGCCCGCCATCACTGCACCGGTGGCCGCCGCCAATGAAGCGCCGCCGCGCTTCGCTCCCAGCCTGCCGGTCCGCGAGATCGCGCCGCAGCTGATCGAACCCGAATCCTTCGCCGCCAAGCTGGCCGCCTGCCTGCCGGAACTGCCTGCCAACGAACCGGCGCCGGCCCTCGCGCCGATCGCCGAACCGGTGGCACCGGCGCGCGCCCGGACCGCCGTGCGTGCCGAGGCCGACGAGAGCCTGGACCTCGACGCGCTGCTGCCGTCGATCGCGCCGCCGGTCGCACTGCCGGAGCCGGCGCCCGCACCGAAGGTCGCTGCCCTGCCGGTGGCGCGCGCACCCATTGCCGCATCCCTTCCTGCACCTGCCGCCGTCACCGTGCCCACGCTGACCGTGGTGGCCGACAACGTCGCCGACGCCCGCGAGAGCGACGAGCAGCTGGTGCACATGCGCGGCGAGCTGGCCGCGATGCGCGAAATGATCGAACGCGAGATGCATCGCCTCACCGACGAACGCCTGCGCGGCTCGCCGGTGCGCATGCAGGCGATGGAGCTGATGGAGGACTACGGCTTCGACGCCGGCATCACCCGCGACATCGCCCTGCAGATTCCCGCCGATACCGAAGCCCATCGCGGCCGCGGCCTGATGCTGGGCCTGCTGTCGAAGAAGCTGCCGGTCACCGAGATCGACCCGCTGGAAGCCGGTGGCGTGATCGCCCTGGTCGGCCCCACCGGCGCCGGCAAGACCACCACCATCGCCAAGCTGGCGGCGTGCTTCGCGCAGCGCCACAACGCGCGCGACGTGGCCCTGGTCACCACCGACACCGTGCGCGTCGGCGGCCGCGAACAGCTGCACGGCTACGGCCGCCAGCTCGGCATCGCGGTGCACGAGGCCGACAGCGCGCAGAGCCTGGCGCTGGTGCTGGAGCGCCTGCGCGACTACAAGCTGGTGCTGATCGACACCGCCGGCCTGGGCCAGCGCGACCGCAACCTGGTGGGCCAGCTCAACTGGCTGCGCGCCTCCGGCCAGGTGCAGACGCTGCTCTGCCTGCCGGCCAACTCCCATTTCTCCGACCTGGACGAAGTCGTCCGCCGCTTCAGCACCGTGCAGCCGCAAGGCGTGGTGCTGACCAAGCTGGACGAGACCGGCCGCCTGGGCAGCGCGCTTTCGGTGGTCGTCGACCACCAGTTGCCGATGGCCTGGGTGACCGATGGCCAGCGCGTGCCCGACGACCTCCACCGCGCCAACAGCGCCCACCTCGTGCTGCGGCTGGACCAGCTGCGCCGCGAAGCCGACGAACCCTGCTCGACCGAGGCCACCCATGTCGCCTGACCACCTGCTGCAGACCAATCCGCGCAGCACCCCGCCGATCCCCGCCGCGTTCCATCCGGTGCGCGTCATCGCCATCACCGGCGGCAAGGGCGGCGTGGGCAAGACCAACGTCTCCGTGAACCTCGCGATTTCGCTCGCCGAAATGGGCAAGCGCACCTTGCTGATGGACGCCGACCTCGGCCTGGCCAACGTCGACGTGCTGCTCGGCCTGTCGCCGAAGTTCACCCTCGCCGACCTCGTCGCCGGCCGCTGCCAGCTCGAAGACGTACTGCTGGAAGGCCCCGAAGGCCTGATGGTGGTGCCGGCCTCGTCGGGTTTCCGCCACATGGCCGAACTGACGCCGGCCGAGCATGTCGGCCTGGTCAATGTGTTCTCCGAACTGCAGCGTGCGCTCGACGTCATGGTCGTCGACACCGCCGCCGGCATCACCGACAGCGTGCTGACCTTCTGCCAGGCCGCGCAGGACACGGTCGTCGTGGTCTGCGACGAGCCGGCTTCGATCACCGACGCCTACGCCCTGATCAAGGTGCTGGCGCGCGAACGCGGCCTGGACCGCGTGCACGTCATCGCCAACATGGTCCGCGACCCCAACGAGGGCCGGAAGCTGTACGAGAAGCTGGCCCGCGTCTGCGAGCGCTTCCTCGGCGACGTCGCCCTGCACTACCTGGGCGCCGTGCCGCAGGACGATTGGCTGCGCCGCGCGGTGCAGCGCCAGCAGGCCGTCGTGAAGGCCTACCCGGGCAGCCCGTCGGCGCGCGCCATCACCGACATCGCCCGCGTGGCCGCCCGCTGGCAGCCGCCGCAGGGCGCGCGCGGCAACGTGGAGTTCTTCGTCGAACGCCTGATCCAGCGGGGGGTGGCCGCATGAACACCGCCGCCGCCCACTACCGCGCCGTGCAGCGCAGCGCCGCTACGGACTCCGTCACCCAGCACGCCGACCTCGTCCGCCGCATCGCCCACCACCTCGCGGCGCGCCTGCCGGCCAGCGTGGAGATCGACGACCTGATCCAGGCCGGCATGATCGGCCTGATCGAAGCCTCGCGCAGTTACGACGCCGAACAGGGCGCTTCGTTCGAAACCTACGCCTCGATCCGTATCCGCGGTTCGATGATCGACGAAATCCGCCGCGGCGACTGGGTGCCGCGCTCGGTGCACCGCCGCGCGCGCCAGGCTGCCGCCACCGTGCGCGAGATCGAACAGCGCACCGGCCGCGCCGCCATCGCCACCGAAGTCGCCTCGGCGATGGAGATGCCGTTGCCCGAATACCTGCGTCTGATGGAGGACGCCGCGCGCGGGCAGGTGCTCAGCCTGGAATCGCACATCGACGACCACGGCGAACCGAACACCGCCCGCACCGGTGGCCCGTCGCCGCAGCAGAACCTGGAGCGCAGCGAGTTCCGCCAGCAGCTGGTCAAGGCCATCGGCCACCTGCCGGAGCGCGAACAGCTGGTGCTGTCGATGTACTACGAGAAAGAACTCAACCTGAAGGAAATCGGTGCGGTGCTCGGCGTCAGCGAGTCCCGCGTCTGCCAGATCCACGGCCAGGCCATGGTCCGCCTGCGCGGCCGCCTGCAGGTGTTCGAGAAGGCCGACGCCGGCCTGGAAGACCAAGACTGAAGATTTCCCGCGGCCTGCCGATAAGGCTCCGGTAGGCCGCCGCGTGCAGCCCCTGCCCTGCCCTCGCCCCTGACCGGGCACGCTTTACTGGAGTTCGAAGTGACCGCCAACAAGAACATGCGCATCCTGATCGTGGACGATTTTTCCACCATGCGCCGCATCATCAAGAACCTGCTCAACGACCTGGGCTACACCAACACCGCCGAAGCCGAAGACGGCAACAGCGCGCTGACGGCCTTGGCGCAGGGCAGCTTCGACTTCGTGGTCACCGACTGGAACATGCCCGGCATGACCGGCATCGAGCTGCTGAAAGCGATCCGCGCCGACGAACGCTTCAAGACCCTGCCCGTGCTGATGGTCACCGCCGAGGCCAAGCGCGAGCAGATCATCGAAGCCGCACAGAACGGCGTGAACGGCTACATCATCAAGCCGTTCACCGCGCAGACGCTGGAAGAGAAGCTGGGCAAGATCTTCGAACGCCTGGGAGCCGCTGCCTGATGAACGCCGTCGCCGACATCACCGGGGCGCGCGCCGCGCTGGTGGAAAGGCTGCAGCACGCGCTCGATGCCCTGGAACAGGGCGACGAGGCCGGCTGGCGCCGCGAGCTGGACACCATCGCCGCCTGGCGCACGCAGCCGATGATGCAGGGCCTGGGTCGCCTCGCCCGCGAACTGGCGCAGACCCTGGGCGAACTGCCGCCGACCGACGCCGGCGAACTCGACGATGCCTGCTCGCGCCTCGACCACGTCGTCGAGATGACCGAACAGGCCAGCCACAAGACGCTGGACCTGGCCGAACAGTGCCGGGGCTACGCCACCCAGCTCAAGGGCACCGCGCTGTCGGCCGAACAGGCCGCGCTGGTGGACAGCATCGGCAAGGGCCTGTCGGAAATGGCGCTCGCCCAGAGCTACCAGGACCTTACCGGCCAGATCATCCGCCGGGTCGCCGGCATCGTCCGTCGCGTGCACGAGGGCTTCGGTGCGCTCGGGCTGCCGCCGCCGGAGAAGAAAGAGACTTCAGAACTCGCCGGTCCGGCCGTTGCTGGTCTTGACCGCAACGCGTTCTCGCAGGACGACGCCGACGACCTGCTCTCCGGCCTGGGCCTGTAGCCCACGGCCGGGCGCTGCGGAACCGGAGACCTGCCATGCGCCACCGTTCCGTCCATCGCCATCCCCTCCTCCTGCTGTTCGTCGGGCTGCTGCTGGCCTGCGATGCGATCGCGCGGCGCCTGACCGCGCGCCGCGCCGCCGCGCCACACCTGGTCCACCCCGCCCGCTGATCGACCGCTTCCGGTAACCGCCTGTCCATGTCCGCCGTCACGCCCGAAATCGCCGCCGACTTCCTGATCGAAGCCCAGGAAATCCTCGACCGCCTGGGCGAACAGCTGGTCACGCTCGAGCAGGACCCGACCGACAGCGAACAGCTCAACGCGGTCTTCCGTGGCTTCCACACGCTCAAGGGCGGCGCCGGCTTCCTCGGCATCCAGGCGATGGTCAATCTCTGCCACGCGGCGGAGGAGACCCTCGGCCTGGTGCGTGCCGGCCGGGCGACGCTGGAATCGCACCACTTCGACGCCGCCCAGCAGTCGCTGGACTACCTGCAGCAGATGCTGGACGCGATCGGCGCCGGCGAAGAACCGCCGCACGCACCGCAGGCGCTGATCGACCAGTTCGACGTGAATGGCGGCGCACCCGTCGCGACGCCTGCCGCCGCAGTGGCCGTGGCGCCCGCCGCCGGCGATCTGATCAGTGACGACGAGTTCGAAGCCTTGCTCGACCAGTTACACGGTGACGCCGCACCGACCCAGGTCGTCGCGCCGGCGCCCGTCGCGGCGCCGCGTCCCGCGCCGGCCGCGCCCAAGCCGATGCCGGCGGCGAAGCCTGCCGCGAAGGCCGGCGGCGAGGCCGAACAGACCATCCGCGTGGACACCAAGCGGCTCGACGCCATCGTCAACCTGGTCGGCGAACTGGTGCTGTCGCGCAATCGCCTGAAGACCCTGCGCGCCCGGATCCGCGACGAAGAGCTCGATCGCGCGGTGAGCAGCCTGGACATCGCCACCGCACGCCTGCAGAACGCGGTCATGCGCACGCGCATGCAGCCGGTCGGCAAGGTGTTCTCGCGCTTCCCCAAGGTCGCGCGCGACGTCGCCCGCCAGCTGCAGAAAGAAGTCGACCTGGAGCTGGTCGGCGCCGACACCGAACTGGACCGCAACCTGGTCGAGGCCCTGGCCGATCCACTGGTGCACCTGGTCCGCAACGCCATCGACCACGGCATCGAAGTGCCGTCGCTGCGCGAAGGCAGCGGCAAGCTGCGCCAGGGCCACGTGCGCCTGTCCGCGCAGCAGGAAGGCGACTTCGTCACCATCGAGATCCGCGACGACGGCGCCGGCATCGACCCCGAGCGCCTGCGTGCCAAGGCGCTGGAGAAGGGCCTGATCGATCCGGAAGCCGCCGCGCGCCTCACCCACGACGAATGCCTGCAGCTGATCTTCCTGCCGGGCTTCTCGACCAAGGCCGAAGTCACCGACATCTCCGGCCGTGGCGTGGGCATGGACGTGGTCCAGTCCCGCATCCGCGAACTCAGCGGCCAGATCACCATCCATTCCGACGTGGGCCGCGGCAGCCGCTTCGTCATCCGCGTGCCGCTGACACTGGCCATCCTCCCCACCCTGCTCGTGCAGGCCGGCGAGCCGGTCTACGCGCTGCCATTGGCGCGGGTGATGGAAGTCCTGCATGCGCCCGCCGCCAGCCTGCGCTGGTTCGACGGCCGCGCCGTGCTGGATCGCCAGTCGCATACCTTGCCGCTGGTGGACCTGCGCGACTGGTTGCAGGTGGAACCCGCGGCGGCACCGTTGCTCACCATCGTGGTGCTGCAGATGGGCGACCAACGGTTCGGCCTGGTCGTCGACCAGGTCCGCGGCCGCGAGGAAGTCGTCATCAAACCGCTACCGCGCGCCGTGCGCGGCCTGCCCGGCTACGCGGGCGCCACCCTGATCGGCGACGGCCGCATGGCCCTGATCCTCGACGTGGACGGCCTGCGCGCGACGGCGTGACGCGGTGAGCTGTCGTCGGAGCCGGGCTGTTGTGGGAGCGACGTAAGTCGCGAGTTGTTCCCTTCAGACATCCAGCCCTTGTTCCATCCCGTCTCGCGGTCATCGCGACTTACGTCGCTACTACAAGAGAGATCCAGGTGTGATCCCGGTCGCGACTTGCATCGCTCCTGCAGGGATCGCGCCTCAAGTAGACCTGAACCGGGCCGATAGATCAGCACATGGACATCTTCAGCCTCATCGGACTCCTGCTCGCGCTGGTCGCGCTGGTCGGTGGCAGCATCCTCAAAGGTGCCGGCCTGTCGTCGCTGTGGTCCTCGGCGGCGTTCGTGATCGTGATCCTGGGCACCATCGCCGCGATCCTGGTGCATACGCCGCCTCCGGTCTTCAAGCGTGCGCTGGCCATCGTCCGCTGGGTGATCCGTCCGCCGGGCAACGACGGCGAGGCGCTGATCGCCGAGATCGTCGACTGGAGCAACATCGCCCGCAAGCAGGGCCTGCTGGGGCTGGAGCCGCTGGTCAACCAGCAGGACGACCCCTTCCTCAGGAAAGGCCTGCAGATGCTGGTCGACGGCGTGGAGCCGGAATCGATCCGGCACATGATGGAGATCGACCTCAACGGCCAGGAGCACCAGGACCTGGCGGCCGCGAAGGTGTTCGAGGCGATGGGCATCTACGCGCCCACGCTGGGCATCATCGGCGCCGTGTTCGGCCTGATCGCGGTGATGAAGAACCTCGCCGACCCCAGCAAGCTGGGCCACGGCATCGCCGCCGCGTTCACCGCGACGATCTACGGCATCGCCTCGGCCAACCTGTTCTTCCTGCCCATCGCCAGCAAGCTCAAGAGCGTGATCGGCGGCCGCAGCCGCGAGCAGGAAATGATCATCGAAGGCCTCATCGCCATCGCGCAGGGCGAGAACCCGCGCAACATCGAGGCCAAGCTGGCCGGCTTCCTGCACTGAGCCGGCGCGACGAATGGCACGCCGGCACAAGCACGAGGAACACGCCAACCATGAGGCCTGGGCGATCCCCTACGCCGACCTCATGACCCTGCTGCTCGCCTTCTTCGTGGTGATGTACGCCATTTCCACGATCAACGAAGGCAAGTACCGGGTGATGGCCGATGCATTGACCGCGGCATTCGGTGGCGCGCCGCGCACGATCAACCCCGTGCAGGTCGGCAACCACCAGTTGCAGGGCGCGGACTTCGACCGTCCCTCGCCGATCAAGTCCGGCGCCAAGGAAGGACCGTCGGCCCCGTCGCCGTCGCCCAACGTCACCCTGCTGGCGGCGATGGCCTCGCAGATGAACATGTCGCTGGACGCCAAGGGCCTGCAGAGCGCCCAGGGCGAGCTCAAGCGCATCGCCGACGACCTCGAGCGCGCGCTGGCGCCGCTGATCGACGAGAAGCTGGTCACCATCAAGCGTTCCACCCTGTGGCTGGAAGTGCAGATCAACAGCGACATCCTGTTCGCCACCGGCTCGGCCACCCTGGACCCCCAGGCGCAGGAGACGGTCGGCAAGCTGGGCGCGGTGCTGGCCGGCGTGCCGAACTCCGTCCGCGTGGAGGGCTACACCGACGACCGTCCGATCCGGACCGCCCAGTTCCCCTCCAACTGGGAGCTGTCGTCCTCGCGCGCGGCCAGCGTGGTCCACCTGTTCGTCCGCGACGGCATCCCGCCGGAGCGGCTGGCGATGATCGGCTACGGCGAGTTCCGCCCGATCGCCGACAACGGCACCCTCGAAGGCCGCAACGCCAACCGCCGCGTGCTGCTGATCATCCTGGCCAGCCCGGGCGGTCCGGCACCGGAATTGCATGCGCAACAGGAACCCGTCGGCGCGCCGTCAGTGATCTCGCTGCCGCCGCTGCCGGCCCACGCCGCGACGCCCATGCCCGGAGCGCCGCCGGCGCCCCAGGTCCATGAAGGAGTCCAATGATGCGCGTGTGGGCGATCGCCAACCAGAAAGGCGGTGTTGGCAAGACCACCACCACCCTCGCCCTCGGGCGCGGGCTGGCCATGCGCGGTTTCCGCGTGCTGCTGGTGGACCTGGACCCGCATGCGTCGCTGACGCGCGCCTTCGGCGTGCCGGCCGAACCGCAGCCGGCGGGCGTGCTGGATCTGTTCGACGAGAACCCGGCGGAACTTCCGCGCCTGGCGCGGGCCACCGAGATCGAGAACCTGGCCTTCGTCGCCGCGCAGACGCCGCTGGCCACGCTGGAGCGCCGCAGCGCCACCCAGCCCGGCCTCGGCCTGGCGCTGTCGAACGCGCTCGCGCGCGCCGGCGCGGCCTACGACTACGTGCTGTTCGACTGCCCGCCCACGCTCGGCCTGCTGATGGTCAATGCGCTGGCCGCCGCCGACCACGTGATCATTCCCACCCAGACCGAACCGCTGGCCCTGCACGGCCTGAAGGGCATGTGCCGCACCAGCGAGATGATCGAGCGCTCGCGCCGCCGCGCGCTGCCCGTGTCGATCCTGCCCACCCTGCACGACAAGCGCACGCGCACCGGCGCCGATACGCTGAAGGCGATGCAGGACGCGCACGGCGACGCTGTGTGGAACGACGCTATCCCCAACGACACCCGCATCTGCAGTGTCGAAGCGCTGACGCATTCCGCGCCCGCCGCGCAGTACCCCGGTCGCGGCCTGTCGGCCTACCGTCGTGCGCTGGACTGGTTGTTGCTGACCGAGGCCCGCGCCACGGAGCAGGCCGCATGACCACGCCCGCCGTTCTCGACGACTACCTGCAGGACCTGCTGGGCGACGTCGCCCTCGCGCCTGCCGCCGCCCCCGCGATCGCCCTGGCCGATACGCCGGCAGCGGTCGTCGTCGAGCCTGCGCCTGTCGCCGAAGCCCCGGTCGTCGAAGCCCCCGTCGTGGAAGCGCTTGTTGCGGAACCACCCGTCGTGGCCGCGCCGACCTTGGCGGTTGCGCCGGTACGCGCGGACGCCGACCTGATCACCGACGACGAGTTCGAGGCGCTGCTGGACCAGTTGCATGGCGACGGCGTACCGCAAGCCATGACCGAGGCCACGCCGCTCGCGGAAACGCCTGCCCCTGTGTCCACGCCTGCGCTCGCCATCGCACCGACGCGCACGCCTGCGGGCGACGTCATCTCCGACGACGAATTCGAAGCACTGCTCGACGAACTGCATGGCGGCGCCGCACCGACCGCGCGTGCGCCGACGCCGGACCCGGCGCCCGCGCCGGTCGCGCCGGCTCGCCCCGCCGTACCGCGCGCCCTGCCGCCCCTGCCCACCCATCCCTACCTGCAGACGCCCGTCGACACCGGCGAGCGTCGCCGCGCCACCGAGCGCAAGACGCGCTGGTTGCGCCTGCGCTGCGACCAGCAGCACTACGCCCTGGAGCTGCTGAAGGTGCAGGAAGTCGTGCGGCCGGCCACGCTGCTGCCGCTGCGTGGCGCGGCTTCGCACATGCTCGGCGTGATGAACCTGCGCGGCCAGGTGGTGCCGGTCCTCGACCTCGGCCTGTACCTGGGGCGCCGCGCGATCGAACCCGACGCGACCACCCGCATCGTGGTGCTGGAAGAACATGGCGAGATCCTCGGCCTGCGCGTCAGCGCGGTGGAGGACGTGGCCAGCCTGAGCGACAACCAGATCGAATCCCCGGACAACGCCCGCGTGGGCCGCATCGCCAATCCGCTGTTCCGCGGTGTGGCGCGCCTCAACGAACGCGCGGTGATCCTGCTGGACGCCTCGCAGCTGCTGACCTGATTCCATGCACCGCCGCCTGCGACAGTCCGACCTGCGTCACACATTCACGCGCGCCCCTCAAGAGCCGTCGGCCCGCGCCGATACCTCCTCTAGAGCCGCCCTTCCGGAGACACGATGAGCGCAGTGCCCCTGGGTGACGACCTCGGCATCGAGGCCGCCACCGACCTCAAGCAGCATCTCGCCCTGCACGTCGCCGATGCGGCGCCGCTGGTGCTGGATGCCGGCACCGTGCAGCGCATCCACACGGCCAGCCTGCAGGTGCTCTGCAGCTTCGTGCGGCAGCGACAGCAGGCGGGCCTGGCCACCGACTTCGGCGCCGTCAGCCAGAGCTTCCGCGACGCCGCACGCCTGCTGGGCGTGGGACGCGAGCTGGGCCTGCCGGCCACCGACAACAACATCAATACGCAACAAGTGGAGAACGCCGCATGAGCGCACGCATTCTGGTAGTGGACGATTCGGCCTCGATGCGACAGATGGTCGCTTTCGCCCTCAGCTCGGCGGGCTTCTCCGTGGACGAAGCGGAAGATGGCCAGGTCGCGCTCGGCCGCGCGCAGGGGCAGCGCTTCAATGCCGTCGTCACCGACGTCAACATGCCGAACATGGACGGCATCTCGCTGATCCGCGCGCTGCGCGGACTGCCGGACTACAAGTTCATTCCGATGCTGATGCTGACCACCGAGTCGGCCGCCGACAAGAAGGCCGAGGGCAAGGCCGCCGGCGCCACCGGCTGGCTGGTGAAGCCGTTCAATCCCGAACAGCTGGTCGCCACCGTCCAGAAAGTCCTGGGCTGATCGCCCCTCTCCCGCACAACCGCCATCCGCCACAGGTCTCCGTCGCAATGAACATGGACATGCAGCGCTTCCACGCCACGTTCTTCGAGGAAAGCCGCGAAGGGCTCGAGGCCATGGAAGCGGGCCTGCTGTCGCTGGAACAGGGCAGCCGCGACGGCGACCTGATCAACTCCATCTTCCGCGCCGCCCACTCGATCAAGGGCGGCTCCGCCACGTTCGGTTTCGACGCCATCGCCGGCCTGACCCACGTGCTGGAGACGCTGCTGGACGAACTGCGCGCCGGCCAGCGCGCCGTCAGCCCGCCGGCCGTGGACGCGATGCTCGCCTCGGTCGATGTGCTGCGCGCGTTGCTTGCCGAAGCCGAGCACGGCACGCCGGCCGATCCCGCCGCCGTGCAGGCGATCAAGGACCGCCTCAACGCCGTGCTGACCGGACAGGATGCACCCGTCGCGGTCGCCGCCGCACCGAAGGCCGACGAAACGCCCGAGGGCTGGAAGATCGGCTTCACGCCGGCGCCTTCGTTGTTCATGAGCGGCAACGATCCGCTGCGCATCATCCGCGAACTGGAACACCTCGGTCCGCTGGAAGTCGCCTGCCGGCTGGAGCGCCTGCCCGGCTTCGACCAGCTCGATCCGCTCGAAGCCTACCTCGCGTGGGACCTCGGCCTGATCGGCAAGGTGCCGCGCAGCGCGGTGGACGATGTCTTCGCCTGGGTCGTCGACGACTGCGAACTCGATATCCAGCCGATGCAGCGCGATGCCATCCCGGTCGCCGCCGTCGAAGCCGCGACGGCCGCACCCCTGGCCGTCGTCGGCGCGACCGCATCCGCCCTGCCCGCCGCTGCACCAGCGCAGGCCGCCGCCAACGACACCGCCGAAACCTCGATCCGCGTCAGCGTCGACAAGATCGACGGCCTGATCAACCTGGTCGGCGAACTGGTCATCACCCAGGCCATGCTCAAGCAGGTGTCGGGCGTGCTCGATCCCGCGCAGTGCGAACGCCTGTTCGCCGGCCTGGACCTGCTGGAGCGCAACACGCGCGACCTGCAGGAAGCCGTCATCGGCGTGCGCATGCTGCCTGTCGATGCGGTGTTCCGCCGGTTCCCGCGCCTGGTCCGCGACCTCTCTGCCCGCCTCGGCAAGCAGGTGCGCCTGCGCACCGTCGGCGAGGGCACCGAACTCGACAAGGGCCTGATCGAGCGCATCGCCGATCCGCTGGTCCACCTGGTCCGCAACTCGATCGATCACGGCCTGGAAATGCCCGACGTGCGCGCGCAGGCGGGCAAGGACGAGACCGGCACGATCACCCTGGCGGCGTCGCACCAGGGCGGCCACATCGTCATCGAAGTCAGCGACGACGGCCGTGGACTCAATCGCGAACGCATTCTCGCCAAGGCGGCCGAACGCGGCCTCGCCGTGCCCGAGAATCCGACCGATGCCCATGTCTGGGACCTGATCTTCCAGCCCGGCTTCTCCACTGCCGACGCGGTCACCGACCTGTCGGGCCGCGGCGTGGGCATGGACGTGGTCCGCCGCAACATCCAGGCGCTGGGCGGCGAAGTGCAGCTCGAAAGCGCTGCCGGCCAGGGCACCCGCGTGGTGATACGCCTGCCGCTGACGCTGGCCATCCTCGACGGCATGGCGGTGTCGGTGGGCGACGAAACCCTGATCCTGCCCCTGACCTACGTGCTCGAGGCCCTGCAGCCGGTGGCCGAGGACGTGCGTACCGTCGCCGGCGACGGCCGCGTGCTGCGCGTGCGCGGCGAATACCTGCCGATGGTCGCGCTGAACGACTACTACCGGTACGGCGACGCACGCGCCGACGAGCCGCTCGTCGTCGTGGTCGAGGCCGATGGCCAGAAACTTGCACTGGAAGTCGATGAACTCATCGGCCAGCAGCAGGTGGTGGTCAAGAACCTCGAGAACAACTATCGCCGCATCGACGGCATCTCCGGCGCCACGATCCTCGGCGACGGTCGCGTCGCCCTGATCGTCGACGTAGGCGGCCTGGTCCGCTCGCGCCGGATGCAGCAGGCCGCCTGATCCCTTCCTTCCGCGTGCCCTTTCGTCGCCGCAGCCCGGCGACGTGGACCGCGCACGCCCCTACACTCCCGGTATCCGCATGAAGTACGCACTCTCCCTGCTCGCCCTGGCCCTCGCGGCCGCCCACACGCCCGCGCATGCTGCGGAAGGCACGACGAAGGCCACCGCCTGGCCGCCGAAGATCGCTTTCGCCGACGGCACCGAACTCAGCCTCGGCGGCAACCTCCAGTACGACGCCAACGCGTTCTCGGGCGATGGCTACAACGGGGCCGCGCTGGAAGACGACGATGCCTGGCGCCGCCAGGAACTCGGCGTCACCCTGCGCCGCAAGGGCGTGTACGACCTCGGCGTGACCTACGATTTCCAGGCCAAGAGCTGGAACGACGTGGCGCTGCGCGTGGAAACCAAAGCCCTGTTCGGCCACGACCTGGGCAAGCTGCGGATCGGCCAAATGAAGGTCCCGCTGGGCTTCGAAGGCAACACCGCCACGCGCGCGGTGAGCTTCCTGGAAGCCTCGCTGCCCACGCAGGCGTTCTACGAGAACCGCCGCAGCGGCATCGACTGGGCCTTCGAGCGCGAGCGCTACCTGGTCAACGCCGGCTACTTCTTCGAGTCCGACCTGCTGGGCAACAACAAGGGCGATACCAGCGCCGTGCGCGTGGCGTGGACGCCGCGCAAGGCCGCAGGCGACGTACTGCACCTGGGTATCGCCGCGTCCCGCGAACAGCCGGACAGCGAGGTCAACGGGCTCGGCGTGACGGTGCATCCGAGCGTGCGCTGGCGCGCCAAGCCGGAAGCCGCCCTGACGGCGGTGCGGCTGGTGGATTCCGGCACGCTGACCCGCGTGGACCACATCGACCGCACCGGCCTGGAAGTCCTGTGGATCCGCGGTCCGTGGTCCGTGCAGGGCGAGTACCTGCACCAGTCCACGTCGCGCGACCTCGGCCTGCCGTCGTACTCGGCGGATGGCGCGTACGTGTTCGGCAGCTGGTTCGTCACCGGCGAATCGCGCGGCTACAGCGGCGGCAACGTCGCCAATCCGAAACCCAAGGCCGCCCACGGCGCCGTGGAACTGCTGGCGCGCTACAGCCGCATCGACCTGGACAGCGAGGGTATCGCGGGTGGACGCCAGTCCGACTGGACGCTGGGCGCGAACTGGTACCTGACGCAGTACTTCAAGTTCCAGGCGAACTACGTGAAGGCGGATGCTACCCGCGGGGCCTTCTCCGCCGACCCGTCCGTGTTCGAACTGCGCGCGCAGCTGCACTTCTGATCGCCTCTCCGCCCTGCCCCGCGCTGCTGGTCACGGTTCGCGCGGGGCGCCGGCGACAGTTTCGTAAGCCCGCTTACCTTTCGTCCGGACCGCTGTAAAGAAGCGGTCGCCAGCGCCGCTACTCCAAAGCAGACGCCGCACCAAGAAGTTGCGGGCAGCACTTGCCCTCGCCCTGATGCGCCCGCCCTAACCGCTGAACCCTATCGAGACCCTCTTCATGTTCAAGCACCTCAACATCGGCAAACGCTTGGCCATCGGCTTCGCCGTCCTCGTCCTGCTCATCGTGGCCACCGGCGTTTTTTCCGCGCTGCGGATGGGCGCGGCGCAGGACGTGGTGCTGGACATCACGAAGAAGGAAGTCCCGGCCATCCGCGACCTGGGTCGCATGGCCACGATGCTGGCCGAGTA
Source organism: Pseudoxanthomonas sp. CF385 (assembly GCF_900104255.1). Taxonomy (NCBI): domain Bacteria; kingdom Pseudomonadati; phylum Pseudomonadota; class Gammaproteobacteria; order Lysobacterales; family Lysobacteraceae; genus Pseudoxanthomonas; species Pseudoxanthomonas sp. CF385. The sequence continues at coordinate 194,252 of NZ_FNKZ01000003.1, forward strand.
CCGCGTCAGCGAGCGCGGCCTGGTCGCCGGCTACGAAGACCCGGAGAAGGTCGCCGAATACACGGGCGAACTGATCGCGGGCGGCAAGGCCTTCGACGAGCTTGCCAAGGCGTATGGCGCCGGCCTTGCCGACAAGCAGGACCAGGCACTGCACCAGGAGATGATGGCGAAATCCGCGCTGTACTTCGATAACAGCCGCCGGCTGATCGAGTCGGTCAAGGTCGGCGACCTGACGCCCGCCAGTGCCGCCGGCGACCTGCGTCAGGCCACAGCCGATGCCGTCGCGCGGATGCTGGACACGAAAATGAAGGTGCTTGACGAAGCGGTCGCCGCCCAAGAGGCCGGCTACAGCACCAACATCAAGGCCATCGGCGTGCTGGTGGTGGTGGCGATGCTGTTGGCCATCGCGGCCGCGGTCCTCATCACGCGTTCGATCGTGCGGCCGATGGCCGAGGTCACGAGCGTCGCAGACGCCGTGGCGCGTGGCCAGCTTGATCGCGAGATCATCATCGATGACCGCAGCGAGACCGGCAAACTGCTGGGCTCCATGCAACGCATGCAGACGCAGGTCAAGTCGGTCATCGCCGCGCTCGCCGAGATGAGCCGCCGCCATGACGAAGGCCAGATCAGCTTCCGCATCGACGACAGCACGTTCCCCGGCGACTACGGCCGCATGGTCCGCGATACCAATGCGCTGGTCGCGTCGCACATCGCGGTGAAGATGCGCCTGGCGGAGGTCATGCAGCGCTACTCGATCGGCGACCTGTCGGTGGACATGGACCGACTGCCCGGCGAGAAGGCGGTGCTGACCGAAACGATGGACGCGACCAAGGCCAGCCTGTCGGCGATCAACGCCGAGATCAAGCGCCTGGCGCATGCAGCCTCCTCCGGCGACTTCAGCCAGCGCGGCGACGTGGACAAGTACCAGTACGACTTCCGCGACATGGTCGCCGGCCTGAACCATCTGATGGAAACGACCGACAAGAACCTCGCCGAAGTGTCCGAGTTGCTGCAGGCCATCGCCCGCGGCGACCTGACCGCGCGGATGGAAGGCGACTTCCACGGCGTGTTCGCCACCATGCGCGACGACGCCAACGCCACCGTCGGCCAGCTGACCGAGATCGTGGGCGGCATCCAGATGGCGTCGCTGAGCATCAACACCGCCGCCGGCGAAATCGCCGCCGGCAACAACGACCTCTCGCGCCGCACCGAACAGCAGGCCGCCAACCTGGAAGAGACCGCTGCCTCGATGGAGGAACTGACCTCCACCGTGCGCCAGAACGCCGAGTCGGCCCGCCAGGCCAATCAGCTGGCCATCGGCGCGGCGTCGGTCGCTTCGCAAGGTGGCGAGGTCGTCGGCAAGGTGGTCTCCACCATGACCGACATCGAACAGTCCTCCAAGAAGATCGCCGAGATCATCTCGGTCATCGACGGCATCGCCTTCCAGACCAACATCCTGGCGCTGAACGCCGCGGTCGAAGCCGCGCGTGCCGGTGAGCAGGGCCGCGGCTTCGCCGTGGTCGCCTCGGAAGTGCGGACGCTGGCCCAGCGCTCGGCCAGTGCGGCCAAGGAGATCAAGGGCCTGATCGAGACCTCGGTGGAGAAGGTGGCCGATGGTTCGGCCCTGGTGAACCAGGCCGGCGCCACCATGGGCGAGATTGTCGCCTCGGTGCAGCGCGTGACCGACATCATGGCCGAGATCTCCGCCGCGTCGCAGGAGCAGTCAGCCGGCATCGAACAGGTCAACCAGACCATCACCCAGATGGACGAAGCCACCCAGCAGAACGCGGCGCTGGTGGAAGAAGCCACCGCGGCCGCCCGCAGCATGGAAGAACAGGCCCAGGCCCTGACCGAGTCGGTGTCGGTGTTCAAGCTGCAGGCCTCGGTCAGCGCCCCGGTGCGCCAGGCCATCGCCCAGGCGGCGGCACCGAAGCCGGCCGCGCCCAAGGCCGTGGTCCGCAAGCCGGCCCCGCGCAAGCCCGAACCGGCCTTCGCCGAGGGCGACTGGCAGGAGTTCTGAGCCCGTCGGCGTGGCCACGGCATCCCGTGGCCACGCCGCGTCCTGTGACCGCCTTCAAGTAACGCCATCCCCGGCCGATATGTCACCAGAAGGCACTCTTCCCTGGCCCCCGATGATCGTCGCAGTCCCCACTACCGCCGACGCCAGCCCCACCCGCAAGGACATGCCATGCTCCGTCGCACGCTGACGTCGCTGACATCGTTGCGCGAGGCGCCCACGCCCCCTGCGGAAGCACCGCAGGGCAGCCTGTGGCAGGTGCTCGAGCAGTCGGTGGACGCCGCGTTCGTCATCGACGGGCGCCATCGGGTGGTCCTGTTCAATCCGGCGGCCGAGGCGCTCTGGCGCTGCCGGCGCGAAGACGTCCACGGCACCTCGTTCACGCGCCTGCTGTCCAGCCCGCAGGTGGATGCCAGCGCGGCACCGGAGGCTACGCTGGCCCAGCTGATGGGCAGCCACCGCGACGCGATGATCCGCCGTCCCGACGGCAGCGAAAGCGCGTGCTCGGTCTCGATGTCGAAGATGGTGGTCGACCAGCAGGTCTTCCATACCGCCTTCGTGCGCGACACCAGCGACCAGCAACGCCAGCTCGAGCGCCTGCGCCAGCTGTCCATCGTGGTGGACAAGAGCGACAACGCGATCTTCGTCAGCTCGCCCGACCGCGAGGTCGTCTACGTCAACAGCGGCTTTACCCGCATGCTCGGCTACCGGCTGGAAGAGCTGCGCGGCATCCGGCCCGCGGAGCTGCTGTCCGGGCCGCATACGGACGGCACGCTGGACGAGCGCATCAGCCGCGCGATGTCCGCCGGCGAGGGCCTCCAGACCGAAGTGCTGCTGTACACCAAGGCAGGCCGGCCGTTGTGGCTCTCGGCGGCGATCAATCCCGTCCACGACGAGGACGGATCCCTGCTCGGCCTGGTGAGCGTGCTCAGCGACATCACCCAGACCAAGATGCACCAGGTGCTGCACAACAAGGTGCTGGACGCGCTGGTGCACGAATGGAGCGTCGCCGACGTGATGACGCTGATCTGCCGCGAGGTGGAGCACATCGCTCCCGAGCTGGTAGTCTCCATCATCACCGTCGACAACGAAGGGCTGATGCACGCCCTCGCCTCGCCCAGCCTGCCCGAGGCCTGGGCGCGCAAGATCGACGGCATGGCGATCGGCCCGCGCGCGGGCATCTGCGGCGCCGCCGCCTGGCGCGGACGCACGGTGCTGGTGAAGGACATCGCCAGCGATCCGCTGTGCGCCAACACGCGCCACCTGACCACTCCGCTCGGCCTGCGCGCGTGCTGGACGCACCCGATCAAGTCGAGCAGCGGGCGCGTGCTCGGCACGCTGTCGTTCTACTACCGCGAGAACCGGGGACCGGACGAACTCCACGAGCGCCTGGCCGATACCTGCCTGCACCTGTGCTCGCTGACGCTGGAACGCGAACAGACCAACGAACGCGTCCACCAGCTCGCGTTCTACGACACCCTGACCGGCCTGCCGAACCGCATCATGTTCAGCGCCAAGGCGGAACAGGCGCTGGCCAACGTCGCCCAGGCCAACGGTACGGCGGCGGTGCTCTTCATCGATCTTGACCGCTTCAAGCGGGTGAACGATGCCCAGGGCCATTCCGCCGGCGACGGCCTGCTGCGCGATGTCGCCGCGCGCCTGAGCGAGGAGCTCGGCGGGGTGAACATCGTCGGTCGCCAGGCGGGCGACGAGTTCGTCGCCGTACTGCCCATGTGCAGCGCGGAGCAGGCCGGCAGCGTGGCCGAACGCCTGCTCGGCGCCGTGGCCGCGCCGACCGCGGCCGGCCTGATGACCCTGCATCCCAGCGCCAGCATCGGCGTGGCAATGTTCCCCGACGATGGCCGCGACATCGACCTGCTGGTCCGCCACGCCGACATGGCGATGTACCGCGCGAAGAGCGACGGTGGCGGCGGCTTCCGCTTCTTCAGCGTGGACATGAACCGCATCGCGCAGGAGCGCGTGTCGCTGGAAACCGCCTTGCGCGAGGCCCTGCGCCTGGACCAGCTGCAGTTGCAGTACCAGCCGCAGGTCGGCGGCTGCGACGGCCGCCAGCTCTACGGCGTCGAAGCCCTGCTCCGCTGGCATCACCCGGACCTGGGCGTGATCCCGCCGTCGCGTTTCGTGCCCGTGGCCGAGGAATGCGGCCTGATCGCCGACCTCAGCCTCTGGGTGCTGCGCCAGGCGTGCGCGCAGATGGCGGAGTGGCGCCGGCGCGGCGTGGACATCCCGCGCGTGTCGATCAACGTCTCCGCGATCAACTTCCGCGACCCGCAGCTGTCGCTGCAGATTTCCGGGCTGCTCGACGAGCACGGACTGGAACCGCATCACCTGACGCTGGAGATCACCGAAAGCGTCATGCTGGATCCCGACCCGGACGTGCTCGAGAACATCGAAGCGATCTACGTGCTGGGCGTGCGCCTGTCGCTGGATGATTTCGGCACCGGCTACTCGAGTCTCAGCCACCTGCATCGCCTGCCGATCAGCGAACTCAAGCTCGACCAGAGCTTCGTTCGCGACATCGACACGAGCGCCATTGCACGCACGCTGACCACCTCCGTGCTGCGGATCGGTGAGAGCCTGGGCATGAAGGTCGTCGCCGAAGGCGTGGAAACCGAGTCCCAGCACCGCTTCCTGACCGAGCAGCGCTTCCCCGTGCTGCAGGGATACCTGTTCTCGCCGCCGCTCCCGCCGGCACCGCTCGAGGAATGGCTGCTGGCGCAGCAGTACACCGCCGTGCGCGAAGGGACCGCCGACGCCATCGCGGCCGCCTGAGCCGGCGCGCCCGCCGCGCCAGCGGAAGTGTGACGGGCTTCGCAGTCGCACCCTCCGCTGCCCCCCCCTCGCGAAAAGCCGTCTCAAGTTCGCGCCGGCCGTGCCGATCTCAAGCCGTGAGCTCTTACCTCCCTTCTGTCCCTCCGGAGACATCGAAATGAAAATCGCATCCGCCCTCACCGTGTCCATCGTCGTCGTCGGTGCCGCCCTGTTGATGCCGGCCTCTCCGGCCAACAGCCAGTCGCAGATCGACAATGCGATCCCGGCGGACATGGCCACCCGCTTCACCGGCAAGAGCGGCACCGTCTGCGGCAAGGTCGGCAAGGCGCGCTTCGCCGAGAACACCGAAGGCACCCCGACCTTCCTGTACATGGGCGGCAGCTTCCCGCGCCACACCTTCACCGCGCGCATCCCGGGCGACGCCCGCGCCAAGTTCAAGCCGGCGCCGGAAGAGCTCGAGGGCAAGGACGTGTGCGTGATCGGCACGATCGAGCGCGACAGCTCGCGCGCTGAAATCGTCGTCAATTCGCCGTCCAACCTGAAGCTGGCCACGATCCGCTGATCCGCTTCGCGGGCGGGGCACGCAGCCCCGCCCTGACCTGGTCGCATCTGATGGCGGCGCGGCGCGCGCCCCGGTAAAGGAAAAGAATCCCATGCAGCGGATCAAGAACCTCAAACTGACGACGAAGATGATGCTGGCGTTCGGCGTCGTGCTGGCGCTGATGCTGGTCCAGGGCGTGACGGCGTTCGTCGGCCTGAACTCTTTGAACCACGTCACCACCGAAGTGACCGGCAACGTCCTGCCCAGCGTGAAGGCGGCGGGCGACCTGCAGAGCATGCTGGGTGAGTACCGGACCAACTCGTACCGGCAGCATGTGCGCGCCAGCGACGCCGTGAAGGCCGAAGCGAAAGCACTCGCGGCCACGACGGAAAAGAAGATCGGCCAGGCCATCAAGGACTACACGAAGCTGATCGAGAGCCCGCAGGAAAAGGCCGCCTACGACACGTTCGTCAAGGAATGGAAGGCGGCGCAGCAGTCCTATGCCGACGTGCAGGAAATGCTCGACCTCGGCCTGCCCGATGATGCCGTCGACACCTTCATCGGCGCCACGCGCGACCAGCACCGCAAGGCCACCGGCGCACTGACCACCCTCATCAACGTGGTCGACCAGCAGGCCAAGGCGGCCAGCGCCGACGCCGACAGCACCTTTACCGCCTCCAGCACGCTGATGATCGTCATGCTGCTGGTCGGCATCGTGGGCGGCCTGGCCCTGGCCTGGTTCTTCGCCCGTGCGATCGCCAGCGCCGTCGGCGAAGCCGTGCGCGTGGCCAACGATGTGTCCGCCGGCAAGCTGGACGGCAAGATCGATACCAGCCGTCAGGACGAAGTCGGCCAGCTGCTCACCGCCATGCAGCGCATGCAGGGCCAGGTGCAGTCGGTCATCGCCGCGCAGAGCGAGATGGCCACGCGCCACGACGAAGGCCAGATCAGCTACCGCATGGACGACAGCGCCTTCCCGGGCGAATACGGCCGCATGGTGCGCGACACCAACGCGCTGGTCGCCTCGCACCTGCAGGCCATCGGCGATGCGCTGAAGATCATGCAGCGCTACTCCGTCGGCGACCTGAGCCAGGACATGCCGAAGCTGCCCGGCGAGAAGGCCAACCTCACCGAGACGATGGACGCCACCAAGGCCAACCTGTCGGCCATCAACGCCGAGATCAAGCGCCTGGCGATGGCGGCCGCCTCGGGCGACTTCACCCAGCGCGGCGACGTGGACAAGTACCAGTTCGACTTCCGCGACATGATCGACGGCCTGAACCAGCTGATGGAGACCACCGACGAGAACCTGGGCGAAGTGTCCGAACTGCTGCAGGCCATCGCCCGTGGCGACCTGACCGCGCGGATGGAAGGCGACTTCCACGGCGTATTCGCCACCATGCGCGACGACGCCAACGCCACCGTCGCCCAGCTGACCGACATCGTCGGCCGTATCCAGGACGCCTCGACCTCCATCAACACCGCCGCCGGCGAGATCGCCTCCGGCAACTCCGACCTGTCGCGTCGCACCGAGCAGCAGGCCGCCAACCTGGAAGAAACCGCCGCCTCGATGGAGGAACTCACCTCCACCGTGCGCCAGAACGCCGAATCGGCCCGCCAGGCCAATCAGCTGGCCATCGGTGCCGCCGGTGTCGCCTCGCAGGGCGGTGAAGTGGTCGGCAAGGTCGTCACGACGATGCGCGACATCGAGCATTCGTCGAAGAAGATTTCCGACATCATCTCGGTCATCGACGGCATCGCCTTCCAGACCAACATCCTGGCGCTGAACGCCGCGGTGGAAGCCGCCCGTGCCGGTGAGCAGGGTCGCGGCTTCGCCGTGGTCGCCTCGGAAGTGCGCACCCTGGCCCAGCGTTCGGCCAATGCGGCCAAGGAGATCAAGGGCCTGATCGAGACCTCGGTGGACAAGGTCGCCGACGGTTCCAAGCTGGTGAACCAGGCCGGCGCCACGATGGGCGAGATCGTCGCCAGCGTGCAGCGCGTGACCGACATCATGGCCGAGATCTCCGCGGCCTCGCAGGAGCAGTCGGCCGGCATCGAACAGGTCAACCAGACCATCACCCAGATGGACGAGACGACCCAGCAGAACGCCGCGCTGGTGGAAGAAGCCTCCGCCGCCGCCCGCTCGATGGAAGAGCAGGCACTGGTGCTGTCCGAGTCCGTGTCGGTCTTCAAGCTGCACCATGCGGTCGCGCCGGCCGCCGGCAAGCCCGCTGCGGCCGCCCGACCGGTGGTCGCCGCCGTCAAGCCTGCCGCGAAGGCCGCCCCGGCGACGCTGGAGCCGGCCTTGGCCGACGGCGACGACTGGCAGGAATTCTGAGGCACAGCGTTTGCATCACCCGTGGTCAGCAGCACCCCCGGTTCCCTGCCCGCGCGGCAGGGGATCGGCCATGGATCGGCCCTAGCCCCCTCGTCACGAGACCCCGATGTCCGTCAGTACCCGCCTCCCTGCCCCGGCTGCCACGACCCGACGGACGACCACCCTTCCCCCTCGTGAAGGTGAAGCGCCCAACGCCGCGCGCGATTTCGAGTTCGACGATCGCGATTTCCGTCGCGTCGTCGAGCTGATCCGCCAGCGCGCCGGCATCGCCCTCGCCGACGGCAAGCGCGACATGGTCTACGGCCGGCTTTCGCGGCGCCTGCGCGCCCTGGGCCTGCGGTCGTTCAAGGACTACCTGGACCAGCTGGAGCGCGACGGCGGCGACGAATGGCAGGCGTTCACCAACGCCCTGACCACCAACCTCACCTCGTTCTATCGCGAACCGCACCACTTCGAACGCCTGCACGACGAACTGCGGCGACGCGCGCACGATGGCCCGATCAAGCTGTGGTCCTGCGCCTCGTCCACCGGCGAAGAGCCGTACTCGATGGCGATCACCGCCTGCGAAGCCTACGGCACACTGACACCGCCGGTCCGCATCCTCGCCACCGACGTCGACACCCAGGTGCTGGCCACCGGCGAACGCGGGGTCTATCCCGTCGAACGCATCGCCAGCCTCGATGCCGCCCTGAAAAAACGCTATTTCCAGCGCGGCACCGGTCCGAACGAAGGCTTCTGCCGCGTACATCCGGCACTGCGCCAGCTGATCGACTTCCGTCCGCTGAACCTGCTCGCTTCGCGCTACGAGGTGGCCGGGCCGTTCACGGCGGTGTTCTGCCGCAACGTGATGATCTATTTCGACAAGCCGACCCAGCGCGCGATCCTGACGCGCCTGGTACCGCACCTGGCCGACGACGGCATGCTGTACACCGGCCATTCGGAGAACTACCTGCACGCGGCGGACATCATCCAGCCCTGCGGGCGCACGCTGTACCGGCGCGCGACGAGGTCGGCATGAGCGCCGCCGCCGCCGCGATCGCCGAAGGCAGCGTGATGCGCTATCACGATGCGCGCTTCAAGACCGAAGCCGCCAAGCTGCTGCCCACCCAGTACCTGGTGATCGACAACGACACCGCACTGGTCACCGTGCTCGGCTCGTGCGTGGCCGCCTGCATCCGCGACCCGCTGCTCAAGCTCGGCGGCATGAACCACTTCCTGCTGCCCGACGGCAACGTCGGCGATGGCGCCCCCGCGCGCTACGGCAGCTATGCGATGGAACTGCTGATCAACGACCTGCTCAAGCGCGGCGCCGCGCGCAGCCGCCTGGAAGCCAAGGTCTTCGGCGGCGCCAACGTGCTGAAGGGCTTCACCAGCAACCCGGTGGGGACGCGCAACGCGGAGTTCGTGCGCCGCTACCTGGAAGCCGAACGCATCCCCGTCATCGCCGAAGACCTGCGCGGGATCCACCCGCGCAAGGTCTGGTACTTCCCCAACACCGGTCGCGCGGTCGTGCAGCGGTTGCCGCACGCCCACGACGCCGAGGTGCTGGCGGCCGAGTCGGCCGCCCGCGCCCGCCTGTCCAGGGCCCCCGTCACCGGAGGCGTGGAGCTGTTCTGATGAGTAGTGCCTCTCCTTGCCGCGTGCTGATCGTCGACGACTCGGCGGTCGTGCGCCAGATCCTGACCGAAATCCTGTCGCGCGACCCCGGCATCGAGGTCGTCGGCTCCGCCGCCGATCCCCTGCTAGCCCGCGACAAGATCAAGCGTCTCAATCCCGACGTGATGACGCTGGACGTGGAAATGCCGCGCATGGACGGTCTGGCGTTCCTCGAGAACGTCATGCGCCTGCGTCCGATGCCGGTGGTGATGATCTCCTCGCTGACCGAGCGCGGCGCCGACACGACATTGCAGGCGCTCGCCCTGGGCGCGGTGGATTTCGTGTCCAAGCCCAAGCTCGACGTCGCCAGTGGCCTGCAGGCCTACGGCGAAGAGATCATCGCCAAGGTCAAGGCCGCGTCGAAGGCGCGCGTGCGTCCGCTGGCCCGCACCAGCGCCCCGCGCGTGGGCCTGGACGCCGCGCTGCCGGCGCCGCCCGCCCTGCGCTTCCGCACCACCGACCGGCTGATCGCGATCGGCGCCTCCGCGGGCGGCACCGAAGCGCTGCGCGTGGTGCTGGAACAGATGCCCGCCGACGCACCCGCCATCGTCCTGACCCAGCACATCCCGGCCGGCTTCAGCCGCGCCTTCGCCGAGCGCCTGGACCGCCATTCGGCGATGGCCGTGCGCGAAGCCAGCGACGGCGAGGCCATCCTGCCCGGCCATGCCTACCTGCCGCCCGGTGGCCAGCACATGCGGGTCATCCGCGACGGCGCCCGATGGCGCTGCCGCATCGACGACGGTCCGGCGGTCAACCGCCACAAACCTGCCGTCGACGTGCTGTTCCGATCCGTCGCCCAGAGTGCGGGTGGGAACGCGGTCGGCGCGATCCTCACCGGCATGGGCGACGACGGCGCGCGCGGCCTGCTCGAAATGAGCCAGGCAGGTGCGCCGACCCTGGTCCAGGACGAGGCCAGCAGCGTGGTCTGGGGCATGCCCGGCGCCGCGATGCGCCTGGGCGCCGCCAAGGAAGCCGTGCCGCTGGAACGCGTCGCCCAGCGCCTGCTGGACCTTGCCGCAGCGATCGCTTGAGCCTCAGAAAGCTTCCTGTGGGAGCGACGTCAGTCGCGATGACGGGACAAGGTTGCCTGAACGAAGAGCATCGCGCCTGACGTCGCTCCCACAGCGCGGGCGAAGGACGCGCCAACCTCCATCACAGTTCCTCGATCCGTCCGAAAACGCCGGGTTTTCCGCCTAAAGAGCCGTTGCCCACGGCCGATACTCCACAGTGAGCTTCATCAGAGAGCATCCATGTACTCGCGCATCCTGGTTCGTCTGGCGGCACCCCTCATCCTGACCCTGCTGTTCCCGTTGTCGGTCGGTTTCGACTGGCCCAATGCCCTGCAGTGGGCGCTGTTGACCTCGCTGACCCTGGCCTGGTTGATCTTTGCCTGGCTGACGGCGGTGAACAGCCATGTCGTCTCGCCGGAGCACGCCACCGTCATCCGCGAACAGGACGCGCTGCTCACCGAGCTGCGCCGTTTCGTCAACAACGAGATCGAAGGCTCGCGCCACGAGATCGACCGCGCCCGCGAACTGATCCGCGAGGCCGTCAACAGCCTCGGCGGCAGCTTCGACGCGATGAACCGCAAGTCGCGCGAACAGAGCACGGCGATCTCGCGCATCATCGACCGCAACGGCGACGGCGACCGTGCCGGTGTGGACGTGGCGCGCTTCGCCCAGAACGCAAGCCAGCGCATGGAACAGCTGGTCGAGGCGCTGGAACAGGTGGCCGGCCAGAGCGGCACCACCGTGCACCACATCGACGACATGGCGCAGCACCTGGACGGCATCTTCTCGCTGCTGGAAGACGTCAAGTCGATCGCGGACCAGACCAACCTGCTGGCGCTGAACGCCGCCATCGAAGCGGCCCGTGCCGGCGAGGCCGGCCGCGGCTTCGCGGTGGTCGCCGACGAAGTGCGCAACCTGTCCGAGCGCTCCACTGCCTTCAACGAGCAGATCCGCAAGCTGGCGCACAGTTCGAAGGAATCCATCGCCAAGGTGCGCGATACCGTGTCCAACATGGCCTCGCGCGACCTGGACCGCTCCCGTGAAGCGCGTTCGGAAGCCGCGGGCATGCTGAACCAGGTGGCTGCGATCAACGCCTCGCTGGGCGACGGCATGCGCGAAGTCTCGATGTGCGGTCACGCCATCGACGCCAGCGTCGCCGATGCGGTCCGCTCGCTGCAGTTCGAGGACATCGCCACCCAGTCGCTGGGCAGCGCGGTGACCCACCTGGATCGCCTGACCGCGATCAATAAGGAAGCCCTGGCCCTTCAGGAGCTGCTGCACCGCTCCGGCGGCGCGACGGACAACGAGCTGCTCAGTGCGCTGCGCCTGATCGGCAACCGCCTGCGCGACCAGCGCACGGAGTGGGAGCGTCCGCCGCACAAGCCGGTGGCGCAGCAGAACATGGGCGCGGGCACGGTCGAGCTGTTCTGATCCTGCCCGCCCGGATCGGTTGAATCCTCCACGGGGCGATCGCGATGCGGTCGCCCCGTTCGCGTTGGGGCCCGGCGCCGCTCGGCCGCCTGCGCGACGGCTGGCATACTGAGACGTCCGAACCATCGACGACGCCGATGTCCACGCCTCCGCCCGCCGCGCTGCTGCTCCAGCTCTTCCGCCTGCAGGAAGACGAGCGTGCGCGCGTCGGCCGCGCCCTGCACAACCACGTAGGCCAAGCGCTGTCGGCGATCAAGATGGGGGCGCACCTGGTGCAGTCCGAGGACGACGCCGAGCTCCGCGCCGAGGATCTGCGCGAGATCATCCGCGCCAGCGACGAGACCGTGGCCCTCCTGCGCGACCTGCACGCCTCCCTGCATCCACCGCAACTGGACGCCATCGGACTGGACGCCGCGCTGCGCGCGGAAATCGAGCGCACGCTCGAACCCGGCACCCTCGCGTGCTCGCTGGCGCCCCTGCCGCACCCACCGCACGCCGACATCGCCCTGGTCGCCTTCCGCATCGGCCAGGCGCTGCTGCAACGTGTCGTACCCGGGGCGCGTATCGCCCTGGCCGCCGACGACGACGGATTCGAGCTGGCGATCGAGGAGGTCGCCGAGGATCTTCCGGACGCCGCCATGTGGAGCGCACTGGCCGAGACCGTGGGCGGATGCCTGGGTCGGGATGACGGCGCGCACGGCACGCGCTGGCGACTTCGCCTACCCTATGGATCCGCCCCCGCGAGCCCTGTCGATCCCGCGTGAACACCGAGCACGCCCACCTGCCCCGCCTGCCGCGCCTCGGCGCCGGTGAGCCCGACCTGCAGCGGATGATCGAGGCCGCGAACGCCGGCGGCACGCCGTTGATGCTGCTGTACCTCGACATCGACCACTTCCGCTCGATCAACGAGAACATGGGCGTCGAGGTCGGCGACGAGGCGCTCGCCATCCTCAGCGACCGCCTGCAGCGCGCATTGGGTCCCGAATCGCGCGCATGGCGCCATGGCAGCGACGAGTTCATCGTGGCCGTGCCGCGACAGCCCGGCACGCTGGCCCCGGAAGCCTTCGGCGATTTCCTGCGCGAGCAGATCGAACTGCCGATGACCGTGCTGCCGTACACGCTGTTCCTGACCGGCACGCTGGGCGTGGCCCTGTGCCCCGAACACGCCGACAACGCCTCCAGCCTGCTGCAGTGCGCCGAAAGCGCGATGGAGCAGGCCAAGCACGAAGGCATGAACCTCGTGCGCCTGTACCGCCGCGGCGCCGCGATCACCGCGCGCAGCGACAGCATCATCGCGCGCCAGATCGTCAACGCCATCCAGCACAACGAACTGCGGCTGTTCTACCAGCCGCAGATCAACGCCCACGACGGCCGTGTGGTCGGCATGGAAACCCTGCTGCGCTGGTACTCGCCCGCGCTGGGCCTGCTGGTGCCGGAGCGCTTCATGCACGTGGCCGAGAAGCTCGGCGTCATCGTCCAGATCGGCGACTGGGTGCTGCGCAATGCGTTCAAGCAGGCACGCGTGTGGCGCGACTGGGGCTTCGACGACTTCGAGATCGCGGTCAACGTCTCCACCCTGCAGCTACTGCGGCCCAGCTTCGTCTCCGAAGTGCTGGAGGCCCTGCAGGAAGCTGGCATCCCGGCGCAGATGGTGGTGCTGGAAGTGCGCCAGAACGCGCTGGCAAAGGACATGAACCTGGTCCACCGCACCCTGGCCCAGCTGCACCGCGAAGGCGTGCGACTGACGCTGGACGATTTCGGCATGGGCGACTCCAACCTGGATTCGCTGGTCCGCTTCTCGGTGGACAAGATCAAGATCGACCGCAACTTCGTAAAGGGCGTGCCGTCGGGCAACCGCGAAGTGGCGATCACCTGCGCCATCATCGCGATGGGCCACCAGCTGGGCATGAAGGTGATCGCGCACGGCGTGGAAACGGACATGCAGCTGGGCTTCCTGCGCCGCAACCAGTGCGACATGTTCCAGGGCCACCTGTTCGGCGAACCGATGACGGCCGAGGACGCCGGCGCCGTGCTGCGCCGGCGCTATCTGCGCGCCGACGCCTTCGCCGCCACCAAGCCCGACCGCACCCTGCTGCTGCTGGACGACGAAGAGAACATCCTGCGTTCGCTGGTGCGCCTGTTCCGCCGCGATGGCTACCGCATCCTGGCCGCGAGCAACGTCACCGACGCCTTCGAGCTGCTGGCCACCAACGACGTGCAGGTCATCCTGTCCGACCAGCGCATGTCCGACATGAGCGGCACCGAATTCCTTGGCCGCGTGCGCATGCTCTACCCGGACACCGTACGCCTGGTCCTGTCGGGATACACCGACCTGGCTACCGTCACCGAGGCGATCAACCGCGGCGAGATCTACCGCTTCCTCACCAAGCCGTGGAACGACGACGACCTGCGCGAGCACATTCGCCAGGCCTTCACCACCCACGAGAACCAGCCGCACCATCGCGCGCATGCCTGAAGCGGCATCTTGGTGCCTGTACCTGCTGGAGTGCCGCAACGGCGCGTACTACGCGGGCATCACCAATCGGCTGGACGCGCGCTACGCCGCGCATGTGGCCGGTACCGGCGCCAAGTACACGCGGGCGAACCCGCCGGTGCGCCTGCTGGCGCAGCGCGACTACCCCGACCGCAGCGCGGCGTCGCGCGCGGAAGCGCAGCTCAAGCGGTTGCCGCGGGCGGAGAAGCTCGCGTTTTTCGCGACCTGACGCTGACACCCCTCTCCCTGCGCAGCGGGGAGAGGGTGCCGAAGGCGGGTGAGGGGCAAACGAAGGCAGCACGCTGCGCGCGCCGCTGGTCCTGCAAGGTTCGAGGTCGCGGACGCCCCTCATCCGCCCTTCGGGCACCTTCTCCCCGCCTCGCAGGGAGAAGGAGTCTGACCCCGCGGGAGAAAAATCACGCCGCGTCGGCGGTCGGCTGGCGGATCGGCAGGCTGATGCGGAAGCAGGCGCCCGCGCCCGGAATGTTGCGCGCTTCGATGCGGCCGTTGTGCTTCTTCACGATGCCGTAGGAGATCGACAGGCCCAGGCCGGTGCCGCTGCCGACCGGCTTGGTGGTGAAGAAGGGGTCGAAGATGCGCTGCAGGATCTCATCCGGAATGCCGTGGCCGCTGTCCTGCACGTCCACCCACACCTCGTTGCCTTCCACGCCGGTGCTGACGGTGATCGTGCCGCGCTCGTCGATCGCGTGGCTGGCGTTGAGCAGGATGTTCATGAACACCTGGTTCAACTCCGAGGGCCGGCACTGCACCAGCGGCAGCTTGCCGTAGTGCTTCTCCAGCGTGACCTTGTACTTCAGCTCGTTCCAGATGATGTTGATCGTGGAGTCGAGACCGGCGTGCAGGTCGGCGGATTTCCAGCTGTCGTCGCGGCCGGAGTAGGAGAAATCCTTGAGGTTGCGCACGATCGCGGTGACCCGCTCGATGCCCTCGCGCGACTCCGACATCAGCTGCGGCAGGTCGCCGGTGATGAAGTCGATGTCGTAGCGGTCCCGCATCTCCTGGATCTCGGGCAGCATCACCTTCGGGTCCGGCAGGCGCAGGGCGCGCTCGTAGACTTCGATCAGCGAGAACAGGCTGTGCAGGTACTCCTGCAGCGAGCCGAGGTTGGAGTGCACGTAGCCGATCGGGTTGTTGATCTCGTGCGCCACGCCGGCGGCCAGCTGGCCGATGGACGCCATCTTCTCGGACTGCACCAGCTGTTCCTGCGCGCCCGCCAGCCGCACCAGGGTCTGCCGCAGCTGCGCGTGGCGGCGCTGCAGTTCCTGCTGGCGCGCATGCGCTTCGCTGACATCGTGGAAGACGATCAGGCAGTAGCCGCCGTCGCCGGTGTCGTGGCAGTAGGCGCGCACCTGCAGCACCAGGCCGTCGGCGAGGGTGAGGTCGCCGTTCCAGCGTCCTTCTTCGCGGGCGACGCGGATCGCGTCGGGTGGCAGCAGGGCCACGAGCGCGTCGAGCGCATCGCCCTGTTCGGGCACCAGCGCGCGCGCCGCCGCATTGGCATGCATGGGCCGGCCATCGCCCCGGCACAGCAGGTAACCGTCGTCCATCAACTCGCCCAACGCCATCAGATCGGCGAAGCGCGGCGCCCGCTCGTGCGGGAAGGCATCATCGGAGGAATGCGGGGTTGGTGCGGTGGCCACGGTCGCGGTCGGCGGCGGCGATGGGCGGTCAGTATCGTGCGGTGCCGCGGAGCCGGCAAGTTGCGGCGTCGCAGTTCGCGACGCCGGAGGCGCGACGCTCAGGCGACAGCCAATGGACGGACCGCGGAAACCGCCGTGGTCTGGCCCTGTGCGTCGTAGGCGCCGGTGCTTTCGCTGCGGCCCAGGTGACGCAACGCCCAGTTCACCTCGCGGCGGCGGCGCGCCAGCAGGATGCCGTTGGCGTGGTTCAGTTCGGCCAGCTCGGACAGGCGCGCCTGCAGCTCGGCCGGGAATCCGAAGCCCGCGGCAGCGGCTTCCAGCGCGCGCAGTGCGTCGAGCTTCTCCTGGGTGGAGCGCACGAGCGCTTCCACGTCGTGCTCGACGATGGCGCGGCGCTCCTCTTCCAGGGCCGCGGACAGTCGCTGGAGGGGCGCGTTGCTCATCCGGATCAACCGCCCAGCTGGTCTTCCAGGCCAAGCATGCCGTCGGCAATGGCCTCGGCATTGATCTGGTAAGTGCCCGACTGCAGGGCTTCACGCACCGCCTGCACGCGGGCCTGGTCGATCGCCGGGGCGGTCGACAGTTCGCGCTGCACGGCCTGGAGGCTCGCGGCCTCGCCGGTCAGACGCAGGCTGTCGCCCGTCGTGCTGGCTTCCACCGGCCGCGAACGGTCAGCACCCGCCGGGGCAACGCGGCCGCCCACGGGGCCGGTGCTGCGTACGGCGGCAGGGGGAGTGCCTTCGATTTTCTGGCTCATGTTGGTTCACCTGTAACAGGGTTCATCGAGGTTATCGGCCGCGGTTGCGCCAACTTTAGTGACGGATTCCACAGTTCCGCAGAAGGCCGGATTGTCGCCGGTTCTTCCACCCAGCGTCGGTATCGGCCCCCTTTCGGACAACTTGAGGGGCGATGCGAACTTTTTTTCATCGGCTGACCCAGACGTCGCCGCCCGGCCCCACCACGCCCTGCACGACCCGGCGGGACGACAGGTTTTCCACGGTCACGCGTTCGTTCTCGCCGGCATCGCCCAGCGCCTTGCCGACCACGCGGACTTCCACCCCGCCGCGCCGGGACACCAGCGCGACGTTGTCGCCCCGGCGGATCAGGCGCTGCGCCACCAGGTCGGAGGCCGACAATACGGCACCGGCCGACAGGGTGCGGCGCGCAACGCGTCCGACGGCCTGCGCGGGATCGGCCACGGCGGCACCCACGATGCGCGAGGCGTCGCGGGTTTCAGGAACAAAGGCGTCGGCGGTGATCGTTTCGCCCGGCGCGATGCCGCGACTCAACACCAGCACGGTCTGGCTGCGGCGCACGCGCACCGGCACGAACAGCCGCCAACCATTCGGACAGCTGACCTCCACGCTGTTGCTGCCCTGTACGCGCGCGACAAGCGCCGCGCCGCAGCGTGGCAGTCGCAGCGCGGGATCCAGGGTGGCTTCGGCCTCCGCACCCGCCGGCATCGCACCGAGGGCCGCGGCCTTGATGGTGTCGACCGGCTGGAAGTCGGCCGCCATCACGGTGCACGCGGTCAGGCCGCCGATCAGGGCAGTGGTCAGGCGCAGCATGGGCAGGCTCCGGCGGTTCATCGGCGGAGGAGGTGCAAGGGGTGTGCCAGTTCACTCCCCTCTCCCCGCATGCGGGGAGAGGGTGCCGAAGGCGGGTGAGGGGCGAACGGAGACACGCTGCATGGGTGTTCGATCGCGGACAACAAGAAGGATCGCGCGCGCCCCTCATCCGCCCTCCGGGCACCTTCTCCCCGCTTGCGGGGAGAAGAAATAGAGTGCGCCCCCCCGCTTACTGGGAGAAGGAATCGAGTTCGCCCCCCCGCTTGCGGGGATAAGGGGCGTTGCGGTGCCCTCAAGCGGTTGCCCTGGAGGCCGATATGCTGGACATGACCCAGGATCTGCTCAACCGCATCGACCAGCGCACCCGCCTGGCCGGCCACAACCGCCTCGCCCTGCTGCTGTTCCGCCTGGGCGGGCGTCAGCTTTTTGGCGTCAACGTCTTCAAGGTGCAGGAAGTCCTGCGCCGGCCGGACCTGTTCCAGTTGCCGGGCCTGCCGCCCGAGTTCGTCGGCGTGGCCGATGTCCGTGGCCGGTCGGTGCCCGTGCTCGACCTGGGCCTGAGCATCCGCCACCCCGAGCGCGACCCCAGCCCGGAGAACACGCCGAACTACCTGGTCGTCACCGAGTTCAACCGGTCCATCCAGGGCTTCCTGGTCAGCGGCGTGGAGCGCATCGTCAACATCGCCGTGGAAGACATCCATCCGCCGCCGGAGTTGGGTGCCGAAAACAGCTTCCTGACCGCGGTGACGCGTTTCCAGGGCGAACTGATCCAGGTGATCGACGTGGAAAGCGTGCTGGCCGACATCTGCCAGTCGCGCATGGACGCCACCCTCGCCCCCGAGATGGCCCTGTCCCCGGATGCCCCGCCGATGCAGGTGCTGGTGGTCGACGACTCCCGCGTCGCGCGCTCGCAGATCCGCAGCGTGCTGGAGCAGTTGGGCGTCACCGCCACCCTGCTGTCCGACGGCCGACAGGCCTTGGACCATCTCTTGCAGGTGCACGCCGCCGGCGAGAACCCGGCCGAGCGGTATGCGATGGTCATCTCCGACATCGAGATGCCGGCCATGGACGGCTACACCCTGACGACGGAAATCCGGCGCCACGCGGGCCTGTCCGGCCTGTACGTGCTGCTGCACACCTCGCTGTCGGGCGTGTTCAACAACGCCATGGTCGAGCGCGTGGGGGCCAACGCCTTCGTGGCGAAGTACAGCCCGCACGAACTGGCCGAGCACGTGCTGTTCCGCCTGAACCAGGTGGCCGCGGCGCAGATGGCCGCGTAAAGCGCCCCTCATCCGCCCTCCGGGCACCTTCTCCCCGCGGCGCAGGGAGAAGGAAGCCCCTGTTCTGGCACACGCCTTGCAGCACCCCCGGCAACGGTCTGCCGGAGCGGTGCCATGTCCAATCCCATCTCCAATTATCTGGGCGTCCATGCCGCGGCGCTGCCGCTGCGTGAGCAGCGCATGCAGCTGATCGCCAGCAACCTGTCGAACGCGGACACGCCCAACTTCAAGGCCAAGGACCTCAATTTCCAGGCCGCCCTGGAGCAGGCTGCCGCCAAGGCCTCGCCGCTGCAGACCACCCACGAGCAGCACCTCACCCTGCTCGACGCCAGCGCCCGCGTATTCGAACGCACCGGCGTGCAGCCCAGCCTGGACGGCAACACCGTCGATGCCGACACCGAGCGCGCCGCGTACGGCCGCGCCGCGCTGGAGTACCGCGCCTCGCTGAGCTTCATCGAATCCAAGGTGCGCACGATGCTCACCGCCATCACCGGCCAGTAAGGGGACGCGCCATGAGCAACCTGCCCATCTTCGACGTCGCCGGCTCCGCGCTGCAGGCGCAGTCCGTGCGCCTGAACACGATCGCCAGCAACCTCTCCAACGCCGATTCCATCGCGTCTTCGCCCGAAGCGGTCTACAAGCCGCTGGAACCGATCTTCCAGGCCCGTCCGCTCAACGCCGACGGCTCGCTGACCTCGGTGCAGGTCAAGGAGATCACCCAGAGCGAAGCGCCGCCGATCAAGCGCTACGAGCCCGGCCACCCGATGGCCGACGGCGACGGCTACGTCTATGCGCCGGACGTGGATCCGGTCGCGCAGATGGTGAACCTGATCTCTGCCTCACGCGGCTACCAGGCCGGCGTGGAAGTGCTGAACACCGCCAAGGAACTCGCCCTGGCCACCCTGACCATGGGCCGCTGACGCCCCGCCGACTGAGCGAACACGCACATGACCACCGTCAACGGCGATCCCTTCGCCGCCATCAACACCGCCACCACCGGCGCGGCGACCACGGCCAAGAAGGCCGACACGCTGGGCCAAGCCGACTTCATGCGCCTGATGACGCAGCAGCTGGCCAACCAGGATCCGCTGAAGCCGCTGTCCAACAGCGAATTCGTCGCCCAGTTGGCGCAGTTCTCCACCGTGCAGGGCATCAGCGACCTCAACGGCACCGTCACCGGCTTCACCGCCGCGCTGACCGGCGACCAGGTGCTCAAGGGCGCCTCGCTGGTCGGCCACTCCGTCGTGGTGCCGTCCGACTCGGTCGCCCTTCCGGCCACCGGCAACGCCACCGGCCTGGTGATGTCGCCCAGCGCGGGCACGGTGAAGTTCGAGATCACCGACGCCAGCGGCGTCGTGGTGGACACCATCGAGGTCGAGGCCACCGCCAAGGGCGAGACCACGTTCGCGTGGGACGGCCTGAAGGCCAACGGCGAACGCGCGCCGGAAGGCAAGTATTCGATCAAGGCCACCCACGCGGCCGCCGACGGCACTGCCACCGCCCTGAACACCTACGTCGACGCCACCGTCGACAGCGTGACCATCGGCTCCGATGGGCTGTACCTCAACCTGCCCGGCCTGGGCACCGCCCCGCTCGACTACGTGCTGCGCATCGGCAAGTCGGCGACCTGACCCTCACGCTCCCACCGCACCCGCAAGGAGTCTTCCATGGCATTCAACAGCTCGCTGTCCGGCATGAGGGCGGCCAATGCCGACCTCAACGTCACCTCGCACAACATCGCCAACGTCAACACGACCGGCTTCAAGGAGTCGCGCGCGGAGTTCGCCGAGGTGTTCTCCACCACCGGTTACGGCCTGACGCGCAACAGCATCGGCGCCGGCGTGCGCCTGACCAATGTCGCCCAGCAGTTCTCCCAGGGCGACATCAACCAGACCGGCCGTTACCTGGACATGGCGATCGATCGCGAAGGCTTCTTCACGGTCAGCAACAACGGCACCAACGTCTACACGCGCGCGGGCAACTTCCAGCGCGATCCCAACGGCTACGTGACCACGCCGGAAGGCTATCGCCTGCAGGTGTTCCCGCCGCGCGCC
This sequence comes from Pseudoxanthomonas sp. CF385, assembly GCF_900104255.1. Classification (NCBI taxonomy): domain Bacteria; kingdom Pseudomonadati; phylum Pseudomonadota; class Gammaproteobacteria; order Lysobacterales; family Lysobacteraceae; genus Pseudoxanthomonas; species Pseudoxanthomonas sp. CF385. The sequence goes on from NZ_FNKZ01000003.1 coordinate 215,095, forward strand.
GACGGCGTCGGCTTCGACACCGGCAACATGACCGATCTGCGCCTGCTGACCACCGACAGCCCGCCTTCGCCGACCACCAACGTCGAACTGGGCGTCACCCTGCCCGGCAACGCGGCGCAGCCGACGATCACGCCGTTCTCGCCGGCCGACAGCGCCAGCTACAACGAGACCACCTCGGTCACCGTGTACGACTCGCTGGGCGTGGCCCACCAGCAGACCGTCTACTACGTGAAGACGCCCAACCCGAACGAGTGGAACATGCACGTCTACGTCGACGGCACTTCGATGGGCGCGGCGACCACGGTGCAGTTCGACAACAACGGCGCGCTGACCACGCCGGCCAATGGCCAGGTCGCCCTGGCGCCGTTCACGCCGAGCACCGGCGCCGGCGTGCTGAACATGACGCTCAACATCAGCGGCACCACCCAGTACGGCGAACAGTTCTCCAAGCGCATCCAGAACCAGGACGGCTACGCCACCGGCAAGCTCAACGAGTTCAGCGTGTCCGAAACCGGCGTCGTCTACGCCCGCTACTCGAACGGCGAAGACCGTGCGCTGGGCCAGGTCGCGCTGGCCAACTTCTCCAACCCGCAGGGCCTGGTCTCGCAGGGCAACAACACCTGGACGCACAGCTACGCGTCGGGCGATCCGCGCATCGGCGCGCCGGGCACGTCGGACTTCGGCCAGGTGGCCTCGGGCGCGCTCGAGTCCTCGACGGTCGACCTGACCGAGCAGTTGGTCAACATGATCGTGGCGCAGCGCAATTTCCAGGCGAACTCGCAGGCGCTGTCCACCCAGGACCAGATCACCCAGGCCGTGATCAACATCCGCTGACGCGGCACACGCCGACGGAGACTGACGCATGGACAAGGCCCTCTATGTCGCGATGACCGGTGCACGCGCCTCGCTGCAGGCGCAGGGCACCGTGTCGCACAACCTGGCCAACGTGGACACCAAGGGATTCAAGGCCGCACTGGCCGGCACCGAGGCGTTCAAGATCCAGGGCCCGGGATTCCCGTCGCGGGTGGACGCGGTGCTGATCGATCCGGGCTTCGACGGCCGGACCGGTTCGCAGATGGTCACCGGGCGTTCGCTCGATGTCTCGCTGCAGCCCAACCGCTGGATGGCCGTGCAGGCCGCCGATGGCGGCACGGCGTACACGCGCAACGGCGAGCTGAACGTCACGCCGAACGGCCAGCTGGTCACCGCCGGCGGTCGTGCGGTGCTGGACGAGAACGGCAATCCGATCGCGGTGCCGCCGGCGCAGTCCATCGACATCGGCGCCGACGGCACGGTCTCGATCGTGCCGCAGGGCGAAGGTCCGCAGACGATGGCGGTCGTGGGCCGCATGCGCCTCGTGGAAGCGGCGCAGTCGCAGCTTGCTCGCGGCGGCGACGGTCTGATGCGCCCCTCCGATCCGCAAGCCCCTGCACTTCCCACGGCCACCGGCAACAGCCTGACGATGGGGGTGCTGGAAGGCAGCAACGTGGACGCTGCCGGTGCGCTGGTGCAGATGATCCAGTTGCAGCGGCAGTTCGAGATGCAGGTGAAGGTCATCCGCACGGGCGACGAGATGGCGCAGTCGTCGAACCAGCTGTTGCGCCTCGGCGGCTGATGCTTCTCGAGCCCCTCTCCCACCGGGAGAGGGGTTGGGGTGAGGGGCAACGGAGTCCGTGTCTTCCCGGGCCTCGAGATGCAGCCGCGCCCGCTACGTGTTTCGCTCCGATGGCCTTGCGGGCCGGGTCTCCCTCGCTTTGGAGATGGTGCCGCTCGCCGCGGGGGCCTTCTTTCTTTGCTTGTGCAAAGAAAGAAGCAAAGAAACACACCCCAGGCGGCACGCCCTGCGCTTCGCTCCGGGTCCGCGAGCGGGCCGGGAATTTCCGTAAGGCACATCCATGTGCCATACGGAAACGCCGTCATCCATGACGGCGCCCTACGGGTTTTACCCGGCCCACTCACCGCGCCTCATGGGGACCCGAAGGCAAGCAAAAGCAAAGCTGCAGCCTCGGATGTCTCAGACGTGGCTCTTGGGGCCCCTGAGGTCCGGCAGTCACGGCGGGTAAAACCCCGCAGGGGCGGCGCACAAGGATGTGCGCCGTTTTCGTACGGGGCAGGATGCCCCGCACGAAAATTCCCGCCGGGACTGCGAACCCGCCGCGCAGCGGCGGGCGGACCGCCGGGGGGTGTTTCTTTTGCCTACTTTTCTTTGCACAAGCAAAGAAAAGTAGGGCCTCCGCGGCAAGCGGCACCATGTCTGAAACGCCAAGACATCTCCGGCTCCGCCGCCCGTCATCTTTCCGCCGCGCAACCGTGACCCCCGTCGCATCCCCCGCCCGGCGCCCGCGCCGGACTTACGACACCCGTTTCGGCACAGGACTTGCCTGAGAGGGGGCGAGGAACCGTATCGCACGGTTCCACCCCTTTACCCGCGAGGAACCACGCCATGAACCAAGCCCTCTGGGTCGCCAAGACCGGACTGGACGCGCAACAGACGCGCATGTCCGTGGTCTCCAACAACCTGGCGAACACCAACACCACCGGCTTCAAGCGCGACCGCGCCAGCTTCGAAGACCTCCTTTACCAACAGGTGCGCCAGCCCGGCGGCTCCACCTCCTCGCAGACCCAACTGCCGTCCGGCCTGCAGCTCGGCACCGGCGTGCGCGTCGTGTCGACCTCCAAGGACTTCCAGCAGGGCAACCCGCAGCAGACCGGGCGCTCGCTGGACGTCATGGTCAACGGCCGCGGCTTCTTCGAAGTGCTGCTGCCCGACGGCTCGCCGGCCTACACCCGCGACGGCTCGTTCCAGATCAACGCCCAGGGCGAACTGGTCACCAACAGCGGCTACCCCGTGCAGCCCGGCATCCAGGTACCCGAAGGCGCGCAGTCGATGACCATCGGCGCCGACGGCACCGTCAGCGTGACGATGGCCGGCCAGGCGCAGGCGCTGGAGATCGGCTCGCTGACGCTGACCGATTTCGTCAATCCGTCGGGCCTGCAGGCCAAGGGCGAGAACCTCTACGTCGAAACCACCGCCTCCGGTCCTGCGCAGAACGGCACGCCCGGCTTGAACGGCCTGGGCAGCGTCGTGCAGGGCTCGCTGGAAGGCTCCAACGTCAACGTCGTGGAAGAGCTGGTGAGCATGATCGAAACCCAGCGCGCCTACGAAATGAACGCCAAGGCCATCTCCACCACCGACTCCATGCTCGGTTACCTCAACAACAACGTCTGATCCGCCTGACGCCCCCACGAGACACCACGAGGCTCGCCATGAAGCGCTCCACGTCCGCCACTACCCTCGCCTGCGCCCTGGTCCTGTTGCCGGGTTGCGCGCGCTATTACGGCGACGTGCGTCCCTACGCACCGATGCAGCCCATCCAGCCGGTCGTCGCCGCGCAGGCGCCGGCCACCGCGGGTTCGATCTACCGCGCCGGCCCGGGCCTGAACCTGTATGCCGACCGCCGCGCACGCGACGTGGGCGACCTGCTGACGATCAACCTGGTGGAGAACACCACCGCGCAGACCTCGGCCACGACCTCCGTGGACAAGCAGAGCGAAGTCAGCCTGGCCGCACCGAACATCGCCGGTGCGCCGGTCACCCTCAACGGCCGCGACATCCTCAGTGCGTCGATCAATGGCGACCGCGGCTTCAGCGGCGCCGGCAACAGCGCGCAGAGCAACAAGCTGCAGGGCAGCGTGACGGTCACCGTGATCCAGCGCCTGCCCAACGGCAACCTGGTCGTGCAGGGCCAGAAGAACATGCGCCTGAACCAGGGCGACGAGATGGTGCAGATCCAGGGCATCGTCCGTCCGGCCGACATCAACCCGGACAACAGCATCTCCTCCGGCAAGGTCGCCGACGCGCGCATCGCCTACGGCGGCCGCGGCGCGATCGCGCAGTCCAACTCGATGGGTTGGCTGGGCCGCTTCTTCAACTCTCCGATCTTCCCGAACTGAGCCGCGCGCCATGGACACGCCGAACGCCGAACGTTCCAACGCTGCGCCGTCGAAGAAGCCGCGCCGCATCGACACCTACACGCTGCTGGGCCTGCTGGCTTGGATCGGCCTGGTGCTGATCTGCCTGGCGCCGGCCGCGCGCGCCGAGCGCATCAAGGATCTCGCCCAGGTCGGCGGCGTGCGCAGCAACCCGCTGGTCGGCTACGGCCTGGTCGTGGGCCTGGATGGCACCGGCGACCGCACCAGCCAGGCGCCTTTCACCGTGCAGAGCCTGAAGAACATGCTGGGCGAGCTGGGCGTCAACGTCCCGGCCAACGTCAATCCGCAGCTGAAGAACGTCGCCGCCGTGGCCATCCACGCCGACCTGCCCGCCTTCGCCAAGCCGGGCCAGCCGATCGACATCACCGTGTCCTCGATCGGCAACGCCACCTCGCTGCGTGGCGGCAGTCTGCTGATGGCGCCGCTGCGCGGTGCCGATGGCGAGGTCTATGCGATCGCCCAGGGCAACCTGGTGGTCGGCGGCTTCGGCGCGCAGGGCAAAGACGGCTCGCGCGTGTCGGTCAACGTGCCCAGCGTCGGCCGCATCCCGAACGGCGCCACCGTCGAGCGCGCGATCCCCAATGCGCTGGATAGCGGCGAAGGCACCATCACGCTGAACCTGCATCGCGCCGACTTCACCACGGTGTCGCGCATGGTCGCGGCGCTGGAACAGAATTTCGGCGCCGGCAATGCCTACGCGCTGGATGCCGTTACCGTCGCCGTGCGCGCACCGGCGGACATCTCGCGCCGGGTGAATTTCCTCGCCCAGATCGAGAACCTGGAACTCACCCCCGGCAGCGCGCCGGCGAAAGTCATCGTCAACGCCCGCACGGGCACCGTGGTGATCGGCGCGCAGGTGCAGGTGATGCCGGCGGCGGTGACGCACGGTTCGTTGACGGTGACGATCACCGAATCGGCGAACGTCAGCCAGCCGAACGAATTCTCCCGCGGCGGCACCACCGTGGTGACCCCGCAGTCCAGCGTCTCGGTCAGCCAGGAAGGCAACCGCATGTTCAAGTTCGAGGGCGGCACGTCGCTGGACGAGATCGTCCGCGCGGTGAACGAAGTCGGCGCCGCGCCCGGCGACCTGATCGCGATCCTGGAAGCCCTGAAGCAGGCCGGCGCCTTGCGCGCGGAGCTCGAGGTGATCTGACATGGCCAGTGCTCCGCTCAGCGCCCTCAATCCCTCGCTGCCGCTAGCCGACGCCGGCGCGAAGGCCGACAACGCGCGCATCCACGAGGTCGCGCGCAAGCTCGAGGGCCAGTTCGCACAGATGATGATCAAGTGCATGCGCGAGGCGGGCTTCGGCGATTCGCTGTTTCCGGGCGAGAATCAGGTCTTCCGCGACATGTACGACCAGCAGATCGCCACCGCGATGTCGCAGGGCCGCGGCCTGGGCCTGGCCCCGATGATCGCGCGCCAGCTGGGCGCCACCGACGCGGCCACGCCCGCCGTACCCGCCACAACCGCGCTGTCGGCGTACAAGCGTCTGCTGCCGGGCACCGATGCCGATTCCATGCTCGACGCGATCGCCGGCCGCGGCATCGGCAGCCGCGATACGCAGGGCGGCGCGTCGATGCCGGACACGATCACCCTCGACACCATCACCGTGCGCCCGGATGCGGCGTGCGATGAGGTCGAACAGGTCGCCTCGGCCGACCCGTCCCAGTACGCCCGCAACACGCCGGAGCGTTTCGTCGCCGAGATCTGGGGCCACGCGCAGAAGGCCGCCAAGGAACTGGGTGTGGATCCGCGCGCGCTGGTCGCACAGGCGGCGCTGGAGACCGGCTGGGGCAAGCGCCAGATCAAGACCGGCGAAGGCGGCAGCGCGCACAACCTGTTCGGCATCAAGGCCACGGGCTGGAAGGGCGAACGCGCGCGCAGCGCCACGCATGAGTACACCAACGGCGTGAAGCATTCGGAGACCGCGGACTTCCGCGCCTACGCTTCGCCCGCCGAAAGCTTCGCCGACTACGTGCGGATGCTGAAGAACAACCCGCGTTACCAGCAGGCGCTGTCGGCCGGCAAGGACATCGTGGGCTTCGCCCGTGGCCTGCAGCGCGCCGGCTACGCCACCGATCCGACCTACGCCAACAAGATCGCCTCCATCGCCAATGGCCCCACGCTCGGCAAGGTGCTGTCGGCGATCGGTACCACGGTGGGTGGCCCGGTCGGCAACGTCGTGGGCAACGCCATCGGCAACGCGCTGCGGCGCTGACCAGGGGATAACGCATGTCGAACCTACTCGCCACCGGCAGCAGTGCTCTGATCGCCTTCCAGCGGGCGCTGTCCACCGTCGGCCACAACGTCGCCAACATCAACACGCCGGGCTATTCGCGCCAGCGCACCGAATTCGAAGCGCGCGATGGCACCTACTTCGGCTACGGCTACCAGGGCAACGGCGTGCAGATCGTCGACGTGCGCCGGATGGCCGATTCGCTGGCGACCTCGCGCCTGCTCGACAGCGGCGGCGAACTCTCGCGCCTGCAGCAGTTGTCCGTGATGTCGACGCGCCTGGACCAGCTGTTCTCGGAGAAAGCCACCGGCATCAGCGCGCCGTGGTCGAGCTTCTTCGATTCGGTCAACGCCCTGTCGTCCAACGCCGCCGGTTCGGCCGACCGCGAAAGCGTGCTCGCGCAGGCCAATGCGCTGGTCACCCGTTTCCGCCAGATCGACCAGCACCTGGACGGCCTGGATACCGAGGTCAACGCCGGCCTCACCGCCGCCACCGGCGAAGTCAACCGGCTGGCCAAGGAAATCGCCCAGCTCAACGGCCAGATCGGCGGCAGCAGCAGCCCGTCGGGCGACCTGCTCGACCGCCGCGACCAGCTGATCAGCGAACTCGTCGCCTTCACCGGCGGCAATGCGATCACCCAGGACGGCGGCCTCGTCAACGTATTCAGCGCCGGCGGCCAGCCGCTGGTGGTGGGCACCTCGGCCAGCACGCTGGTGACCGTCGCCGATCCGTACCGGCCGGAACGGCTGCAGGTCGCGCTGGAAACCAACGGCCAGCGCGTGACGCTCGACAAGCGCGCGCTCGGCGGCCAGATCGGCGGCCTGGTCGAATTCCGCACCACCGTGCTGGATCCGGCGATGGCCGAACTCGGCCGCATCGCCACCTCGCTCGCGCAGACCTTCAACGAAGGCCACCGCGCGGGCATGGACCAGTACGGCCAGATGGGCGCGGACTTCTTTACCCTGCCCGCACCGCGCATCTCTTCCAACGCCAACAACACCGGCAACGCCAATCTGACCACCTCGGTCGGCCGCACCGCGGGCCTCAATGCGCAAAACGTGCTGCTGCGCTTCGACGGCACGGGCTGGGTCGCGACACATCCGGACACGGGCGCCAGCATCCCGATGACGGGCACCGGTACCGCCGCCGATCCGCTGGTGGTCAACGGCATCGAAGTCGTCCTCGCCTCCGGCACGCCGGCGACGAACGACCGCTTCCTGCTGCAGCCCACCGCCGGTGCGGCCGGCGCCCTGAGCGTGGCGATCACCGACCCCAGCCGCATCGCCGCGGCGACGCCGGTGAAGGCGACCACCGACCTGGCCAACACCGGCAGCGGCAAGCTCAGCGGCCTGAAGGTCACCGATGCCGCCAACGCGGGCCTGCTGACGCCCGTCGACATCGAGTTCATCGACGCCACGCAATACACGATCAATGGCACCGGTCCGTTCGCCTACACGCCGGGCCAGACCATCGCCTACAACGGCTGGAGCGTGGTCCTGGACGGCGCGCCCGCCGCCGGCGACACCTTCAACGTGGGCCCCACCGGCGCCAATTCCAGCGACAACGGCAACGCCAAGCTGCTGTCCAATCTCGACGATGCACGCGTACTCAACGGCGGCACGCTGACGCTCAATGGCGCGATCGGCGGGCTGACCACGCAGGTCGGTTCGGCGGCGCGCCAGGCGGACTATTCCGCACAGGCGCAGCAGGTCATCCACGACCAGGCGCAGGCCGCGCGCGATGCGGTTTCCGGCGTCAACCTGGACGAGGAAGCCGCCGACCTGATGCGCCTGCAGCAGGCCTACCAGGCGGCGTCGCAGATCATCGCCACCGCCGACACGCTCTTCCAATCCCTCCTGGCCGCGACCCGCCGATGAACTACCGCATCTCCACCGGCATGATGTACCAGCAGTCGATCACGACGATGCTTGCCAAGCAGGCGAAGCTGGCGCACACCCAGCAGCAGTTGGCCAGCGGCCAGCGCCTGGTCACCGCGAAGGACGATCCCGTCGCCGCCGGCACGGCGGTCGGCCTGGACCGCGCCGTGGCCGAACTCGAACGCTTCGGCATGAACGCGAATGCGGTGCAGAACCGCCTCGGCCTGCAGGAGAACGCGTTGACCCAGGTCGGTGATGCGATGGCGCGCGTCAACGAGCTCGTCATCCAGGCCAACAACGCGGCGATGGGCGAAGACAGTCGCAAGGCGATCAGCACGGAACTGAAGGCGATCTACGCCGGCCTGCTCGACCTGGCCAACAGCACCGACGGCGCCGGGCGCTACCTGTTCGGCGGTACCAGCGACGGCAGTGCACCGTTCGCGATCTCCGGCGGTGGCGTGATCTACAGCGGCGACCAGACCCAGCGGCAGGTGGAAGTGGCGCCGGACATGTTCGTCGCCGACGCGCTGCCGGGCAGCGAGGTGTTCCTGCGCCTGCGCACCGGCGACGGGCGCATCGACGGCCAGGCCGCCATGGGCAATACCGGCACCGGCCTGTTGATGGGCTTCAGCGTCACCGATTCCACGGCATGGGACGGCGGCACCTACACGCTCAGCTTCGGTGCCAACGACACGTACCAGGTACTGGACAGCGGCGGCAATCCGGTCGCCTCCGGCACCTACGCCAAGGGCGAGAGCATCGCGTTCGCCGGCGTGCAGATGAAGATCGACGGGCAACCGGCCAACGGCGACAGCTTCACCCTGGGGCCTGCCGGCGCGCGCGACATTTTCGCCACGGTGCAGGGCCTGATCACCACGCTGGAAAGCAACCCCACCACCGACGCGCAACGCGCCGCCATGCAGAACAACCTGCAGGCCGCGATGCGCGACGTCGCCACCGCGCAGGGGAAGATGATCGATGCGCGCGCCAGTGGCGGCGCGCAGCTGTCCGCCATCGACGACGCGGCGGCGCTGCGCGAGGCCAACAACGTCACCCTGCAGGGCACGCTGTCCACCCTGCGCGATCTGGACTGGGCCGAGGCCATCGGCCGCTACCAGATGGAAAACACCGCCCTGCAGGCCGCACAGACGGTCTTCATGCAGATGCAGTCGCTGTCGCTGTTCAAGCTGATGGGCTGACGACGGCGCCCTCCCCCTTTCAAGCAGTCCTTGCCCTCCCGCCGCGAACCCTCGCGGCGATTTTTTTTTGTAGGTGCCCTTCTCCCCGCCTGCGGGGAGAAGGTGCCCGGAGGGCGGATGAGGGGCCGAGCGCTGTAAGCCATCGGACGCTCCACCTTCACTTCTCCGTTCGCCCCTCACCCGCCTTCGGCACCCTCTCCCCGCTGCGCAGGGAGTGGGGAACTCGCCGGCCTCACCCGGAACACCACACTGATCCGTGGCCCCTGCACGCGCCGGGTCTTCGGGATGCCGTGCTCATGCGTTTGCTGCGACGCATGGCTCATCGACAGCACGCTACCCGGCGCGAGGTCCACCGCCAGCGTCTCGCGCCTGCCTTCGCGCGCGCGGATCAGCATGCGCCGCGGCGCACCCAGCGAGACCAGGGTGATCGGATGGCCGGCCGCCACGGTGTGCAGCTTGTCGCCGTGCATGGCCACGCTGTCGTCGCCGTTGCGGTAGAGGTTCATGCCGATGCGCGAATACGGTGCCGGCGCCTTGGCCTGCACGCAGGCCAGCAGCGCCGCCAGCGGCAGGTCGTCGGGCAACGCGTCCACGGGATAATTCGCCAGCAGCCGCGGCACATCGACGATACGGTCGTACATCGGGCGCTGAAGATGCGTCCACGCGGCCTGCGTGTGCAGGACATCGAACCAGCGTTTGGCCGTGACGGGATCGATCACGCCGGGCCAGTAGCGGATGCCCCCTTCGGCGTCGTCCACCAGCGGCACCATGCCGGGTGCGAACAGATCGTCGGTCAGCGTGGACAGGGCGTGCATGGCGGCCTCAGTGGAAATCGCGCGAACTGGTCTGCAGCTCGCCGAGCAGATGGCTGAAGTCGTGCAGATCCTGGGCGATCAGGTGGCGCACGCCGTCGACGTGCTCCCAGCGTCCACGCACGCCCAGCAGGCGCGCCCCCAGCAGCGCCTTGCGCCGACGCTCGGCGATGCGCGCCCAGACCACCACGTTGATCACGCCGTGTTCGTCTTCCAGGGTGACGAAGATGACGCCGCTGGCCGTGCCGGGGCGCTGCCGTTGGGTGACGATGCCGGCCACATGCACGCCGCGCCCATGCGGAAGGTCTTGCAGCTGGCGCGAATCGACCACGCGCTCGCGACGCAGGCGATCGCGCAACAGGGCCAGCGGATGCGTGCCCAGCGTCAGTCCGGTGACGCGGTAATCCGACAGCACGTCTTCGACCGAGTTCGGCGCGGGCAACACGATGTCGTCCTCGTCGGGACTGCCCGGCAGCAGGGGACGCTGGCGCTCGACCCCGGCGACGGCCCAGCGCGCGGCGTGGCGATGGCCGGCGAGCGACTGCAGTGCGCCGGCTTCGGCCAGGGCGCTGCGGGCTTTCTCGTCGAGATGCGCGCGCAGGCAGAGGTCGCGCACATCCACGAACGGCCGCTGCGCGCGGGCCGCCATGATCGCCTGGCCTACCGCCTCCGACAGCCCGCCGACCTGTCGGAAACCGAGGCGCAGCGCCGCCTGTCCACCATCGTCGACGCCGCATCTCGCCTGGCCGCCTTCCAGCGTGTTGTCCCAGTCGCTGCAGGCCACGTCCACCGGCCGGATCTCGATGCCGACGCGTCCGCCCTGCCCGCGGCGTGCGTCCTGCACGATCTGGCTCGCCGAGTAGAACCCCATCGGCTGCGCGTTGAGCAATGCGCAGACGAAGGCGGCCGGCTCATGCCGCTTCAGCCAGCAGCTGATGTAGACCAGCTTGGCGAACGAAGCTGCATGGCTCTGCGGAAAGCCGTAGGAACCGAAGCCCTTGATCTGCTCGAAGATCTGGTCGATGAACTCGGATGAATATTTCTTCTCTTCCATCAGCCGACGGATCTTGTCGCGGTGCGGCGCCATGTCGCCGCCTCTGCCCCAGGCCGCCATCGAGCGACGCAGGCCATCGGCTTCCGACGGCGTGTAGCCGGCGTGGATCACCAGTTCCATCACCTGTTCCTGGAACAGCGGGATGCCCAGCGTGTTGCCGAGGATGGCCTCGATGCCCTCGGACGGATACGTCACCGGTTCCTTGCCCTGCCGTCGCCGCAGGTAGGGGTGCACCATGCCGCCCTGGATGGGGCCGGGACGGACGATGGCCACTTCGATCACCAGGTCGTAGAACTTCGCCGGCTTCAGGCGCGGCAGCATGCTCATCTGCGCGCGCGATTCGATCTGGAACACGCCCACCGTATCGGCCGCCTGGATCATGGCGTAGGTCGGCGCATCGCCGCCGGGAATCTTCGCCAGGTCGATCGGATAGCCACGGTGTTTCGCCACCAGGTCCACGGCCTTCTGGATGCAGGTCAGCATGCCCAGCGCCAGGCAGTCGACCTTCAGCAGCTTCATCGTCTCCAGATCGTCCTTGTCCCACTGGATGATGGTGCGGTCGTCCATCGCGGCGTTCTCGACCGGCACGACCTCGGACAACGGTCCGTCATTGATGACGAAGCCACCGACATGCTGCGAGAGGTGGCGCGGATGGCCGCGTAGCTGGGTGGTCACCGCCAGCACGCGATGGATCAGCGGGTTCTCCGGCTCGAAACCGGCCTCGCGCAGGCGCTGTTCCATCGGCGTCTCGCCATTGCCCCAGCCATAGCACTCGGCCAGCAGGCCGACCTGGTCCGGCGGCAGGCCGAACGCCTTGGCGACGTCGCGCACCGCGCTCTTGCCGCGGTAGCGGATGACGGTCGCCGCCAGCGCCGCGCGGCGCCGACCGTACTTGCCGTAGACGTACTGCAGCACTTCCTCGCGGCGTGCGTGCTCGAAATCCACGTCGATGTCCGGTGGTTCGCCACGCTCCTCGGACAGGAAGCGCGCCATCAGCAGGCGGCTTTCGGCCGGATCCACCACGGTGATGCCGAGCGCGAAGCAGACCGCGGAATTGGCGGACGAACCGCGGCCCTGGCACAGGATGTCCTTCGACCTGGCGAAGCGGACGATGTCCTCGACGGTGAGGAAGAAGGCCTCGTATTTCAGGCGCGCGATGAGGGCGAGTTCCTCGTCGATCTGCGCGACGAGGGCGGGCGGCACGCCGTCCTTCCAGCGTTCGCGCATGCCCCGCTCGGTCAGCGCGCGCAGCCAGCTGGCCGGCGTATGGCCGTCCGGCACCAGTTCGGCCGGATACTTGTACTTCACCTCCTCCATCGAGAACGTGCAGCGCTGCGCCAGGGCGACGGCGTTCTCCAGCAAGGCGGCGGGATGGATGTTGCCCAGCGCCCGCCGCGTGCGCAGGTGGCGTTCGCCGTTGCGGAACAGGTGTTCGCCGCACTCCGACAGCGGCATGCTGTGGCGGATCGCCGTCATCGTGTCCTGCAACGCCCGCTGCCGGCGCACGTCCATATGCACGTCGCCGCTGGCGATGGCCGTCATCGACAATCGCTGCGCCAGCGCCAGCACCTGTTGCAGGCGCGTCGCGTCGTCCTGTTCACGGTGCAACTCCACCGCCAGGTGCGCACGCGCGCCGAACACCTGCTGCAACCAGCGGCCCTGCGCATCGTCCAGCGTGCGGCCCGGCAGCCACAGCGCGAACAGGCCACCGGCCTCCGGATCGGCGTTCCCCAACACCTGTTCCACATCCTGGCGCGTGAGCCGGTACGTGCCCTTGGCGGCGGCACGGCGTGCGGTGGTGATCAGTTCGCACAGGCGCGTGTAGCCGTGCAGGGTTTCCACCAGCAGCACGCACTTCAAACCGCAGACCAGGGTGAACTCGCTGCCGACGATCAACTTCAGCTGCGTCGCGCGCGAGGCTTCCAGCCCGCGCACGATGCCGGCCAGCGAGCACTCGTCGGTGATCGCCAGCGCTTCGTAGCCGCACTGCTGCGCACGGAGAAACAGATCCTCCGCGCTGGAGGCGCCGCGCAGGAAGGAGAAATCCGACAGGCAGTGCAGTTCGGCATAGGCCGGCAGGCCGTCGTCGACCGGCGCGTCGTCATTGGCCGCCGCATGCGTGCGCAGCCGCTGTGCGGTCTCCCAGGCACGCGGCACGTGCGCACCCGGATAGTCGCCGCGCTCTTCCTCGCGGCTCACGCGAACCACCCGTGCAGCATCCAGCTTCCCTGCTCGCCCGGCGGCGCGAACGCCCAGGCACGCTGGCCCTGCGAGGTTTCCAGCACGTAGTAATCGCGACGCGCGTCCTCGCCGTCCCACCAGCCGCTCTCCAGCCGTTCCGGACCGGAGACGATGCGCGGATGCGGATCGCGCAGCGGCACCGGCTGCGGCAGCAGCCAGGCCGGTCGCGGCGGACGTACCGGCGCTTGTTCGATGCGGGCACCATCGCCGTGCACGCGCCGCCACGCACGCTCCGGTCGCGGGTCGCCGGCGGGCGTCACGCGATGCACCGCTTCATCGCCCAGGCGCGCGCGCAGGCGTTCGCGCAGCTGTGGCCACGGCAGTTGCTGCTGCGGCCGCGTATCGAACAGGTCGCGCGCTGCCGGCACGAACGGCGGCAGCTCGCGCGCGAGCAGGCGCACGCCCACCACCGGCTGCGCGATCTGCACGCGCTCCAGCCGGTTGCGGGTCAGCTCGAACAGCATCGCCGGTTCACGTTCGGCGGCCAGCAGGCCCACCTCGACATCGGTATGGCCTTCCTCGTGTTCCAGCCGCAGGACGAAACGCTGCACGCCGCCGTCGCGGATGGACAGGTAGGTGGACAGGTCGCCGATCAGCCGGCGCAGCGGGAACAACAGCGCCATGTGGCTCTCGACTTCGTAGCCGAGTTCGATGCGCGCGTCGAAATGGTCGGGCGGCGCGTAGTACGCCAGCGGATCGTCGGCCTGCCCGTACAGCCGGTCCAGATGCTCCAGCACCGGCAGGCCGAAGCGACGGCGCAGGCTGTCGCGCGGCAGGTCGCGCAGCGTGCGCAGGTCGCGGATGCCCATGCGGTGCAGGCGCTCGCCGGCGTCGTCCGGCAGGCGTGCGCGCCGTACCGGCACGCGGTCCAGCATGTCCGCCATTGCGGCCGGCTGCATCACCGCCAGACCGTCGCGCAAGCCGGCGAACACATGCGCCGCGCGAGGCGTCGGCGCCAGGGCGATGCGATGGGCGAAGCCGAGCATCGACAATTCCTCGCGCAATCGCGCCTCGATGCGCGGCCACGGTCCCAGCAGGCGGAAACTGGCGCGCACCTCCAGCACCAGGCAACCCGGCCACTGCGCGCTGACCAGCGAGCTGTGCCGGTACGCCCACGCGGCGAGGAAGCGCTGCCAGCGCGCTTCGGCCGACGGGTCGTATTCGACCATCGCGAAATCCGGCAGCAGCGCATGCGCGGCGGTCAGCCGCATGCCAGCCCGCAGACCCGCCTGCGCGGCGGAGGCATTCACCGCATGCAGGGTGCGCAGCTGCGCGGCGCCGCCGACCAGCGCCAGCGGTGCCTCGGGTTCGGGCAAACGCCGGAGGACGGCGTCCAGCGCCAGCTGCGGCAGCAGTACACAGGCCCAGAGCATGCGCGGGCCTCAATGCGCGGCCGGCGCGAACGCTTGCGCGGGCGCGGGGCCACCGCGGCATTTGCGCACCTGCCAGTGCGTGCCGCCCTGCGCATCGCGGGTGGCTTCCACGCGCAGCGCGGCCGCCGATGGATTGGCGGCATGGCGACGGTCGCGCAGCGCGAAGCCCAGGCACTCGCCGCTGTCGGCCGCCACCTGCAGGCGACGCAAGGCCGGTCCATCCGCCTGTACCGGCCAGCCCAGCACGGCGGCGCAGGCGCCGCTGCGCAGGCATTGTTCGAAGGCCCACAGCGCATCGCGTGGCGCAGCCTCGACGATCTCCAGCAATGCCAGGTCCACGCCCGCGTGCTGCCAGGCGGGCGCATACGGGATGTACGGCGGTGCGATCAGTGCCACCGTGCTGCCGGCCTGGGTCATGCGCGCCAGTGTGGGCAGCAGCAGCGCCAGTTCGCCCACGCCGTCGGCAGGCAGCAGCAGTTCGGTCAGCGCGCGACGGGGCCAGCCGCCCTGCGGCAGCAGCGCATCGAGCGCGGCATGGCCGGTGGGCTCGCCGTCCGCTGCGATGGCCACGCTGCGGCCCGCATGCCACAGCGTGCGCGCGGCCAGCAACGTGTCGAGGGCGACGACCGCACCCATGTCAGCCGCGCCTTACCAGGCCGCAGTACACGCCTTCGATGGCGAAGTCCTGACCGGGCTGCACCTCGATGGGCGCGTGCGCGGGATTGCGCGGCAGCAGGCGGATGCGCCGGCGTTCGCGCTGCAGGCGCTTGATGGTCAGCTCGCCGTCGATGCGGGCCACGACGGTCTGCCCGTCGCGCGCGTCGGGCGTGCGGTGCACGCCGACCAGGTCGCCGTCGACGATGCCGTCGCCGATCATCGAATCGCCCTGCACCTTCAGCAGGTAATCCGGCTGCGGCGAGAAGAGCCGGCGGTCCAGCCACAGCTGTTCGTCCAGGCCGATGTCGGCCCCGATCGGCTGGCCGGCGGCCACCCGGCCGAGCACCGGCAACGGCAGCAGGTCGGCCGTGCCGCCCGGCAGACGCAGGCCGCGTTTCTGGCCGGGTGCCTGCTCCAGCAGGCCATCAGCCACCAGGGCCTGCACATGCTTCTGCGCGGCATTGCGGGAGGCGAAGCCGAACGCGTCGGCGATATCCGCCAGGCTGGGCGCACGCCCGGCCGCCAGCTCCTGGCGCAGGAAGGCCAGGACGGCGGCACGTTGGGGAGGCAGGTCGATGGGGTTCATGGGTGTACATTTGTACACCTATCCGTCGCTCAGCGCGAGACTGGCGGAGCCGCCGGTCATCGGTTAGCACGTAGCCCGGGTAAGGCCATAGGCCGCACCCGGGATGTCCGCGATGTGTTTCCCCCGGGTGCGCTTCGCTTACCCGGGCTACGTCGCTCAGGCGGCCTGCTCTTCGGCGCGCTCGACCAGGGTTTCGGCCATCTGGCGCCAGTTGGGCAACTGGTCCAGCACGCCCAGCGACTTCAGGTAGCCCTCGTCCACCGGCTCGTTGCTGGCCAGCGCGCCAGCCACGTGCACGGCGCCAGGTACCCAGAAGCTGCGCAGGCTGGAGCGCTGCGGCTGGCGGTGGAAGGCCACCGCCTCGACGATCGGCATCGGCAGGCCCCACAGGCCCAGCAGGTAGGCACCCGCCTCGGTGTGGCCGGGACGGTCGTCGTCCTCGGTCGCCGGGGTGTCACGCTCGTCGCGCACGCCCGGCAGCAGCAGGCCGATGTCGGCCAGCAGCGCCGCGGTGGCGCCGAGTTCGGAACTGGTGCGCGGCAGGATCTTCGCCGCCAGGCGCGAGGCCAACAGCGCACGGTTCTGCAGCGCGGCACGGTCGACGCTGGAGGTTGTCTTCATCGAGAACACCTCGCTGGCCAGCACCAGGTCGCGCAGCGTACCCAGGCCCAGACGCGTCACGGCAGCGCGCAGGTCGGTGACCGAGCGGCCATTGGAGAAGTACGCCGAGTTGCACAACTGCAACACCTTGGCCGCGATGGCCGGGTCGCCCGCCACCAGCGTGGCGATGTCGTTGGCGGTGCCTTCGTCTTCTTCCAGCGCGCGGGTCAGCGCGAAATACAGGTGCGGCGGCGACGGCAGATGCTCGACCCGGCCGATCGCCCGGCGCAGGCGCGGGCTGTCCAGCAGGTCGCGCAGCTCTTCCAGGCTGTGGATCGATTCCAGCACCGTCTCCGACGACAGCGGCAACGGCAGGAAGCGGTGCGCCACGCCGATCAGCTTGATCGGTGCCGACAGGCTGTCGGAACTGCCTTCCAGCAGGGCGATGCGGATCGTCTCGGGACGCAACGTGCGGATCTGCCCCAGCAGCGTGGCCGGCGGCAGGTCCGGCAGGCCGGGACCGACCATCACCACGTCGACCGGGCCGTTGGCGACCGCGAACATCGCCGATTTGCCGTCGGCGACCGTCTCCACGGTCCACTCGTCCCCCATGTCGCCGATGTAGTCGGCCAGATCGTCAGGCAGGCAGGCGGTATCGCCAACGTACAGAATGCGCAAGGCACGGCCCCTTTTCTTGCAGGTTCGATGCGTGCCCACGCGGTCGCGCGGCACGGACGGATGAAATCTAGCAAGGATGTCGGCCGCCGCCGCCGCTTCTTGAAGGGCGATGTGGCGGAGTGCGCAGCGCTTCACACTCCGCTGTCGGTGGATCCCCGACAGCCCCGCGTTCAGAAGCGGAACATGCCCAGCACCTGCGGTCCGCGGTTGTTGAGGTTGAGGTTGCCGTCGAAGCGGGTGCGCTCGAAATCGAGATCCACGTCGTTGTAGTTGTAGCGCAGCGAGAAGCCGAAGCGCTCCCACGGGAAATATTCCAGTTCAACCTGCGCATCCAGCGCATCGCCGGTGACGTTGCCGCTGTCCTTGCGCGTATAGGCGAGCGACGCCCCCCAGCGCCAGTGCGCCGACAGTGCATGCGCGTACTCGACCCGCAGCATCGGCGCCCACTCGTCCTCGGACAGGTCGTTCGCGTAGGCCACCGGTGAGCCGGCCACGGTGGCGGTGGCGTCCAGCTCGGCCTCGATGTCGTAGCGCATCGCGCCCAGCCCCACGCCGGCCGCGCGCTGGCCGTCCTGGAGGAAGAACCAGGTGTAGGAGACGCCGGTGATCTTCAGGTCCAGGCGGCCGGTCAGGTCGGCATCGACGGGGTACGCGTTGTCGCCGATCTGCAGCGTGCGGTCCAACAGGCGGCGGGTGTCATCGTCGTAGTCGTAGCCGAACGCATCGAGCTTGTGCCGCCGCTCCTCGCCGAAGCTGCCGCCGATGTTCCAGACCAGCGCATCCTGGCGGTCGATGAAGCCCAGGTCGCGCTGGAAATTGACGTGCGTACCCATCGAGCCATCGCTGGCGTCCCAGCGCGTGTCCAGATCGTGGTCGGCCCAGTACCGGCCTGCACCGATGTAGAAGCGGTCGACGGCCGGCAAGCGGTCCTGTGCGGCGGCGGTGAACGAGGTGCCTGCGAACAGCAGGCCGAGGACGACGGGACGGTGCATGGGACGGCTCCTGTGGCAGGGCGGACAGGCAGTGCGTCTTCGTGGGTTCCGACGTCGCCAGCATCCGCCCGCCCCGCCACGGGGTCAAGGCGGAAGGCAGGTAAACGCACTTCCATCCGGCGCCACGTCGTCCGGCGCCGAGAGATGCAGGAGCAGCTGCGCCAATGTCATCACGTCCTGGAAGTTGTGCAGCAGCACGCGCCGCAGCAGGCCGGCATCGCCTCCACGTAGGTACTGCAGCCACGCGCCCGGCGCTTCCGATCCCGGCAGATCGTCCTCGCGGACGATGCCGAGCGCATGGCGCTCGATGGTCGCCAACCGGCAGTTCTCCCACACTCCGCGATACCGGCGACGCGTGGGGAACAGCAGGTCCAGGTGCTCGAGGCCGGCCAGCGGCGTGCCCTGTCGTGCGAGGCGATAACGCGTGGCCAGCAGCGGCGCGTCGTAGCAGCGCCCGTTGTAGCTGATCAGGCGCGTGTCCTCGGCCAGCCATCGCGAGAACTCGCGCAGCATCGCCGGCTCCGCGGACAGGTGCGTGATCAGCAACTGGCGCACGCGCAGGCCGCCCGGCACGAAATCCGACGCGCCCACCATGAAGGCGCGCGTGCCGGTGCCGCCGGACAGGCCGGTGGTTTCGGTATCGAAGAACAGCATGCCGCGGGTCGGCAACAAGCCGGTGCGCGCGAACGCACCGTCCACGTCGTCCGGCACCGGATCGAACGGCAGCACCTGTTCGAGCAACAACAACCCCGGGGCAATCTCGTCGCCCGGCAACGCCCGATCGCAGGCGCGTACCACCGAAGACGGGCGAGCACGCTCACGGATGCCCAGCATGCGACGCAAGGCAGGCAGTGGATCGTGCACCGGCGGCAACGCGCTGGAGGGCGAAGCGGGGCCGTCATGCCCAGCCTGCCGCCGCAACCGCTGCAGTTTCTCCAGACTGACGCTCATGCGGCATCCAGCAGCTGCAACACGCGCATCGCGAGCGCACGCGGGGTCGTGTCCGCCTCCTCATCGACGGCCAGCACCGGACCCACGCACGCCGGACACCCGGCCTTGCAGTCGCAGCGGCCCACCAGGTCCGCGGCGCGGCGCACCAGTTCCGCCTGGCGTCGCCACAGCGGTTCGCTCAGGCCGATGCCGCCGGGGTAGTTGTCGTAGAGGTAGACCGTCGGCACGAAGCGGTCGCCCGACGCCGGCGACAGCAGTTGGCCCTCGCCGCTGCGCAGCTGTCCCCTGCCCTGCGTGTCCGGCAGCGCGAACCAGGCGCCGTCGCCATCGCCGACCGCCTTCTGCAGGTCGCGACCCTCGGCCATGACCGCGACCGTCGCCGCGATGTGCAGCGCATGCGCCGCGCCGAGGAAGCCGTCCAGCGCCTCCTGGCGCGAGCCGAACGACGCTTCAAGCAGCTGCGGCGGCAGCTGCCACCACAGGCTGGTGGTGTGCATCTCCTGGTCCGGCAGGTTCACCGGGCCGTAGCCGATGTTCTCGTGCGTGTAGTAGCGGATCTTCTTGTAGCCGGCCACGCGCCGCACCACGTGCACTTCGCCGTGGTGGCACGTGCCCTGCCCGGCGATGCCGCCGTCGAAGCGTTCGAGCACCTTCAGCTTGGTGTAGTCGATCGCATCGGTGTAGTAGTCCACATGGGTACGGGTGACGTAGGCCTTGCGGCCTTCCCAATCCAGCCGCTCCACCTGGTAGGGCGTGGACTGCACCATGTGGATCGCGCCTTCGTACAGTGTCAGCGGCGCGGCGCTGAAATCGACTTCGGCGATGATTACCTGGCGCCCGTCGGTGCGGTCGACCACGACGAAATTGCCGTCCGCCACCGAGCGCAGGCTGACCGCGTTGGCCGGATAGCTGTCGGCGATCCACTCGTAGCGGTCGCCCTCGCGATGGACCACGCTGTCCTCGTCCAGCAACTGCAGGAACGGGGACGGATCGACCGGCCCGTACATCTCGCCGGCCAGGAACGGCAACTCGAAGGCGGCGCAGCGGATATGGTCCAGCAGGATCATCGGCTGGTCCGGCGCGATGCGCGCATGCTCCGGCGGACTGTCGGCGAAGAACTCCGGGTGCCGCACCACGTACTGGTCCAGCGGCTGCGAACTGGCGACGAGGATGCCCAGCGAGGCCTGCTGTCGACGCCCGGCCCGGCCGAAGCGCTGCCACGTCGCCGCGATGGAGCCCGGATAGCCGTTCAGCACCACCGCATCCAGGCTGCCGATGTCCACGCCCAGCTCCAGCGCGGACGTCGAGACGATGCCGTCCACGCGCCCGTCGCGCATCGCGCGCTCGGCGTCGCGCCGCTCGGTGGGCAGGTAGCCGCCGCGGTAGGCGCGGATCCGCGCCGGCTTGCGCGGATCGTGGTCGAACACGTCCTTCAGGTACTTGGTCAGCACTTCCACCATCGTGCGCGACTGCGCGAACACCAGCGTCTTCAATCCGGCCTTGATCGCCAGCCGGGCGATCCGGTTGCTCTGCGAACGCGCCGAGGCGCGCAGGCCCAGGTCGGGATTCACCACCGGCGGATTCCACAGCAACACATGCTTGTCGCCGGTAGGCGCACCGGATTCGGTGATCGCCTCGACGTCCGCCTCGATCAGCGCCTCGGCGTGCGCCTTCGGGTTGCCGATGGTGGCCGAGCAGAGGATGAACTGCGGGTCCGCACCGTAGAACGCGCACACCCGCTTGAGCCGTCGCAGGACGTTGGCCACATGGCTGCCGAACACGCCGCGGTAGGTATGCACCTCGTCGATCACTACATAGCGCAGGTTCTCGAAGAACTGCGCCCACTTGGTGTGGTGCGGCAGGATGGCCTGGTGCAGCATGTCCGGATTGCTGACCACGATGTCGCCGTGCAGGCGGATCGCCTGGCGCGCATCGCCGGGCGTGTCGCCGTCGAAGGTGAACGCTTTCAGCCCGAGGTCGCCTGCGCGGCTGAGGTCCAGCAGCTCGGCCACCTGGTCCTGCGCCAGCGCCTTGGTTGGGAACAGGTACAGCGCCTTGCCCTTGCGCGAGAGCGCCGAGGCCACCACCGGCATCGTGTAGCACAGCGATTTTCCCGACGCCGTCGGCGTCACGATGGCCAGGTGCTTGCCCGCCTGCGCGGCCTGCCAGGCCTCGGCCTGATGCGAATACAGCCGGCCGATGCCGCGCGCGCGCAACGCCGCCGAGAGCGACGGCGGCAGATCATCGGGCAGGTCGGCGTAGCGACCTTCACGTCCGGGGATGACGAAGCGCCCCGTCACCCGGTCGTGGTACTTGCCGGCGAGGCGGTCGGCCAGCGCGTTGCCATCGCCGGGCAAGGCCGGCAACAGCGAGGCCTCGTCGGCGTGGCGGCGGATCCACGAGGTTTGGGCGGGCATGGTCGGCTCTCTGTGCGTGCCCGTCTGCGGGCGAGCGCGCATCAGACGACAGCGGCGTCTCACCCGCTGAGACGGGTTCGTGGCCATCACCTCGCTGAATCCTCAGTTTTGTGATCGGCGATTGAAGGTATTTCTCACCCATGGGTAACGCGCGCCGGGTTACCACGGCATCACCCCCACCGGAGGCGTACGCCCATGAACCGACACCTCTATCGCGAGCAGCTCGATACCTTGCGGCAGACACCGTTCCGTTCACCCGAGCGGGCCGACGACGCGTTCGCCGCGTTCACGGCGCACGACTACGGCCGCCGCCGCCGCCTGCATCCCGACGTCGCCTGGGAAGATGCCTGCCGGGCCTATGCCTTCGCCGCGGCCTCGCACGCGGAACATGGTGGCGAGCACCTGGATCTGGATACCGAACTGGAGCTCGAAGACCACTGGGACCGCCTGCGCGGCGACAGCGGCCCCGAGTGGCCGGTCGCGCGCACGCTGCTGCGCGAGGCGTGGCGCTGGCTCGACGAACACGAGCCCACGCCCGCGCGCGTGCATTGAGCGCGCGCGCTTCGTCGTCGCGTGCGCGACGCGACGACGAACGGTGACCGGATCGCGTGCGGCAGTGCGTGTCCCTGTAAGCAGGGGCAGTCGATAACAACAAGAACCGGCGGGATCATGGACCGCGTCCGCGTGCGGACACGGGCAGGAGACGTCGCTACAGGGGGTCGCGCTGTCGGATGCGCGACGGGGACGGGAACGCGGCTGTCACGCGTCGGTAAGCCGTGCTTCATCCAGTCAGTCCATGCTCCGCCAGGCCTTGCGCCAGGGAGTGGGACCGCATGTCATGCCTTCAGAAACCGATCGCCCCGGCCTGGGCGGACGCGCACGCCCCCTGCGCCGTCATCGATATCCACGCCGAGCTGCTGTTCTGGGAACACACCTACGCCAGCCAGCCGTTCCATCGTTCCGGCACGCCGTTCCGCCACTACGTGCCCACCCTGAAATTCGCGTACGACGTCTACCTGCTCTCGCACCGGCAATCGCTGCACGAGTTGCTGCCGACCCTGCCCGCGCGCTACCACACCGGCAACGTGCGCGGCCTACGGCTCGACTGGCCGCTCGCGCAGGCCGTCATCGAGCGCGTGTGGGAGCGCCTCAATGCGCCGCTGGAAGAGGATCCGCCGTTGTTCCCGCCCTCGCCTGTCGCCTTGATGGACGAGCGCGCGATCCTCGCCGCGGCGATGCGTCAGCGCTGACCTTCACGCAGGCGATGCAAAGGTGAACCAGAACGCGCGCGCGCGGTTAAATACGGGTTAAAACGCTCTTTATTTCACTTAAGCGTCACTTCCGCGAACCAACACTCCGCCGTGTCAGACCACCATACCGATACGGGGATCACCATGGCCAGCCTGCACCGCCGTTCCACTCAGCACACCGCGCAGATCGTCGATATCGACGCCGAACTCGCGTACTGGAAAACGCGCCTGAACGAAGACACGTTCCAGGTGGTCGGCGCCACGGTCGGCGATCTGGAGCAATGCCTGAAGGTCGGTTACGACGCCTACCTGCTGCACCACCAGCACGAGTTCGACGACATCGCCCCCGCCCTGCGCGACCGCCTGCAGCGCTACTGTCCGGATACGCCGATCGGCTGGTACCGCGCGCAGCCGATCATGCGTGCGGTATGGCAGCGGCTGAAGCCCGCCACCGTCGGCCACGTCTGAAGACCGAGGGCCCGCGCGGCCCGGGCGTCAGGCGCGCGGGCTGAGCGCGTATTCGATCGCGCCGAACAGGGACTGGATTTGCACGGGCTTGGTGACGACCGCGGCGCAGTCGTGTCGGTCATCGTCGAGGCCCGGTTCGCGCAGGCGGATCACCGGACCATCGAAGCCCGCTTCCTGCAGCACCGCCAGCACGTCCGCGGCCGACAGCAGCAGGATGTCGTCGTCCAGGATCGCCAGCGCCGGCAGGCCGATGCGGGCGATCTGCTGCAACGCGATGGCGCCGTCCGGCGCCATCATGGGGTCGTAGCCCTGCGCCGCCAGCGCGTTGCCCAGCAGCGAAAGCCGCGTGGCGTCCCCATCGACCAGCAGGATGCGACGGCCCTCACCATCGTGGAACACCGTGCCTTCGGGCGCGCTCCATTCCAGCGATGGCGCCGCGGGCAGCCACAGTTCGAAACTCGTGCCCTGGCCCACGCTGCTTTCGACCTGGATACGGCCCTGCACCGACTCGACGATCCGCTTGCACGACATCAATCCCAGACCGGTACCACTGGACTTGGTGGTGAAGAACGGCGTGAACAGCTGTTGCCGCGTGGCCTCGTCCATGCCGCTGCCCTCGTCGGCGACGCGGATCACCACGTGGTCGCTTCCCTCGGCATCGGCCACGCGCCGCGCCGACAGGGTCAACGCGCCGCCCTGCTCCGCCATCGCCTGGATGCCATTGAGGCAGAGGTTGATCAGGCACTGCTGGAATTCGGTGTAGTTGCCCTCGATCTGCAAGCCGTCCTCCGGCGCCTCGATCACCAGGCGGACGCGCTTGGCCAGCGACCCCTGCATCAGCAACTGGACGGCCTGGAACAGCGCCGTCACCTCGATGCGCTCGCTCGCCTTGCGCGAACCGCGCACGAAGGACAGCATCGAGTCGGCCATCTCGTGGCCGCGCTTGCCGCTCTCGGAGATCACCGCGCCCAGGCGCAGGATCTTCGGATCGTTGCTGTAGGTGGACAGCAGGTCGGGGACGATCAGCAGTGGCTGCAGGATGTTGCGCAGGTCGTGGCTCAGTCCCGCGGCCAGCATCGCCAGGCAATCGAGGCGTTGCGAGCGCATCAGTTCGCGCTCCGCGTATTCGCGCTCACGCTCGAGGCGGGTTTCCCGGATGGCACGCGCCACCGCGGAGGGCAGGCGTACCGGACTGTGCTTGAGCACGTAGTCGCTGGCGCCTTCCTGCAGCGCCTTGACCGCGGTCTCCTCGCCGATCGTGCCGGAGAAGAACACGAACGGCAGACGCCCATCATGGGCACGCACGATCTCCAGGGCCTGGTAACCGGAAAAGCCCGGCAGTTCCATGTCCGAGACCACCAGGTCGAACGGCTCGCCGGCCAGTGCCGCGCCCATGCCCGAGGCGTCGTCGACGCGCACGAACTCGGCGTCGAGTCCCGCTTCATGCAGTTGCTCGACCAGCAGTTCGGCGTCGAGTTCGGAATCCTCGACCAGGAGGATCCTCACGCGCCCCAGCGGTGTCCCGGTTCGCGGCATCGATCAGTCCCGCACCGGCGTTTCGTTGATCACGGCCCAGAACGTGCCCAGGGTCTTGACCGCCTGGAAGAACTGGTCGATGTCCACCGGCTTGACCACATAGGCATTCACGCCGAGGTCCCAGCTGCGCGCCAGATCGCTCTCCTCGCGCGAGGACGACAGGATCACCACCGGCAGGTGCTTCAGCTTCTCGTCGTTCCGGATGGTCTTCAACACCTCGAGCCCGTCCATCCGCGGCATCTTGATGTCGAGCAGCAACACCGACGGCAGGCCCTCTTCGCGGTTGGCATGCGCGCCCCGGCGCAACAGGTAGTCCAGCGCCTCGACGCCGTCCTCCACGTGCACGATGGGGTTGGCTAGGTTGGCCTCCCGCAGCGCATCGATCGCCATTTCAGCGTCGGCCAGGCTGTCTTCGGCCAGCAGGATGGTGCGGATGGCGCTCATGCGTCTTTCTCTCTGGAGGGCGGAGCATCGAGCGCCGCGGGAAGGGTGAAGAAGAATGTCGCGCCCTGGTCGGGGACCGACTCGGCCCAGATGCGGCCGCCGTGGCGGCCGAGCACGCGGCGCACGCTGGCCAGACCGATGCCCGTGCCGGGGAATTCGCTGGCTTTGTGCAGGCGCTGGAACACGCCGAACAGCTTGCCCGCGTAGACCATGTCGAAGCCCGCGCCATTGTCGCGCACGCTGAAGAGGTGGCTGCCGTCTTCCTGGCGGCGGTGCTCCACCTCGATGATGGAACGGTCGCGCTGGCTGCTGTACTTCACGGCGTTGCCCAGCAGGTTGCCCCACACCTGGCGCATCATGTTCTCGTCGGCCAGCACGATGGGCATCGGCGCGATCCGCCACTCCACCCGTTCCGCACGTCCGTCGCCGGCCTCGTTGGCGTCCAGCATCGCGCGCGCCTCGGCGACCAGCGACTGCATGTCCACCGCCTGCAGGCGCAGCGCGCTGCGGCCCAGGCGCGAGTAGACCAGCAGGTCGTCGATCAGCTGCGACATGCGGCGCGCGGAAGTGCCGATCACGTCCAGGTAGTGGCGGCTCTTGTCGTCGATGCCGTCGCCCAGGTGACGTCCCAGCTTGTCCGAGAAGCCGGCCACGTGGCGCAGCGGCGCGCGCAGATCGTGCGAGACCGAATAGCTGAAGGCCTCCAGCTCGCGGTTCACTTCCGATACCTGTTCCACCTTGCCTTCCAGCTGGCGGTTCAGCGCGGCGATCTCCTGCTGCGCGGTCTTCTGCAGCGAGATGTCGCTGACGGTCATCAGCACCGCATGATCGTCCTTGTCCGGCAGCGGCATGCGACGCGCGTTGAGCAGCACGGTGCGGCGCAGACCGTCGGCGGTTTCCTGCTGGAGTTCGTAATCCCACAACTCGCGGCCGCGCGCCAGCACGTCGTCCAGGCGCTTGCGCATCACCTTGTCGCTCCAGGCGTCGCCCAGCTCGTCCAGGCCGCCGACGACACGGCCCTTCTCGATGCCGTACAGCTCCGCGAAGGCCGCGTTGTACATCTGCACGTGCTGCTCGCCGTCCACCAGCACGATCGGCTCCCGCACGGTCTCCAGCATCACCACCGCGCGCTGGCTGGCACGCGCGGTTTCCTTCTCCGCGTTCAGCCGGCGCGCGACCTGCCGCCCCAGCGACATCACCACCAGGACGATCAGCAGCAGCTGCGCACCCAGCGCGGCCATGCGGATCCATTCCATCCGGCTGCGCTGCGCGGTGGCATCACTGCTGCGCTTTTCCAGCAATGCGCGCTCGTCGGCGAGGATTTCGCTCAACAACCCGCGGATGGGGAAGCGTGTGGCCAACGGAGCCACCACCGAGCCCCGGTAGGCGTCCGGCGCCTCCAGCAGTTGGTCGACCACCTCGATGCGCGCATCGACCAGCTCGCGCAGGCGTCCGATCCGCACCAGCTGCTCGGGATTGTCGACGGTCAGGCGGGCCAAGGCTTCGAAGCGCTGCGGCAGGGATGACCGGCCCGTCGCCAGCCGCTCGCGCGCGAGCGGATGATCCGCACCCAGCGCGATCAGCATGGCGGAACTTTCCATCTCGCGGACGTCCAGCGCCAGCCCCAGCACGGTGGCTTCCACCTCGTGCGTATGGACGACTTCGTCGGCGGCGGCCTGGGTGGAGCGCGCCAGCTGCTGGAGCAGGATCACCGGACCGACCACGATCAGCAGGATCACCAGCCCCAACAAGGGCAGGCGCCACTTTCCCCACGTCGCGCGGGCGAGGTCGTCGTTCATGGTCCCCTGGCTGGTAAAGATCGCGCGGGCGACTCCGACAGTCGCCGCGCGGAAGAGTCTGGGGATGCTAGCGCAGGATCGTCACCTTGGGAATGAAGGCCGACCGTTCAGCATGATGTTCAGGAATGCGGCGCCACGCAGACGCGGTCGCGGCCTTCCCGCTTCGCTTCGTAGAGCGCCTGGTCGGCACGCCGCATCTGTTCACGCAGCGATTCGCCGCTCACGTGCTCGGCCACCCCGGCCGAGAGCGTCGCGACCACCCCGTCGTGCTCCTTGCCGAACTCGCGACGCACGCGCTCGGCGAAGGCCGGGGCGGACAGGGCGTCTTCCCCTTTCAGCAGGACCGCGAATTCCTCGCCGCCGATCCGCGCGGCGCAGCCTTCCTCGCCACCGGTGCGGGCGCGCATGATCGCGCCGAGCCGCTGCAGCACCGCGTCGCCGCCGTCGTGCCCGAGGCGGTCGTTGATCCGCTTGAAGTAATCGATGTCCAGCACCACCAGCGCGACGGGCACGCCGGACGCGGTGGCGCGCGCATGCGCGGCCTCGGCGCGCTCGCTCCAGCCGTTGCGGTTGAGCAGACCGGTGAGGGCGTCAGTATGCGCCTGTTCCACCAGGCGACGGCGCATCTGCCACGCCGACACGGCGAAGTCCGTGCGATAGCCGGCCAGCACCAGGCCGAAGCCGATGGTCGTCAGCGTGTACAGCCAGTACAGCGCGCTACCCGTGCCCGGCGCGCCATGGAGCACGATGCGCAACTGCGCCATCACCACGATCAGCAGCGCGAACGCCAGCAACGACACCGGCCGGACCATCAGCGCCATCAGCGCCAGCGGCAACAACTGGAACAGGCCCGTGCGCAGCGCCAGCTGCCCGGTCGCGCCCGGCAGCGGCATGCTCATGAAGATGCCCGTCAGCAACGTGGCCACCAGGGTCAGCACGAGGCGCTGCTGCCATTGGGTAAGGCGTGCCACGCCGGCGGCGCATCCGGCGACGACCGCCGCGACGGCCAGTTGCAGCCACGCCGGATAGCCGATGGTGGGCGTGGCGCCCACGAGTTCGAACGCGGCAATGATCACCAGCAGCACGGCGCCACACAGCAGCACGCCACTGACGATGGGGCGCGTGGCGCGCAGTTGCGCCTGTGTCAGGTCCTCGCGCTCGGCGGCATCCAGGCCCCGCGTGGAATCCCGCGCGAGCAGGCCCCGCAGGCTGCGGAACAGGCCCGGAGCCACGATGGGGGCGAATGGAAGGGAGCGGGAACGCATGCGCGAGGCCTCGGCCGGTTCACCCTGGCGCTGCAACTCCCGTGCCATCTGCGTGCCGCTCGCAGCCGGCAGCCCACGTCGGCGCCGGCGCCTCATGCAAGGCGCTCCGGCGGGGTACGGGCGCGCGCGCCGGGCTGACGCGCTGCGTCGCTTTCAGGCTCCCCGTGCGCCCCCCGCATGGCAGGCCTAGCCGCCGAAGGCCGCCCGCATGCGGGCTTCGTCGGGCTGCTCGATCACGCCCTTCTCGGTGACGATGGCATCGATCAACGCAGCCGGGGTCACGTCGAATACCGGGTTCCAGGCCGGCACGCCCTCGGCGACGATGCGGGTGCCGCCGATCCCCAGCAGCTCGGCCGGGTCGCGCTCCTCGATGTGGATGGCATCGCCGTTCGGCGTGGCCATGTCCACGGTGGACGACGGCGCCACCACCATGAACTTCGCACCGTGGTGGCGCGCAGCGATGGCCAACTGGTAGGTGCCGATCTTGTTGGCGGTGTCGCCGTTGGCGCAGATGCGGTCCGCGCCCACCACCACCCACTGCACGGCCCCGGTCTTCATCAGGTGCGATGCGGCTGAGTCGGCGATTAGGGTGGCGGGAATGCCGTCCTGCTGCAGCTCCCACGCGGTCAGGCGGGCGCCCTGTTGCCACGGACGGGTCTCGCCCGCGAAGACCTTGCCGATCCGGCCCTGCGCCACGCCGGCGCGGATCACGCCCAGCGCGGTGCCGAACCCCGCGGTGGCCAGCGAGCCGGTATTGCAGTGGGTAAGCACGCCGCTGCCGGCCGGGATCAGCGCCGCGCCCAGTTCGCCCATGTGGCGGTTGGCGGCGAGGTCTTCCTCGGCGATCGCCAGCGCTTCCAGCTCGAGCACGCCGCGCCAGTCGCTGCCGGCGGTCTTCAACGCCGCGCGCATGCGGGCCAGCGCCCAGGCCAGGTTCACCGCCGTGGGTCGTGCGGCGTTGAGGCGCTGCAACGCGGGTTCCAGCTTCTCTGCCGCGTCGACCGGCGTGGCGGCCAGCACCTCGCGCGAGGCCAGCACCACGCCCCAGGCGGCGGCAATGCCGATCGCCGGGGCGCCGCGCACGGCCAGATCGTGGATGGCCGCAGCCACTTCATCGCTGGTCGTGCAGCTCAGGTACTCCACTACGAAGGGAAGCTTGCGCTGGTCCAGCAATTCCAGTGCGCTCCCGGTCCAGCGGATGGGGCGGATGCGGTCGTAGCGGGCGTAATCGATGGGGTCGGTCATGGGGCCATTGTACCGGCCCCTCCCCGCCTCGCCTCACACCCGGGCGATCACCAACTGCGGAACTCGGCCCGGCAGCCGTCGGTGACCCAGACGCCGCGGCCATCGCGGCCCCAGGTGCGGCCCTCGATGCACGCGGCATTGGAGAGCTGCCGGACCAGTTGCACGCGGCCGCGGCCGTCCACGCCACAGGTACGCGTGCGGCCCTTGTCCGACTCGCAGCGGAAGGTCTGGCCGTTGCCGTACCCGTTGCCGCCGTTGTTCCAGCCACCCCCGCTGTTCCATCCGTTCCCCCGGCCGTACACCTCGAACTCGGCACGGCAGCCGCGAGACACCCAGATCGCGTTGCGGTCCTGGCCCCAGCTGTAGCCTTCGGTGCATTGCGCCTTGGACAGCTGGCGGACCAGGCGCACGTCGCCACGGCCGTTGATGGCGCAGGTGCGCGAACGGCCGTCGTTCGACTCGCAGCGGATGCGCTGGCCGTTGCCCCACCCGCCCCCTTGGCCACGGCCGCTGGCGAACTCGGCGCGGCAGCCGCGATCGACCCACACGCCCTCGCGCCCCTGGCCCCAGTTGCGGCCCTCCTCGCAACGCGTCTTGGAGATCTGCCGCACCACCTGCACACCGCCCCGCGTATCCATGCGGCACTCACGGTAGCGGTTGTCGGTGGATTCGCAGCGGACGACCTGGCCGTTGCCGTAGTAGCGATCGTCGTACTGCGGGGCCGCCTTGGCCGCGGCCGTGCCGAACAAGGCGACGGTGCCCAGCACCAGCGTTGCGATCAGGGAGCGTTCCATGGCGTGCGTCCTCGTGGGTGTTGGACCGCAATCTACGCAGCGATCATGAACGCGCGCCCACGTAAACGTTTGCAGCGAAACGGGCGTGCTCGGCGTGTTTGGCTGGCTTTCAGGCGCGCGCGAAATCGAACGCCACCACGTCGGCGATGCGGGGCGTGTCGAGCATCGCCATGAGCAGTCGGTCCACGCCCAACGCGACGCCGGCGCACGCCGGCATCCCGTGCGCCAGCGCGTCCAGCAGCGCGGCGTCGATGGGCGGTGCGACATCGCCCCGGGCCTGCCGTACGGCGACATCGCGTTCGAAGCGCGCCCGCTGTTCCACCGCGTCGGTGAGTTCGTGGTAGCCGTTGGCCAGCTCCAGCGCACCGAGGTAGAGCTCGAAGCGCTCCGCCACCGGCACGCCGTCGCGCGCCACCACGCGCGCCAGCGCCGACTGCGTGGCCGGGTAGTCGTGCACCACCCGGATCTCGTCGCGGACGAACCCCGGCTGCAGCACGTGCGTCATCAGCAGGTCCAGCCAGTCGTCGCGGGTCAGGCCTTCGCCGTCGATGGCGATGCCGGCCGCCGCGTTGCGCACCACGTCCAGGTCGGCCGTCATCGGATCGAATCCCAGGCGCTGTGCGTAGAGGTCGCGGAAACTCGAACGCACGACCGTCGCTTCCCGCCCGATCATCGCCAGCGCCGCCTGCACCAGCGCCACCGTCTCGTCGATCAGCGGTTCCAGCGTCCAGCCGATGCGGTACCACTCCAGCATGGTGAACTCCGGGTTGTGCCGCCCGCCGGCTTCGCCATCGCGGAACACGCGCCCCAGCTCGAAGCAGTCGCCCACGCCCGCCGCGAGCAGGCGCTTCAGCGGGAACTCCGGCGAGGTCCTCAACCAGCGCGTGCGCGGCGCGCCGTCGGTTCGGCCGGAGAACTCCAGCGAGAACGAGGCGATGTTCGCGTCGGTATTGCCGGCGCGCGACATCATCGGCGTCTCGACTTCCAGCACGTCACGCGCGTGGAAGAACTCGCGGACGAGGCGGTTGAGCTGCGCACGCAGGCGCAGCGCATCCATCGAGGCGGAGGGTTGCCAGGTCATCACGCAACGCCCGGCGTGGGAGCGACGTCAGTCGCGATGGACGGAGCCCGCGCACCCTCCACAGCCTGCACACTCCAACAAGAGCGATCGCGACTTACGTCGCTCCCACACCGATCATCCCTGCCGCTCACGCATGCTTCTCCAGGAACGCCAGCAACTGCGCTTCATCCCAGACCTCGATGCCCAGTTCCTGCGCCTTGGCCAGCTTGGAACCGGCGGCCTCGCCCGCCACCACCAGGTGCGTCTTCTTCGACACGCTGCCGGCGACCTTGGCGCCGAGGGCTTCGAGCTTCTCGCCGGCCTCGTCGCGGCTCATCGCGGCCAGCCCGCCGGTGAGCACCACGGTCTTGCCGTCGAGCGGGCCCGCGGACGCGGCGACGTCGTCGGGCGTGACGCGCCGCAGGTCTTCCAGCGCGTCACCGCTGCGCGACAGCAGCTGCGCGTTGGCGTCGTCCTCCAACCACGTGGCGAACGCGTTGGCCGAGTCGCTCGGCAGGCCGGCGGTGACGAAGTTGTGCACCGGCGCGTCCAGCAGCGCCTGCACCGACGGGAAGGCGGACGCCAGCTGCTCGGCGCGCACGCGGGTAACCTTGGGAATCTCCAGGTCCACCAGCAG
The DNA here is from genome assembly GCF_900104255.1 of Pseudoxanthomonas sp. CF385. NCBI lineage: Bacteria > Pseudomonadati > Pseudomonadota > Gammaproteobacteria > Lysobacterales > Lysobacteraceae > Pseudoxanthomonas > Pseudoxanthomonas sp. CF385. The sequence goes on from NZ_FNKZ01000003.1 coordinate 247,260, forward strand.
CGTGGCCAGCTCCAGGCCGGCGCGCAGCTTGCCCGACGGCGGACGCGTGTCGCCGATCACTACGCCACGCGCCAGCAGGTCGTCGATGGCCTGCTGGTTGCCCGGCTGGTCGAGGAAATGCCCCAGCGAGCGCGCCACTTCGCCGCCGATGTCGGGCACGCGCTTGAACAGCGGCCACGGCAGGCGGCGGATCAGTTGCAGGTCGCCGAACCACTGCGCCAGCGCCTTGGCCGTGCTTTCGCCCACGTGCTGGATGCCCAGTCCGAACAGGAAACGCTCCAGCGTGGTCTGCCGACTGCGGTCGATGGCCTCGATCAGGTTTTCGGCCCACTTCGTCGCCACCTTGCCGGCCTTCACGCCGCTCTTAGTAAGTGCGAGGGGGGTGGTGCCGTCGCGTTCGTCCACGCGGCGTTTCATCGCCAGCAGGTCGTCGACGGTCAGCTTGTAGAGGTCGGCCACGTTCTGGACGAAGTCGAGGTCGCTCAGATCCTCGACGAAGCGCTCACCCAGGCCTTCGATGTCCATCGCGCGACGCGAGGCGAAATGGATGATCGATTCCTTGCGCTGCGCCGGGCAGGTCAGCTCGCCGCTGCAACGCCAGACGGCTTCGCCTTCCTCGCGGACGATCTCCGACCCGCAGACCGGGCACGCGGTAGGCATCTGCCATGGCACAGTGCCGGCCGGGCGTCGTTCCGGCACCACGCCGACGACTTCCGGGATCACGTCGCCGGCGCGGCGCACGATCACCGTGTCGCCGTTGCGCACGTCCAGGCGCGCCACCTGGTCGGCGTTGTGCAGGGTGGCGCGGGTGACGGTCACCCCGCCCACGTGCACCGGCTGCATTAGCGCCCACGGGGTCACCGCACCGGTGCGGCCGACGTTGACCTCGATGGACTCCAGTACCGTCATCTGTTCCTGCGCCGGGAACTTGTGCGCGATCGCCCAGCGCGGCGCCCGCGAGACGAAGCCCATCTCGCGCTGCCCTTCGCCGTCGTCGAGCTTGTAGACCACGCCGTCGATGTCGAACGGCAGCCCATCGCGCGCCTCGCCGATGCGCCGGTAGTAATCGAGCAGGCCGTCCACGCCTTCCACCACGTCGCTCAGGCTGCTGACCGGGAAGCCCCAGCCGCGCAGCTGCTTCAGCGTGGCCGAATGCGAATCCGGCAGCTCGCCGCCTTCGACCAGACCGGTGCCGTAGGCGAAGAACGCCAGCGGCCGCTGCGCGGTGATGCGCGGGTCCAACTGGCGCAGCGAGCCGGCGGCGCCGTTGCGCGGGTTCGCCAGCACCTTGCCGCCGTGCTTGCGCGCGTGTTCGTTGTATTTCTCGAAGTCCGCGCGCGGCATGTACACCTCGCCACGCACTTCCAGCACGGCGGGCCAGCCGGTGCCGCGCAGGGTCAAGGGAATCGCTTTGATGGTGCGCAGGTTGAGGGTGACGTCCTCGCCGGTGGCGCCGTCGCCGCGGGTCGCGCCCTGGACGAAGGCGCCGTTCTCGTAGCGCAGGCTGATCGCCAGGCCGTCGAGCTTGGGTTCGGCCGAGAACCGCAAGGCCGGGCGCTTGAGCTTGTCGGCGATGCGGCGGACGAAATCCTGAACTTCCTCGTCGCTGAAGGCATTGCCCAGCGACAGCATGGGGATGGCGTGGCGCACTTCGGCGAACTTGCCGGCCGGCGCGTTGCCCACGCGCTGGGTGGGCGAATCGGCGGTGACCAGGTCGGGGTGCGCGGCTTCCAGTTCGTCCAGTGCGCGCAACAGGCGGTCGTACTCGGCGTCCGGGATGCTGGGTTCGTCGAGGACGTGGTAGCGGTAGTTGGCGTCCTCCAGCTGGCGGCGGAGGTCGGCGATGCGGGCGGCGGCGGTGGGCGTCATGGGGGAATTCTAAAGCCCCGGGCCGTGAGGGGGCGGTGCAACACCGGCGGTCCAGGGCTGTCGCTGTCCTCCGTCACCTCTCCGAGTGTCAGGCGTGGAACAGGTACAGCACGTCCTCGTCCAGCTCGCGCAGGACCTTCGGCAGCCTGGCCAGGGGGCGAACTGCCGGCCCTGCGCGCGCGATCGCATCCAACGCAGCGATCGGCACGGTGACAGGCAGCGTGGCGGTGACGAATCGGCACATGGGCGCAGTCTAGCGGACCCGCCTCACGGCATGCCCGCGCCCACCGTCATCCGCACCGGGATGCCGGCCGGATCGAACCCGTCCAGGCAGTAGACGTTGATGCCGTAGTAGTCCGGGGTTACGCGTTTGCGGTGAAACGGGTAGATGCCGCACACCTTGCAGAAGTGGTGGCGCGCGGTATGGGTATGGAACTGGTACTCGGCCAGTGCCTCCGTTCCCGCCAGCAGGCGGAAAGCGCTCTCGTGCACCTTCACCATCAGCGCGTTCTTCTTGCGGCAGATGGAGCAGTCGCACTGCGTCAGCTCGGGAAAGTCGCTATCGATCTCGAAGCGGATCGCGCCGCAATGGCAGCGGCCGGTGTAGGTCTGCAGGGGACGGCTCATGCGTCGCCCCACTGCGCCAGGTGCAGCAATACACCCGCAGGGTCCCAGACGTACGTCACCAGAGCACCGTAGTCCTCGTGCTTGGTTGGCGCAACGCGGGCTTCGCCGTACGCGCCGCTGGCCAACACCGCGGCGACCTGCGTGTGGCACGCGGCGGCATCGGCCACGGTGATGTGCAGCATCGTGTTCTCCAGCCAGTCCTTCTGGTAGTAGCGCTGCAGGTAGAAACCGTGGGCGCCGTTCGTCATCAGGGCGAGCTGGTCGTCGAGGTAGTCCGTCGTCCAGCCGAGGGCTTCATAGAAGGCCCGTGAGACGTCGAAGTCTTTGCTGCCGATGAAGGGGCGGACATCGGTGAGTTTCAGGTTGATCATCGGGAGGCCTCATCCAGCGGGCAGGAAACGCGTGACCTTCTGCTTCAACAGGCGGACCAGCTCAGGGTCCATGTATTCGTACTCGTCCGGGATATCCAGGCAGATCACGCGCGCACCCTTGAGGTGGGCGCCGAACTTCGCCGACAGGCGGTTTCGATGCGCCTTCTCCATCACGAAGACGATATCCGCCCACGCCAGCAACTCGGGCGAAACCGGAACTTCGGCGTCGTTGCCCAACCCTGCAGACGCGGTTTCGATACCCGCCCAATCAGCGAACACCTGTTCGGCCGTCGGGCTGCGCAGGCGGTTCTGGGTGCAGATGAAGAGGACGTTGCGGGACATGGGGGATCAGCGGTGATAGGAGGCTTGCAGGAACCGGAGCGCGGCCACGACCTGATCGACGCGCGCCTCGCTGAGGCGGCCGATGTGGTCCTGCAGGCGGTGCTTGTAGAGCGACGATATCTGCGACGCGATCACCACGCTCTGCCGGGTCAGCCCGCCCTCGCCGGCATCCAGCAGGACCACGCCCGGCTCGGAGGCACGATGGAGGTTAGAGCTGAGCGCGCAGACCACGACTGTCCCGATGCGGGACTGATTGAAGACATCGTCCTGCACGACAAGATGCGGATGCGGCACGCCGGGCACCGATCCGCGGGACGCGTCGGCTTCTACCCAGAAGATGTCGCCGCGCCGAATGGAGCACGTTGCAACGGGCGTCTCGAGTTCTCTGTCCATGGGGCAATGGTAAAGCCGCCACATCCCAATACGATGTCAGCGCAGGATCTTTGCCATTGCCTTCCCCTTCGCCAACTCGTCCACCAACTTGTCGAGGTAGCGGATCTTCTGCATCAACGGATCTTCAACCTCTTCGACCCGCACGCCGCAGACCACGCCGGTGATCAGCGATGCGTGGGGATGCAGTCCAGGGGCTTCGGCGAAGAAGGTCTGGAAATCCGTCTTCGCCTCGATCTGCCGCGCCAGCCCGGCCGCGTCGTATCCCGTCAGCCAGCCGATGACCTCGTCGACCTCCGCCTTCGTGCGCCCCTTGCGCTCGGCCTTCTGCACGTAGAGCGGATACACGCTGGCGAAGGACGCGGTGAAGATGCGGTGGGTGGTCATCTGCTCGACTCCCTTAGAAACGTGTACGTGCGCTTTCGTAGGCTGGGTTGAAGCGCAGCGTAAACCCAGCATCCATGAACTCCAGGCAAAAGCGCTGGGTTTACGCTTCGCTTCAACCCGGCCTACGGCAGATCGGAATTCCGACCTGTCACGTGGATGCCCCACGCGATGCCCAGCATCATGCCGGCGAAGGTCACCGCGAACCCCAACGCGGCAAGCACCATGTCAGGCGCGCCGAACCACGGCCACATCCATACCAGCACCAGCGCCACGCACAAACCCATCGCCTGCTCCACCATCAGTGCCAGCACAGCGCTCCGGAACGCGTTCGTGGGCCGTCGCAAGGTCATGCAAAGGAAAACCAGCGTTGAGACGATCAGCTGCGCGAAATAACCGATCCATGCAGACCAAGCGCCTAGCGCCGTGACGCCGTTGCCCGCGCGCAGGAATCCCTCGACAACACCGACGGCGAACAGGGCCACGAAAAGAATCGTGGCGAACGTGAGGACGTGGCGGGCATCGCCGACACGTCGCAAGACTGGCGTGTGCGGTGCGTCAGCCAAGACCAGCCGGACTCACCACCGCGGCGCCTTCGTCAGCGGCGGTGCTTCGTGCTGGCGGTCGTAGGCGCGCAGTTCTTCGCGGATGTGCTGGATGCGCTGGCGGCCGAGGGTGTTGCGGCTGTCGTCGAGGACCACGCCGCCCAGCAGTTCGGCCATGCGCTCGACGTTGGGCAGCATCTTCTCCCAGGCCTCCAGCGCGGTCATCGGCGCCGGCAGGGTCAGGAAGAACGCGATGGCCGGGGTTTCCAGCTCGCGGATGTGGGCCATGTCGAAGCTGCCCGGCTGCATGATGTTGGCCATGCTGAAGACCGGGCCGCGTTCCGGGTGGCCTTCCACCAGGCGGTGGAACACGTTCATGTGGCCGAAGGTCAGGCCGGTCTTCTCGGCGGCGACCACGATGTCCTCGCCGCGCAGCACGTGCCCGGCCTTGGCCGCGACGTAGAGCGAGACGATCTTGTCGAAGTCCTGGCTGGGACGCTTGCCCAGGTCGCTGTCCACCCCGGCGACCGGCGTACCGCCGGCCAGGCCGAGCTGCGGCTGGCTGACGCGTTCGCCGCTGTAGTCCTGCACCTGCTCGCTGGTGTCGTCGCCGGCGATGCTCGGTTCGACGCGCGCGGTATCGCGCTCGGTGGTTTCGATGCGGCGGCCCTGGCTGGGCTTCTTGGGACGTCCGAACAGGAAGATCGCCGCCAGCAGCAGGACGCCGGCGACGAGGATTCCGATACGAAGCATGGCCATGTCGGACACAGGGGATTCTCCGGCAGGTTGGGATCGATCAGGGTCAGGCGGCGCCAGCCAGGCGGGCGGCCTCTTCCAGGTCCACCGACACCAGGCGGCTGACACCGGGTTCCCGCATGGTAACGCCACTGAGCTGGTGTGCGGCTTCCATCGTGGCCTTGTTGTGGGACACGAACAGGAACTGCACCTTCTCGCTCATCTCCTTCACCATGGTGGTGAAGCGGCCCACGTTGGCCTCGTCCAGCGGCGCGTCCACCTCGTCCAGCAGGCAGAACGGCGCGGGATTGAGCTGGAAGATGGCGAACACCAAGGCCACCGCGGTCATCGCCTTCTCGCCGCCGGACAGCAGCGAGATGTTGGACACCCGCTTGCCCGGCGGGCGCGCCATGATGGACACGCCGGTGTCCAGCAGGTCCTCGCCGGTCAGTTCCAGGTAGGCGTGGCCGCCGCCGAACAGGCGCGGATACAGCTGCTGCACGCCGGCGTTGACGCGGTCGAAGGTGTCCTTGAAGCGGCCGCGGGTCTCGCGGTCGATCTTGCGGATGGCCTCTTCCAGCGTATCCAGCGCGCTGGTGAGGTCGGCGTTCTGGGCTTCCAGATACTCGGAGCGCTGGCTGGCTTCGCCGTACTCGTGGATAGCGGCCAGGTTGACCGGCTCCAGGCGGCGCATGCGGCCATCGATCTGGGTGACGGCCTGCTCCCACTCGCGGATGTCGGCGACCTCCGGCAGCGTGTTGACCACGTCTTCCAGCACGAAGCCCCCGGCTACCACCGCCTCGGACAGCTGCTCGGCCTTCAGCGCGAGCGCCTGCTGGTCCAGCTTGCGCTGCGAGATGCGCTCGCGCTGGGCCAATGCCTGCTCGTCGCGCTGCTGGCGGGTCTGTTCGTACTGGCGCAGCTCGTTGTCGATGCCGTCCAGCAGCGCGCGCGCCTCGGCCAGCTGGCGGTCGGCGGTGACGCGGTGCTCCAGCGCGGCCTGGCGCTGGGCATCCAGTTCCTGCACCGGCGAATCGCCTTCGTTCAACTGCAGGGTGAGTTCTTCCAGGCGCGAATCCAGCTGGCCGCGCTGGCCGCCCATGCGGTCCAGGGCCTGGCTCAGCGAGACGATCTGGGCGCGCTGCGACTCCAGCGTCAGCGCCAGGGCGTGGGCGGTGTCGCGCGAGGTGCGGGCGGCTTCGCGGGCCTGGTCCCGGGCGTCGACGCGTTCGCGCCGCTCGCTCTCCAGTGCCTGGCGGGCGGATTCCAGATCGCCCATGCGGTCGACGGCGTCTTCCAGCTTGGTGCGGGCTTCGCGCGCCTGCTCGCGGCTGGCGTCCAGGGTCTCGACGAGCTGGGCGATCTCGCCGTCGATGCGTTCGATGCGGGTGCGGGTGGCGTCCACGCGGCCCTGCTGGCTCTGCAGCTGGCCGGCCAGTTCGGACACGCCGCGGTGGGCGACGTACAGCGTGCGCTGGGCGTCCTCGCGCTGCTGCTCGGCGGCCAGCAGCTGGTCGCGCAGGCTGGCCAGACGCTCTTCCAGTTCGGCTTCGCGCGCCTGCAACGTTTCGATTTCGCCGCGCAGCGACTGGATCTCGCGCTCGCGCAGCAACGCGCCCTGCTTGGCCGCGCCGGAGCGCAGCACGCGCACCCAACCACTGCCCAGCCGCTCGCCGTTGCGGGTGATGACCGAATCGCCTTCGGGCAACTGCACCTGCAGGCGACGCGCCTCGGCCAGGTCGTCGGCGACATGCAGGCGGGCCAGCAGCCGGCGGATGGCGGCCGGGCCCTGCACCTTGGCGGCGAGCGAAGTGGGCGCGAAGGCGACCTCGCCCGCCTCATCCGACACCAGCGCGATGCGGCCTTCGCCGAGTTCGCCCAATGCGTCGACCAGGGACTCGGGCGCATCGACCAGCACGCCTTCGATCAGCTGGCCCAGCGCGCCTTCCACGGCGTTCTCCCAGCCCGGCTCGACCGTGAGCTTCTCGCCCACGCGCGCCGCACTGTCCAGGCCGCGCGCCTGCAGCCAGCTCATCGCCGCGCCCTGCTCCTGGCCAAGCGCCGCGTGCTGCAGCGTCTCCAGCGAGGACAGGCGGCCGCGGGCTTCCTGCGCGCGCTTGCGCACGTCGGACAGCTCGGTCTGCGTGCCGCGCTGCTGTTCCTGCACGTCGGTGGCGCCCTGCTTGCGCGCCTCGACCTGTTCGGTCAGCGTCTCCAGCGATTCCTTCTGGGTGTCGTGCTGCAGCTGCAGCTGTTCGAACGCGCTCGCCAGCGCGTCCAGGTCCAGCCCGATGCGTTCACCGGCCAGCGCCTCGCGACGGCGCTCGGCTTCGAAGGCCTGGCGGTCGAGGTAGTCGACGCGGGTGCGCTCGACGTCACCGGCGCGCGAGGCCTCGGCGGTCTCGCGGCTATGGGTTTCCCAGCGCTGCTGCCAGTCGGCCAGCGCGGTTTCCGCCTCGCGCAGGGCGTCCTGGCGCATGAGGTCTTCCTCGCGCAGCTGCTCCAGCTGCGGCTCGGCGTCGGCCACGGAGTCGCGCAGTACGTTCAGGCGCGTCTCGTCGCCGCTGATGTGCTGGCCGAGCTCCTGCAGGGCGTTGTGGGCTTCGTCGCGCGCCTTCTTCAGGCGTTCGGCCAGTTCGCGCTGGTGCTGGATCTGCTGTTCGACGCGGGCCAGCGTGCTGCCGACCTGATAGACCTCGCCCTGCGCCTTGTTGAGGCCGTCGGCGGCTTCCTCGCGACGCACGCGGTCGGTTTCCAGCAGGCGCTCGGCCTCGCGTTGTTCGGCGATCAGCTGCTGCAGCTTGGTCTCTTCCTGGCCCAGCTTCTCGCGCAGCCCCTGCAGCTTGCCGTCGAGGCCGCGGTACTCCAGCGCCTTCCACTCGGCATCCTTCACCCGGCGCTCTTCCTGCAGGGCCTTGTACTGCTCGGCCTGCTTGGCCTGGCGCTTGAGGTGCTCGAGCTGCTTGCCGATCTCTTCGCGCAGGTCGTTGAGGCGGTCCAGGTTCTCGCGGGTATGGCGGATGCGGGTCTCGGTTTCCTTGCGGCGCTCCTTGTACTTGGAGATGCCGGCGGCCTCTTCCAGGTACACGCGCAGGTCTTCCGGGCGGGCCTCGATGATCTGGCTGATCATGCCCTGCTCGATGATCGAGTAGCTGCGCGGGCCCAGGCCGGTGCCGAGGAACAGGTCCGTGATGTCGCGACGGCGGCACTTGGTGCCGTTGAGGTAGTAGTTGCTCTGGCCGTCGCGGCTGACCTGGCGCTTGACCGAGATTTCGTTGAACGCAGCGAACTCGCCGCTGATGGCGTGGTCGCTGTTGTCGAAGATCAGTTCCACCGTCGCCTGGCTGACGGGCTTGCGCGCGGAGCTTCCGGAAAAGATCACGTCGGTCAGCGAGTCGCCGCGAAGGCGGCTGGCCGAGCTCTCGCCCATCACCCAGCGCACGGCGTCGATGATGTTCGACTTGCCGCAGCCATTCGGCCCGACCACGCCGGTCATGTTGGTCGGCAGGTGGAGCACGGTGGGGTCGACGAAGGACTTGAAACCGGACAGCTTGATGGTGGAAAGGCGCATGCGGCGGTGTCTTCCGGGCACCGCGACCGGACCGGGCCGGCGCGCTGCCGCAAGTGTGTAATGGGATCAGCTTTGATCGCCAATCTATTGATTTGTATGGCAATCCGATGCACCCAACGGCGCACCAACCGATGAGTATAGCGGCCCCCGCCACGCTGTGCCCGGGCCTCCCGACGCCGTACGCCGCCCCTGCCGCAAAGTACGGGAAACCCCCGCGCCTGTTAGCATCGCAGGCCGCTCCACCCCTCCCCCTCTCCCACAGCAACGGCCCACATTCCGTGTCTCTTTTTTCATCCGTCGAACTGGTGCCCGGCGACCCCATCCTGGGGCTGACCGAGGCTTTCAACGCCGATTCCCGTACCCAGAAGGTCAACCTGGGCGTCGGCATCTACTACGACGAACAGGGCCGCATTCCCCTGCTCGACTGCGTGCGCCAGGTGGAACAGGCGCTGGCCGCCGCCGCCAAACCGCGCGGCTACCTGCCGATCGACGGCCTGGCCGCGTACGACGCCGCGACCCGTGAGCTGGTGTTCGGCAAGGAGTCGGCCCTCGTGGCCGCCGGCCGCGTGGCCACCACCCAGACCGTCGGCGGCAGCGGTGCGCTGCGCGTCGGCGCGGACCTGCTGAAGAAGCTGCTGCCGCACGCCACCGTGGCGATCAGCAACCCCAGTTGGGAAAACCACCGCGCAGTCTTCGGTGCGGCCGGCTTCGACATCGTCGACTACACCTATTTCGACGCCGCCAGCCACGGCCTGGACTTCGCCGGCCTGCTCGCCGATCTTGGCAAGCTCACGCCCGGCACCGTCGTGCTGTTGCATGCGTGCTGCCATAACCCCACCGGCGCCGACCTGACGGTCGAGCAGTGGAAGCAGGTGGCGGGCGTGCTGAAGGAGCGCGGGCTGTTCCCCTTCATCGACATGGCCTACCAAGGCTTCGACAAGGGCATCGCCGAGGATGGCGCGGCCGTGCGGATCATCGCCGAGGCCGGCATCGACAGCTTCGTGGTCGCCAACTCGTACTCCAAGTCGTTCTCGCTGTACGGCGAACGCGTCGGCGCGCTGTCCGTGGTCGCCCCGGACGCCACCGCCGCCAAGGCGGTGCAGTCGCAGGTCAAGCGCATCATCCGCACGATCTACTCCAGCCCCTCCACGCACGGCGCCGCGTTGGTGGCCGGCGTGCTGGCCAGCCCCGAGCTGCGTGCGCTGTGGGAAATCGAACTGGGCAGCATGCGCGAGCGCATCCACGCCCTGCGCGCCGGCCTGGTCGACAAGCTGGCCAGGCTCGGCGCGCCGGAGTTCGCCTTCATCCAGCAGCAGGCGGGCATGTTCTCGTACTCCGGCCTGGGCAAGCCGCAGGTGGATCGCCTGCGCGACGAGTTCGGCATCTACGCCGTTGGCACCGGCCGCATCTGCGTGGCGGCGTTGAACCAGCAGAACCTGGACTACGTGGCACAGGCTGTCCACACCGTCAGCCGCGGCTGACGGAAGACGTCCTCGCAACGGAAAAGGGAGGCCTCGGCCTCCCTTTTTTCATGTCAGCCGCAACCCGCTGTCCGGGTCGAAGAAATGCGGCACGGCGTTCTCGACGGTCACCCGCAGCACATGGCCCGGTTCGGGTAGATGCTGCGGCGGCATGCGCGCGACCAGCGCATGGCCGGCGTAGGACAGATTGACGAACACCTCGTTGCCCACCGGCTCGATCAATTCGACCTGCGCCTCGAACGCCGGCTTGCCGATGCCCGCCGGCTGCAGGTGTTCCGGACGCAGCCCCATCGCCACCCGCCGGCCGAGCCAGGCATCGGCGACCACCGTCGAAGGCAGCGGCAGGGTTGCGCCGTCGTCGAGCACCAGGCGCAGGCCGTCTTCCTGCCGCAGCGTGCCCTGCACGATGTTCATCGCCGGGCTGCCCAGGAAGCCGGCGACGAACAGGTTCGCCGGCCGCTCGTACAGCGCCATCGGCGTATCGATCTGCTGGATCTCGCCGTCCTTCAACACCACGATGCGCTGGCCCAGCGTCATCGCCTCGACCTGGTCATGGGTCACATAGACCATCGTCGCGCCGAGCTGGCGATGCAGGCGGCCGATCTCGGTGCGCACGGAATGGCGCAGTTTGGCGTCGAGGTTGGACAACGGCTCGTCCAACAGGAACACGGAGGGCTCGCGCACCAGGGCGCGCCCCAACGCCACGCGCTGGCGTTGTCCGCCGGACATCTCACGCGGCAGCTTGCCCAGCATGTGGGTCATGCCCAGCGTCTCGGCCGCGGCATTGACGCGGCGGTCGATGTCGGCGCGCGGCACGCCCCGCAACTTCAGGCCGAACGCAAGGTTCTCCGCCACCGTCATGTGCGGGTACAGCGCATAGCTCTGGAACACCATCGCGATGTCGCGATCCTTGGGCGCCATGTCGTTGACCCGGCGACCGCCGATCAGCAGGTTGCCGTCGGTGATGTCCTCCAGGCCGGCAATCATCCGCAGCAGCGTGGACTTGCCGCAGCCGGACGGCCCCACCAGCACCATGAGCTCGCCGTCGGCGATCTCGAAACTGGCCCCGTGCACGGCCACTTGGCCGTTGTCGTACACCTTGCGCACGCGGTCGAGTTGGACACTGGCCATTACTGCTCCGGTCGGGCATCGCCCGTCTGCTGGGTTGCCGCCGCCGGGCCCCTCCCGGTCGCAGCCGCCGCCCTCGCAGGCGACGCGTTCGCTTCCCGTTCCGTGGGCGGGGAAGTTGCGCTATTCTGCCATGTAACCGTTTTCACAGCGCAAGCGGCCTCGGCGCCGATGTCCTGAAGTCCCCCCGTACGTCCAGCCGCCCATGCGTTCTCCTTCGCCCCGCACGTTCGCCCCCGCACCGGCGTATGCCGGAATCGCGCATACGTATACGCATGGCGCATACGCACGCGCCACGGCATCCCCGCGGCGCAGGTGCGCGCTATCATGCGCCGCCCACGCGACGTGGCCTCTCCACGGCAATACAGGATCGACCAGGCGAATGCAGCGGATCAGTTTCGGAAGCCACACTGCAGCGAACAGGATGTTTCCCGCATGAGCCACGCTGATCGCGTCCTCCTCGCCGACATCGGCGGCACCAATGCGCGCTTCGCGCTGGCGGATCCGAATGCCGTCGTGCCGTTGCTCGACGACAGCGTGCGCGAGTTCGTGGTGGCCGATTTTCCGTCGCTCGCCGATGCCGCGCAGCACTACCTCGACGAGACCGGCGCCACCGCGCAGAACGGTGTATTCGCCGTCGCCGGCCGCGTCGATGGCGATGAGGCCCGCATCACCAACCACCCGTGGGTCATCTCGGTGAACCGCACGCGCCAGGCGCTCGGTTTCCAGGGCCTGAAGCTGGTCAATGATTTCGCCGCGCAGGCGATGGCGGTGTCGCTGTTGACGCCGCGCGACGTGGTCGCCATCGGCGGTGCGCGCTGGGCGCCGGCACCGTTGTCGGTGCCGCGCACGTACGCCGTCATCGGTCCCGGCACCGGCCTGGGCGTGGCCGCGCTGGTGATCCGCGATGGCCGCGCGTATCCGCTGGAAACCGAAGGCGGACACGTCAGCTTCCCGCCCGGCACGCCGGAAGAAATCCGCATCCTCGAAATCCTGTCCGCGCAGTTCGGCCGCGTGTCGAACGAACGCCTGATCTGTGGCCCCGGCCTGGTCAATCTGTACCGCGCGCTCAGCGAGATCGCGGGCGAGGATCCGGGTGGTCCGCTGGAACCGAAGGACGTCACCGCGCGCGCCGCGGCCGGCGATCCGCGCTGCGTGCGCACGCTGGACGTGTTCTGCGCCGTATTCGGTGCGATCGCGGGCGACCTTGTGCTCACCACCGGCGCCTGGGACGGCGTGTTCCTCACCGGCGGACTGGTGCCCAAGCTGCTGCCTTCGCTGCAGCATTCCGGCTTCCGCCAGCGCTTCGAACACAAAGGCCGATTCTCGCCGGCGATGGGTCGCGTGCCCACGTTGGCGAACGTGCATCCGCGTCCCGGCCTGCTGGGTGCGGCGGCGTACGCGGTGGAACTGTTCGGCCCGGGACAACCCGCGCGCGCCTGAGGTTTCGCGCATTTGCGCGCTGCATCGCAGCACGATGCCGCGGCGCGCACCAAGACTGGTCTGGCTTTGGTCGCTTTCGCGCCTGCGTCAAAGGCGGTAGAAAGCAGCATGCCGTCGCCGTCTTCCTCCGTCCTGCCGCTCCGCACGTGGAGCCCCGGGTGCGGCGCGCTTCTCACGACCTTTTCCGCCACGCCATGCAGAATTCCCACGTCTGCAGCCTAGCCCTACGCCCATGAGCCTGCACCCCCGCATCCAGGAAGTCACCGAACGCATCCGCCAGCGCAGCGCCCCGTTGCGCCGCGCCTATCTGGACGGCATCGACGCCGCGCACCGCGGAGGTCCGCAGCGCGAGCGCCTGAGCTGCGGCAACCTCGCACACGCGTTCGCCGCGTGCGGTCCGACCGACAAGGGTCGCCTGCGCGCGGATGCCACGCCCAACCTCGGCATCATCAACGCCTACAACGACATGCTGTCGGCGCACCAGCCGTTCGAGCATTACCCGGAAATCATCCGCCAGGTGGCGCGCGACCTCGGTGCCACCGCGCAGGTCGCCGGCGGCGTACCGGCGATGTGCGATGGCGTGACCCAGGGCCGTCCCGGCATGGAGCTCTCGCTGTTCTCGCGCGATGTGATCGCGCAGGCCACGGCGATCTCGCTCAGCCACGACATGTTCGATTCCGCGCTGTACCTGGGCGTCTGCGACAAGATCGTCCCCGGCCTGCTGATCGGCGCGCTGGCGTTCGGCCACCTACCGGCCGTGTTCGTCCCCGCCGGTCCGATGACGCCGGGCATTCCGAACAAGGAAAAAGCCGCTGTCCGCGAACGCTATGCGGCCGGCCAGGCGACGCGCGAGGAACTGCTGGAGGCCGAAGCCGCGAGCTACCACGCCGCCGGCACCTGCACGTTCTACGGCACGGCGAATTCCAACCAGGTGCTGCTGGAAGCGATGGGCCTGCAACTGCCGGGCACCTCTTTCGTCAATCCCGACCAGCCTCTGCGCGACGTGCTGACGCGTGCGGCCGCGGACCGCGCCCTGCGCATCACGGCGCTGGGCGATGACTATCGTCCGATCGGCCGCCTCATCGACGAGCGCGCCATCGTCAACGCGATGGCCGCGCTGATGGCCACCGGTGGTTCCACCAACCACACGATCCACTGGATCGCCGTCGCGCGCTCGGCGGGCGTGGTGCTGACGTGGGACGACATGGATGTGATCGCCCAGACCGTGCCGCTGCTGGCGCGCGTGTATCCCAACGGCGAAGCCGACGTGAACCGTTTCGCTGCCGCCGGCGGTACCCAGTTCGTGTTCCGCGAACTGCTCGATGCGGGCCTCATGCACGACCTGCCGACGATCGTGCCGGGCGGCATGCGCGCGTTCTGCGACGAGCCGCGCCTGCAGGACGGTGGCCTCGCCTACGCGCCGGGCATCGCCCAGAGCGCAGATGAAGACGTGGTGCGCCCGGTGGCACGCGCGTTCGAAGCGCAGGGCGGCCTGCGCCTGCTGCGCGGCAACCTCGGCCGCTCGCTGATCAAGACCTCGGCGGTGAAGCCGGAGTACCGTTTCATCGAAGCGCCCGCCGTCGTCGTCGACGATCCGCGCGCGCTCAACAAGCTGCACGCCGCCGGCGCGCTACCGCAGGATTTCGTCGCCGTCGTCCGCTACCAGGGACCGCGCGCCAACGGCATGCCGGAACTGCATTCGCTCGCGCCCTTGCTGGGCCTGCTGCAGAACCAGGGCCGCCGTGTCGCACTGGTCACCGACGGTCGCCTGTCCGGCGCCTCCGGCAAGATTCCCGCCGCCATCCACCTGACCCCGGAAGCCGCGCGGGGTGGCCCGCTCGCGAAGCTGCGCGAAGGCGACATCCTGCGCCTGGATGCCGAGGCCGGGACATTGGAAGCGCTCGTCGACGCCGACGAGTGGGCCGCGCGCGAACTGGCGCCCAACACCACGCCGGCCGGGCTCGACCTCGGTCGCAACCTGTTCGCCGTGAACCGCGATGTCGTCACCGCCGCCGATCGCGGCGGCATGTCCATCTCCTGCGGCCTGCCGTTCCACGACGGCACCTGGGAGTACGACGCGGAATACGAACTCGGCGACACCGCGCTGGCGGCCGAAGCCCCGCACGAAGCCAAGGACGCCTGAGCGTCGTCATCCTCCACCGACTGCACACACCATGACCATCGAAGCCCGCCAGCAGAAAGCCGCCACCCTCCTCCACGCCGCCGGCATCCTGCCGGTCGTCACCGTGCACACGCTGGATGAAGCACGTCGCGTGTCGGAGGCGCTGCTCAAGGGCGGCCTGCCAGCGATCGAACTGACGCTGCGCACGCCGGTGGCGATGGAGGCGTTGGCGATGCTGAAGAAGGAACTGCCGGACATCGTGATCGGCGCCGGCACGGTGCTGACCACGGAGCAGATGAAGCAATCCATCGATGCCGGTGCCGACTTCCTGGTCACGCCCGGTACGCCGCCGGCGCTGGCCGACGCACTGGCCGCCGCCGACATTCCGGTGGTGCCCGGCGCCGCCACACCGACCGAATTGCTGGCGTTGATGGCGCGCGGTTTCCGCGTCTGCAAGCTGTTTCCCGCCACCGCCGTCGGCGGCCTGGCCATGCTCAAGGGCCTGGCCGGTCCGCTGTCGGAGTTGAAGATCTGCCCCACCGGCGGCATCACCGAAGACACCGCGGCCGACTACCTGTCGCAGCCGAACGTGGTCTGCATCGGCGGTTCGTGGATGGTGCCGAAGGGCTGGCTGGACAACGGCGAGTGGGACAAGGTCACCGCCAGTTCGGCCAAGGCCGCCGCTATCGTCAAGGGCGTGCGCGGCTGAGTCAGTCGACGGATGACAACCGGGCGGCGACACGTTTTCGTCGCCATCCGATTGCCAGCACGGCATACCAGCCAACCATCAGCAGGCCGAGCCACCATTCGAAGACGTTCTCCCAACGATCCTTCGCCGATGCGTCCGCAACGACCAGCCCCGCCACGACGTTCGCGATGCCCAGGCCCAGCATCGCGGCGGCGATCCACGACATCCACGTGATGACACGGGTCGGCAACGCATCCGTCCGCGACGCGCGACGCATCAACGCCAGCTGCGCTAGATAGCCGAAGCCGAAATAGACCACCACGCCGTAGCGGCGAAGGAAGCGGTAGGTCTCGCCCTCGATGCCGAGGAAGGTCGCGTAGACCGCGAGCGCGGTGGCCGAGACCACGCCCAACACGACCATCCCGTGGCCGCCGCGCAACCAACGGTGCGCCAGCAGCCAGACCAGCGCATGCAGCACCGCGCAAGGCATCACCATCAACCGGAAGAGATGGTTTCCCACGCCATGGCGTGCCGCCCGGCTGATCGAGACGCAGCCTTCCAGGTACGGCACGCAGGCCGGCACATGCCCCGCCTGGATCGACAGCAGATAAGCCGCATGCGCCGCGACCAGGAACAGCAGCGCGATCAGCAACGGCAGCGGCCAGAGCGGGATGCGGGCGTCATCGGCAGGCATGGCGGCGACGCGGAGGGACGGTGCCCGGCAATGTACTCCCTCCAGCGACACGACGTAGAGCCGAGCCTGCTCGGCTCGATCAGGTCGAGCATGCATCGGCATCGGAGCCGCGGAGCAAGCTCCGCTCTACCAAGCGCTCAGCGTGTGCGGATGCTGACCTTCGCCGGCAGCGTCGTGATACGCAGCTCGCCGTTCGTCCATTGCGCGGGCTTGCCGTTGATGCGGGTTTCGCCCGGCTCGCCTGCATAGGGCCACGGCAGCACCAGGCCACCGGCGGGGAGCGTCATGCCTGCCTTCACGTCCAACTGGAGTCGTCCGTCGGCGTTGCGCAGCTGGTAACCCAGCACGCCATTGGGCGTGCGCAGCCCGTCGATCGCGATGCCCTGGCCATCGAGCCACGCCGCCGGCACGCCGGCCGCCAACACCAGGCTGTCGTCGACCTCACGGGTGTACGCGAACATGTCCAGCGCCGAGCGCACGAAATCCGAGGCGACCCAGGCGTGCGGAAGATCGCCGACGAAGAACGGCTTGCGCGGCGTGCGCGACACGACCTCCGCCCACTGGTTCCAGGGCTGCGGTGCGCGATCCTTGAAGAAGAAGTCCAGCACTTCCCATGCCCGTTCGCGCCAGCCCAGCCGCACGAACGCGGCGACGTTGCGCCACTCGTACGGCGTGTAGTCCTTCCACTCGCGCTGACCGTCGCGGCGCTGCACGAATTCGCGCCAGTAGCGCTGGAAGGTGTTGTCCAGCAGATGGGCCGGCAGCTTGCCCTGCTCGCCGCCCGGCGCGAGCGCGATGGTGGTCGAAGTCGGATCGAAATCGCCGATCTCGGCCGCACCGGGGAGGTAGTCGATCTTGTTGCGCTCGGTCGCCGCACGCAGTGAGGCATAGAGGTCATCGCGGAACTGGTCGCGCGAGGCCGCCATGCGCTTCGCCTCGCCCACCTCGCCCAACGCCTCGGCCACCTCGACGGCATCCTTGTAGCCGCGCAGCGCCCAGAAGTTGTCCCAGTACGAATGCATCGGCTTGGCCGAGTAGCCTTCGTGGCTGATCGAGGCCGGCATCATCCCGTAGAACGCCGCGTTGACGGCGCGGTTGGCCTCGGTGCGCTCACTGAGGCGGAGTTCTTCCATGTAGGCGAACGCGCCCTGCACGTGCGGCCACATCGCCCGCAGGAAAGCCTTGTCGCCGGTGTAGCGGTAGTACTCGGCGATGTTGAAGATCAGCTCGCCGTGGCTGTCGTTCTCCGGCACGGGATCGCTGCCGCGATCGTCCACGCAGCACGGCACCTTGCCGTTCTTGAACTGGTACGGCGCGTACCACTCGACGTACTCCTTCACCACTTCCGGGCGCCCCAGGCGCAGCAGGCCTTCGGAAATCATGGCGCCGTCGCGGATCCAGCTGCGCGAGTACGAGCGCGTGCCGGGCTGCAGGCGCGGCCCGATCCGCGAGATCAGCATGTGCGCCAGCGCAGTGCGCAGCGTATCGGCGACAGGCTGACCTGCGGCCGGCACTTGCAGCTTCATTTCGTCCAACCTGCTGCGCCAATATGCGGACACAGCTGCCTGCTCTTCCTCCATGGTCACCGGCGGCGGGGCTGGCGGCCCGGCCGGCTTCACTCCGTCGTCGGTGAGCATCGACGTCCAGCCGATTTCCCTACTTTCTCCGGGACGCAATCTCACACGCAAGACACTTGCACCGGACGCCATTCCAGTGGAATCGACCACACTGTCACTGACTTCTCCCCCCTGCAACGGCACGCCCGCGTCATAAGGACGCGCCATGTAGGCGCGCCAGTCGACCGTATTAAGTCGCCCCACAACCTCACCAGAATCCAGGCTGCTGGCAAGCGAGGAGGTCGGCACGAAGCGTAGCTGCACAGCACGATCGCCGTTGATGGAGATACTGCTTTCACGCATCTTCAACGCGCTGATCGCGCTGAATCCACCTGGGGTATTGAGAAATTGTGCTGGCGGGTTTACCTGCCAAGGCCGGATCGCCAGGACAATCGCATAGTCGCGCTCCTGGCCAGACGTGTTGGTGAGTACGTACCGCGCCAGCAAGCGCGAACGCTCGACTTTCCCCTCAACGAAAGCCGTCGTCTTCAGAGAAAATTGAGGATGGGTCCAGGTTACCGATGGAATCGGCAGGTAGTCATCCTGCAATGATTGCTTGGCGTTGACGTCAGCCCATGAGATCAACTCCCCATCGCTGACCACAAAGGGTTCGATACTGGCGCCCCCTTTGTACAACTCGATGGCGCCGTCCTCGCCGATCAGGCCCTGTTCTCGTCCGCCATCCAGGCCGACGATGGTCCAGTACGGCTGCTCGCCACTGAATCCGCGCGGGAACCAGCCCTTCGGCGCGTCGGCGGCCATCGCCTTGATCAGATCGTTGGGATGCGCGGCGAAGGCCAGCGGCCTGACCTCCAGCCCGGCGAGCGCGAACGACGTGCCCGGACCATCACCAACGGACAGGCGGATGTAGCGCGCTTCGGATTCCGGCAGCGCCAGGTAGTCGCGTTCGCCATTGCCGTCCACCACCGTGCGGACATCGCGCCAGCGCGCGCCATCGTCCGAGACCTGCACGAGATAGTCGGACGCGTGTTGGCCCGCCTTCCAGTCGAGCACCAAACCACCGAACTCACGCACCTTGCCCAAGTCCAGCGTCAGCTGCGGATCCTTGTCGCCATGCAGGTCCGCGGACCAGGCGGTATCGGATTTCCCGTCCACTGCCATTGCAGCCGGACCGGCGGGGAACGCGACATTGGCGCTCGCCCTGCCCGTCAGCGGCGCGCCGTCATCGACGGGCAGCGGCTGGAACGTCAGCTGGTCGAAGCAGACCGAGCCCTTGCCGCCGACGTTGTTGTAGATCGTGTATTCCAGCCTGACGCTCTTGCGCAGCACGCGGTCCGGATCCGGGCCCCAGGCCTTGTCGATGTGGCGCGTCTTGTAGCGCACCGGCGTCCAGTCGCTCGGGAAATCGTACTTCGGCCGGTTGACCCACCATACGTTGTCGCCGCTGGCGTCGATGACCTTGAACTGAAGGTCATTGCGCGGCGAATCGCCACGGAGCTGGAAACCGAACTGGTAGTTCTGCGGATACTCGAGCACCAGATCGCGCTGGATGCCCGCATGACCCGACACGCCGTTGAAGTCGTAGTCCAGGCACATCGCCTTGCCATCCACGCCCTCGACCGGGCGCAGGGCGCCGCTGACCTGATTGGACGTGACCACGCGCCACGTGGACGCGTCATCGAACGCATCCAGCACGCGCACGGGATTGGCGGCGTGGGCACCGGCGCAGACCGCCGGAAGCAATACCCACCCGGCCGTCAGGCGGGCGAAAGTCGACACCATGTTGTCATCTCCGTCAGACACGGGCGGCAGGCGTGGCGGGCTCAGCCCTTCACGCTGCCCAGCAGCAAGCCCTGGATGTAGTAGCGCTGCAGCACGAGGAACAGCAGCAGCACCGGCAGGATGGTGACGACCGAGCCGGCCATCATCAGTTCGTAGTCCATCACGTGCTCGCGCGACAACGCCGCCAGCGCCACGGGAAGGGTCTGCAGCGCGTCGTCGCTCAGCACGATCAGCGGCCACATGAAATCATTCCAGGCGCCGAGGAAGCTGAAGATCGCCAGCGTCACCAGGATGGGCTTGAGGCCCGGCAGCACGATCTGGAAGAAGATGCGCGCCTCGCTGGCGCCGTCGATGCGGGCGGCCTCGAGGAGTTCATCGGGGATCGAGCGCGCGTACTGTCGCACGAGGAAGATGCCGAAGATCGCCGCCATGCCCGGCACGATGGCGCCGGCATAGGTGTTCACCAGCCCCATCTGCTTGAGCAGCAGGAACAGCGGCATCATCGCGACCTGTGCCGGGATCACCAGCGCGGCGAGCAGCGCGCGAAAGGTACTGTCGCGGCCCCTGAAGCGCAGCTTGGCGAACGCGTAGCCGGCCATGGTGTTGAACAGCAGCGAGAGCAGCATGACGCTGGTCGAGACGATGAAGCTGTTCACCAGATAGCGGCCCATGCCGGCGCGCACGAACAGGTCGCGGTAGTTGTCCAGCGTGGGCGCGGACGGCAGCAGCGGCGGTGGGAAATGGCCGGCTTCGCCGGTCTGCATGAAGGACACCGACAGCATCCACAGCAGCGGCCCGAGGCTGACGACCGCCAGGGCCACCAGCAGACCGTTCACGGCGATCGCGGCGAGACGGTTGTTCATTCCACGCCCCGCTTGCGGGCGAACCACAGCAGGCCGCTGGTGACGACCGTCATCAGGATGAAGAGCAGGAACGCCACCGCCGATGCGTTGCCCAGGTTCCACCACTTGAAGCCTTCTTCGTACATCAGGTACAGCACACTCTTGGTGCTCTCCAGCGGACCACCCTGGGTCATCACGTAGGGTTCGGCGAACAACTGGAAGTAGCCGGCCATGGTCAGGATGCCGACCAGCAACAGCACCGGACCGAGTTGCGGCAGGGTGACGTGGCGGAACTGGGCCCAGCGCGAGGCGCCATCGATGCGCGCGGCTTCGTAGAGATCCTCGGGGATGCTCTGCAGGCCGGCCAGGAAGATGATCATGTTGTAGCCGAAGTTCTTCCACACGGCGAACAGGATGATGGTCGGCATCGCCCAGGTCGGGTCGCCCAGCCAGTCCACCGCGTCCACGCCCACCCACGAAAGGCCCCAGTTCACCAGGCCGTACTTGGTGTGGAAGAGATAGCGCCAGATCACCGCCACCGCGACCACCGTGGTGACCACGGGTGCGAAGAACGCGGTGCGGAAGAAGCCCTTGAAACGCCCCAGCTTGGAATGCAGCAGCAGTGCGGCGCCCAGCGACACCGCCACCGAAAGCGGCACGCCCACGACGACGAAATAGACGGTATTGCCCAGCGACTTCCAGAACAGCGGGTTCTGCAGCAGACCGAGGTAGTTGTCGAGGCCGACGAAGCGCAGGTTGCCGATGTCGGCCAGCGCGTAGATATCGAAATCGGTGAGGCTCAGCACGAACGCGGCCAGTACCGGCAACCCGAAGAACACGACGATGACGGTCAGGGCCGGCGCGGCGAACAGCCACCCCGCGAGCGCGTGCGAGGACCTCATGGCGCGGCCCCCGCCTTGGCGTGGTCCAGCATCCAGCGACGCTTCTCAAGGATGCGGTCGGCGCGGCGATCCAGTTCTTCGACCGCCTGATCCACCGTCATGCGCCCGTTCGCGACCTGCTCGCCGACGAGCCGCATCTCCGTGGCGATACGCTCCCATTCCGGCACCTTCGGCGTCGACACGGCACGCTCCAGTTGCTCGCGATAAGCCTTGGCGTACGGATCCTCGGCCAGCGCCGGCGTCAGCCACGGGGAACGGCGCGGCGGCAGGTCGCCCGTCAGGGCATGGAATTCGGTCTGCACCTGCGGCGACGACAGCCAGGCGATGAGCTTCCAGGCCGCGTCCTTGTTCGGCGAGTTCTTGAACACCACGAAACTGGTGCCGTTGGCCAGCGACGCGCCGGGGCCGTTCGGTCCGGGCAGCGGCATCGTCATCCAGTCGTCCTGCTGCGCGGCCGGCAGCCGCTCCTTGAACTTGGCGATGTTCCAGGGACCGGAGATGTAGAACGAATAGAAGCCCTTACCGAACTCGTCCCACACGTTCGAGATCTGGTTGTTGGTCACCACCGGAGCCCAACCCTGGTCGAACATCTCCTTGTAGAAACCCAGCGAGTGGCGAAAGCCTTCGCTGCGAAAGTTGCCGTAGCGTCCGCCGTCGCGCAGCAACGGCTCGGGCTGCTGGATGGCCAGGCTCAACAAGGGCTCGAACTCGTTGAGCGGCAGCAGGATCGAGTAGTTGCCCTCGCCCGCCACCTGCTTGACCTTGCGCAGCGCGATGCGCCACTCGGCCCAGCTGGTGGGCAGCGCTTTCACGCCGGCCTTCGCGAGCACGTCGCGGCGGTAGAACGGCAGGCGCGTCTCGACATACCACGGCACCGCGTAGGCGCGGCCGTCGATCACGCCGGTATCCCAGACGCCGGGAAAGAAATCGGCCTGGTCGAAACCCGCCGTCGCCCCGATCTCGTCGTCGAGAGGATCCAGTGCGCCGAGTGCGGCGAACTCCGGGATCCACGTGTTGCCGATCGGGCAGACGTCGGGCAGCGAATCGCCCGCGAAGGCCGTCAGCAGTTTCTCGTGTGCCGACAGCCACGGCACGATCTGCAGGTCGACATGGATGTCCGGATGCTGACGTTCGAATTCGGGCAGCAGCTTCGCCACCACCTCGCCTTCATACCCCATCACCCAGAAACGCACCGTCGTGCGCGTGTCTTCGGTGCGCGCGCAGCCTGCCAACCCTACGGCAAGGCCGACGATCACGAGCAGTGAACAGCAGCGCATCAAGGCCCGCCTTCCAGCGAAGGAGGCCCTGATGCGTGCTGGAGAGAACGACGCTGGCACGCGCTCGACCATGCGTGCAGCTTACTCCGGCTGCTGCGGACGCGCCGCCTCGGGCTGTGCCGCCTGGTTGGCGCGCGATTCCGCCGTGCCCAGCGCACGCGCTGCGGCGGCATCGAGATCCGGCGGCGCGGTGGGTGCGATCGCCGCGGATTGGGCCGCCTGCTCGGTCTTCGCATCCAGCCAGCCGCCTTCGAACCCCGCCTTCTTCAGGCCATCGCGGATGTAGGGGTTCTTCTTCATCACGTTCCAGACGAACTCGCTGCGGTAGTTCGTGATCATCGCCAGGATCGGGCCCTGGTCGATGCCGATGTAGTCGCTGGCCACCCAGCCCTTGCCCGGCACGATGCGACCGGTCTTCAACGGGATGTCGTAGTCGAAGCTCGGGTTGAACGAATCGAGGAAACCGTAGCTCGAGTAGAGATAGTCGCCATAGCGGCGGTGCATCTCCTCGGTGGCCGGGATCACGATCTCGGGCGCGAACGGCAGCGAGGCGATCGCCGCGGTCGGCGCGATGGTGCCGTCGTCGAAGTTCTCGCGGAAGCCGGCGCCGCGTGCGGAGTAGTGGCGGAACTGGCGCTGCTCGCCTCGGTACTCCTGCAAGGTCTGCTGCGGGCCATCGGACGCGGTCAGGCCCCAGACGTTCTCGCCGTAGTCCTTCCACTTCATCGGGTTTTCGGTGGCGTAGGCGCGCTGCGCATACGTCGCACGACGACTGTTCTCGAAGTAGTCCATGCCGCGTTCGCGCATGTACGCGTCCTGGATGCCGCGGAAGTCGATCCAGACGTGGCTGTACTGATGGCCGAAGTGCGGTGCGAAGGTCAGGTACTCCTGGCCCTGGAACACGCCCCAGAGCTCGCCGTAACTGCGCGTCCACACTTCCCACGCGTCCTGGCCCACCGGATGCGTCGGCGAGGCCATCGCCAGCACGTAGACCATCATGGCTTCGTTGTAGCCTTTCCAGTCGTGCGGGATGGTGCCGCTCTCGGGGAACCAGCCCATCGAGATCAGCGGCTTGTTGTTCTGCAGGAAGGTCCAGTCCACGCGCTTGTACAGCGTGTCGGCGATCTCGCGGATCTCCTTCTCGCGCGCATCGTCGCGGTCGTAATAGGACTGCGCGAACAGCACGCCCATCATCAGCAACGAGGTATCCACGCTGGAGAGTTCCACCCAGCTGTTGAAGCGCTGGCCGGTGTCCATGTCGAGGAAGTGGTAGTAGAACCCCTTGTAGCCGCCCCGCCCTTCCTTCTGCGCGCCCTGCGGCACGTCACGCAGGAACTTCAGCGTGGTCAGCGTGCGATCCACCGCCTGCGTGCGGCTGACCCAGCCGTTCTCGATGCCGATCGGATACGCCGTCAGCGCATAGCCGACCGACGCGATGCTGGCGAACGGGCGCGACGGATAGCGGTCGGGCGTCAGTCCGTTCACTTCGTTGGTCGTGTCCCAGAAGAACTGGAACGTGCGGCGCTCGACGTCGCGGAACAGCGGCGGCAGCTCCGGCTTGGCCGGCGGCTCGGGCTTGGCGGCGACGACAGGTGCCGCCGGCTTCGCCTCGGGCTTCGGTGTGGGCTCCGGCGCCTTCTGGCAGGCGGCGATCGCCACGATGAAGAGGAGCGCCGTGATGCTGCGGGTCAGTCGAAAGCGGGCTTTGTTCGTGGTCATCATGCTGGGCTGTAAACGTTTACATGCGAAGGCGGAGCACTGCGCGCCGAAGCGGCGACAGGTTCCACCGGCGATTCAAAGGAAAAGGGGTATTCCGTTGCCTGGCAGGCAAGGCGCGGAGAAGGCACGGGCTCCCGTCACCGGATGCACCGGTGCGTTTCGCTTCTGCGCCGCTGCATTTGCATGCGGCGCGCGTCGGATAAGCCTCTCGTGCGTCACGTCCGCCCTCCACGGATGACATCTCACCACTGAAATGTAACCGTTTTCATCACCCATGGCAAAACCGGCCAGATGGGAGCGACCCGACCCGCAAGCGCTTGTTTCCCCAGAGGAAATCCGGGACGGGTCATGCTGCATCGCAACGTCGGCATGGGCCGTGCAAGGCTCAGCCCACCGCAGGTGCGCGGCAGTGCCTTTCGATGAACGCCTGGTGCTTGGGCATCGCCTGCACGCAGCGCTCGATCGTCTGCCGGACGTTGGCCACGAAGGCCTCGACTTCGGCTTCCGACAGGCGATCCACAAGCGGCGAGTACGCCTTCGGCACGATGCGCTGGCCCAGCATCACCTGGATCCAGCTCTGCAGCGCGAAGAACTCCTCGCCGTCGCGATAGAAGCGCCCGCTGTTGCGGAACAGGTCGATGTTGGCCCGCAGCGTGTCGGGGATGGCCATCTCCCGGCACTTGCGCCAGAACGGCTCGTCGCGCTCCACGGCCTTGTAATGCAGGATCAGGAAGTCGCGGATGTGGTCGTATTCGAAATGCGTGCGCTCGTTGTAACGCGCCACCAGGCCGGGATCGATGCCCTGCCTCGGGAACATGTCCAGCAAGCGGAGGATCGCGGTCTGGATCAGCAGCAGGCTCGTCGACTCCAGCGGCTCCATGAAGCCGCTCGCCAGGCCGACCGCCACCACGTTGCGGTTCCAGAACTGCTTCCGCTTGCCGGTCACGAAACGCAAGGGCCGCGGCTCGGCCTGCGCCTCGCCATCCAGGTTGGCCAGCAAGGTGCCGGCCGCTTCGTCGTCGCTCAGGAAACGGCTGCAGTACACCAACCCGTTTCCGGTACGGTGCTGCAACGGAATCCGCCACTGCCAGCCCGCCGTACGCGCGGTGGAACGCGTGTACGGCGTCGGATCTCCCACGCGTGCGCACGGCACGGCCACCGCGCGGTCGCAGGGGAGCCAGTGGCTCCAATCCTCGTAACCCGTCTTCAGCGCCTGCTCGATCAGCAGGCCGCGGAAACCGGAGCAATCGATGAAGAGGTCGCCCTCGACCTTGCGTCCATCGGCCATGACCACGGCGGAGACGAAGCCCTCCTCGGGACGAAGTTCCACGTCGACGACCTTGCCTTCGATCCGCTCGACGCCCTGCCCCTCCGCGAATCCGCGCAGGTAGCGCGCATAGAGCGTCGCATCGAAGTGGTAGGCATAGGCCACGGAGGCCAACGGCGATGTCGGCGGAACGTCGCTCGCACCCGGAAGGAATCGGTCCTCGCGCGACGCGACCGTCTGCAATTGGTAGGCGCCGATGTCACCGACGTCCTTGCCCGCCAGCCGCAGCCGCAGCCAGTAGTGATGGAAGGCTGCGGGGCCGGGATCGTGACCGACCGTGCCGAACCCATGCATGTAGCGGTCGCCGATGCGCGCCCAGTCGCGGAACTCGATGCCGAGCTTGAACGTGCCCTGCGTGGCGCGGACGAACTCGGCTTCTTCCAGCCCCAGTGCCTGCGCGTTGAACGTGCGGATGTGCGGCACCGTCGCCTCGCCGACGCCGATGATGCCGATCTCGTCGGACTCCACCAGCCGGACCTTGCAGGTGCGATCCAGATGCCTGACCAGCGCCGCCGCGGCCATCCAGCCCGCCGAACCGCCGCCCACGACGACGACCTCGCGAATCGAATTCCCGTCCATCTCCCCTCCCCCATATGACGGGACCCGCTTGCGCGGGTCCCGAACATGGCCGATACCGTCGTCCTGTTACCAGGTCAGACGCGCGCTGACGAACAGTGTGCGCGGCGGCGTGTAGCTGTTCACACCGTTGCCCGTCGTCACGAAGCTGGTGTCGGGATCGTAAACGCCACCCGTGCCCCATGTCGTGCGGTACGAGTTGAAATTCTCCTCGTTCAGCACGTTGATCATGTCCGCCCGCACCTCGAAGCCCATGTCTTCGGCGATGTCGAAATGCTTGGACAGCGACAGGTCGAGCTGCTTGGTGCCGAACGTACCCGGTGCATCCGTGGCGACGATCAGCGGCGGTACCGCCGTGGCCGAGCCGTACTCCCACCAGCCCACGACAGCATTGATCGGCGGCGGGGTCGCCAGCGTCACCTTCGCCGACGCGGTGAAACCCCACGGAAGATCGTAGATACCGGTCAACACCAGGCGATGACGCGGAGTCGCACGCAGGTCGATGAACGGATAATCCCGAATCGTCGCAGCGTCGAAGGAGTAGTGCTCGTCGCCGCCGCGATTGCCTCGCGCACGCGAGAACGT
This sequence comes from Pseudoxanthomonas sp. CF385, assembly GCF_900104255.1. Classification (NCBI taxonomy): domain Bacteria; kingdom Pseudomonadati; phylum Pseudomonadota; class Gammaproteobacteria; order Lysobacterales; family Lysobacteraceae; genus Pseudoxanthomonas; species Pseudoxanthomonas sp. CF385. Next base: position 274,237 of record NZ_FNKZ01000003.1, read on the forward strand.
ATAGGCCGCCGTGAAGCCCCAGCCGGACTCCTCGGTGTACGGCTTGTCGGCGGACAGCAACAGCTGCGTGGTCTTGGTCTCGATGCCGTTGTCGCCCAGGATCAGAGAACCGAAGCCCGGCGGATTGTGTTCCCACGGCTGGGCGATGTCGTTCGCGTTCCAAGACGGTGCGCCATAGAAGGCGCCATTCGGATAGCGGTTGCCCAAGGTAAAGACGAAGCCTTCCTTACTGTGGACATAGGCGACGGTCGCCGACGTGTTCCATTCGCCGATCGTCCCGCGGATACCCAACGAGTACTGGTCGGAGTACGGCGTGACCAGGTCGTTGTTGAGCAGGTCGATCTCGCCGTTGCGCACGTTCGACGTGACCAGCGAATACAGTTCATCGATACCGTTGAGGAAGCGGGGGTCCCAGTTCACGCAGGTGCCGGCTGCCGGCGTGCAGCCGGAGCTCTCGACGAAGTTGATTTCGTAGCCGGACAGCGCGGACTTGACCTGCTCGAGGCCCATGTAGTCGAACAGGTTGCGGTCGTAGCTACGACCCGCGCCACCGAAGACCACCCAGCGCTCGTCCCCGGTGAGGTCGTACGAGAAGCCCAGGCGCGGCGCCCAGTTGTTCTTGTCCGCCTTGCGGTTGTTGCCGGTGCCGATGTAATCCTCGATGTTGACGCCACCCGCGCGGAGCTGGTCCGCGTAGATGCCGCCCGAGTTACTACCCGTGCCCGGCCCGTACAGCGCGGCCAGCACTTCGGTCGGCGTCTGGAAGTCCAGGTAGGACGGGATTTCCTCGTAGTCCCAGCGAATGCCGAGGTTCAACTGCAGGCGATCGGTGACGTCCCAATCGTCCTGGATGTAGATGCCGTACTGCTTGGCTTTCGTCGTGACGATCGGAGACGCGCCTTCGAACGGCGCATTGAAATTGACCTGGTAGGGAATGGCGTTCGTGCCGACCGGCAGGTAAGGACTCGGCCCCAGCGAGCCGTCGTTCACCGAATAGCGGAACGTCGGGTTGATCGCCGAGTTCTCGCTCTGGGTCAACTCGACGGACTTGAACTTTGCACCGACCTTGATGACGTGGTCGCCCATCCACTCGAAGGAGTTGAACGTCAGGTCATTCTGGAAAGCCGGACCCTTCTGGCCCTTGCGCTGGATCGAGAGGCTGCTGGTCGAGTCACTGATGATGAGCGTGTCGGCCTCGACCAGGCCGCGCGTATAGATGGACTGGTTGCCGATGGTGTACGCCGCCGGATTGAACAATGCATCTTCGTAGGTGACGCGCGCTTCGTTAAGGAACGTCTCACCGTAGTGCAGCCAACGCAAGTCGTAGCGCTTGTCGGTGTTGAAGTTCACCTTGGCCGCGCTGTTGGTCGTCCTGTCGCCTGCGCCGGTCAGGCCCTCTTCATCACGGACCTTCGCAGAGAGCTCGAGGCGGTCGTTGTCGCCCACGTCCCAACTCAACTTGCCGAAGTAGAGATCCTCATTGAAAGGCTCGGTGGTCGGGCCCAGCTGCTGCCGGATCCGATCAGGCAGGAAGGGCTCGAACGAGGTCCACTGAGTGGGGGCCGCGACCGGATTGACGTTGAGGACGAAATCCTTCGCTTCGTAGCTGAAGAAGAAGTGCATCTTGTCCTGGATGATCGGACCGCCCAGGGCGAAGCCGTACTCGTTCTGCTTGGTCTTGTCCTTTTCCTGGCCGGCCGCGACTTCGCTCACCGTCCGCTGGCGCATCGAGGTATTCGTGTAGCGCGTGAAGAGCTCACCCTTGAACTCGTTCGTGCCCGACTTGGTCTGGGCGATGATCGCCGCCGAACCCACCTGGTCGAACTCGGCCTTGTAGTTCGAGGTCACGACCTTGTATTCGCCAATGGCGAGCTGCGGGAAGGGATTCCCTCGGCTCTGGTCCTGGCCGGACACGCCGCCGGTCAAGACATAGTTCTTCTGGCCGACGCCGTCGATGTAGACGTTGATGGCGCTGGTCTTCTGCGCACCGCCACGCAACTTGGACTGGCCGCTCGAATCGGTCTCGAACTGCATGCCGGGCACGGTATCGGCGAACTCGAGGAAGTTGCGCGTGAGCTGCGGAATGGTGTTGATCTGCTTCAGCGACACGTTGGTGCCGACTTCAGAGGTCTTGACTTCCTGCAGCGGCGGCGCCGACACGCGGACGGTGTCCAGCGTGGTCGCGTCGCCTGCGGGTGCCGCGGGCGCGTCACCGGCGAGATCCAGGCTGACCGAGGTCGCGACCTGCAGGGTGACGGTGCGTTCGGTGCCACCGGACGTCACCTTGTAGGTGCCCGGTGCCAGGCCGACGAGCGCGTAGCTGCCATCGGCGGTCGCCGTCACCTGGCGCTTGGTGCCGGTGGCGGTGTTGACGGCGGTGACCTGCGCGCCGGCATCGGCCTTGCCGCGCAGCGTGGCATTCGAGGACTGCGCGATGGCATGGCCGCTTGCAATGACCAGCACGCTGGCGAGCGCACAGGTCAGTAGCTTGCGCTTGGGTTGATAGGTGGAACGGTTGCGATGCTTCATTGGCTCTCTCCCTCCAAAAAGTTGTTTCATTGCGGGCCGGCTTGATGCCGCCTGTAATCGGTTACAAGCCCGCCCAAAAAAAAGCGGGTGCCTCTCTCGCTATTTCTTCGCCTGGGGCACCGCTCCGATGCTCGATTCCCGCACGATCAGTTCGGGAACCAGCGTCGCCGACGGCGCCACGCGCTCGCCGTCGGAATCAATCGTGTCCAGCAGCCGGCTCATCGCCTGTCCACCGAGCTCGGCAATACTGACCCGCATCGTGGTCAAGGTCGGGTGAACGAAGCGCGCCAACGGAATGTCGTCGAAGCCCGCCAGCGCCACGTCCTGCGGCACGCGCACGCCGGCCTCGTTGAATGCGTACAGACAGCCGAGCGCCGTCATGTCGTTGGCGGCGAACACGGCCTGCGGCCGCTCCTTCGCCTGAGCGATGCGCTTGCCGGCTTCGTAGCCGGCGGATTCGCTGAAGTCGCCCGCGAATTCCTGCGGCGTCGCGCCCGGCACGAAGCGCGCGAGCGCGTCGCGATACCCGCGCAGGCGTTCACGCGCATCGAAGTTGCCTTCCGGTCCGCCGATGAAGGCGATGCGCTGGTGGCCGGCCTGCGCCAGATGCTCGACCATCGCCACGGCGGCGCTGTAGTTGTCGATCGTCAGCGCCGGATAGGCGGCTTCCTGCACATCGGTGTTGATCAGCACCACCGGCAGCGACGACGGCAGGTTGTCGACGAGGAAACCGGGTTGGTCGGTGTAGGGCGAAAGCACCAGCAGGCCGTCCACGCGGCCACGCATGGCGCGCAGGGCTTCGCCTTGCTCCTCGGGATGGCCGTGGTAGCTCGACACGAGCAGGTGCTGGCGGCGCGCACGCGCCACCTGGTCGATGCCGCGGATCAGTTCAGAGAAGAACTCGCCGTAGAGATCGGGCAGCACGACGCCGATGGTCTGGGTGCGACGGCTGCTGAGGCTGCGGGCGGCGGCGTGGGGCTGGTAGCGCAGGCGGTCGGCGGTGGCCAGGACCTGCTGGCGCACGGCTTCGGCGACATTCTCATGTCCATTCAAGGCACGCGACACGGTCGCCACGGAAACCCGTGCCTCACGTGCGACATCCTTGATGGTGACCGAGGTTCGCGCCATTCCCCGCCCCTCCGCGGTGATGACTGCTACAAGTGGCGCGGACTGTAACCGTTTTCACGGAAACGTGTAAAGCCCGCGTTATTCCATCGCGAAAACGCCTGAAATTCAGGCACTTGCGGATACACGCAGGTATCCGCAAGTATTTTGCGTTGCAGCATATTCACGCCTGCTGCTGCACCTCACATTTACTTGTTCGCCACCTCGAAGGCGACTTCGCGCGTCGCATCCGAACTGCCACCGACGAACACGGTGAACCTGCCCGGCTCGACCACGCGCTGCATGCGGTCGTCCAGCATCGACAGGTCGTCGAAGCCGAGCGCGAAGGTGACGACCTTCGATTCGCCGGGCTTCAACGCCACGCGCTGGAAGCCGCGCAACTGCTTCACTGGCCGGGTGACGCTGGCCACGTCGTCACGCACATACAGCTGCACGACCTCGTCGCCTGCCCGCTTGCCGGTGTTGGTGACCCGCACGCTGACCTGTTGGGCGAGCGCGGACGGCGCGAGCGTCTTCTTCGACACGACCGGTGCGTCGTAGCGGAACGTGGTGTAGCTCAGGCCATGGCCGAACGCGTACAGCGGCGTCCACGGCACGTCGAGGTACTTGCTGGTGTACTTCTCTTCCTCGCGCGGCGGACGGCCGGTGTTCTTGTGCGCGTAGTAGATCGGCACCTGGCCGACGTTGTGCGGGAAGGTCACCGGCAGCTTCGCGGACGGGTTGACGTCGCCGAACAGCACGTCGGCGATCGCGGGGCCACCCTCCACGCCCGGGAACCAGGCTTCGAGGATCGCAGGCACCTTGCCCTTCAATCCGCCGATCGACAGCGGGCGGCCGTTGAGCAACACGAGGGCGACCGGTTTGCCGGTCGCGGCGACGGCGAGCGCGAGCTGCTCCTGCACGCCCGGCAGGTCGAGCGTGGTGCGGTTGTTGGCTTCGGCGCTCATGTCCGGGTGTTCGCCGAGGAACATCACCACGGCGTCGGCCTGCTTCGCGGCGGCGACGGCATCGGCGAAGCCTGACGTGTCCTGGCTGTCGATGTCGGCGCCCTTGGCCACGACGAGCCGGGTCTTGTCGCCCAGCGCCGCCTTCAGGCCTTCCAGCGGCGTGATCGCGTCTTCCTCGCGTCCCGCGACCGCCCAGTTGCCGAGCATCGCGCGACGATGATCGGCCAACGGGCCGATCACCGCCAAGGTGCGGACGGACTTCGACAGCGGCAGCACGTTGCCTTCGTTCTCCAGCAACACCATCGACTTCTGCGCCATCCGGCGTGCGGCGGCGCGGTGATCCGGCGTCAGCGTCAGCGCGCGCTCGCGCGCGCCATCGGCGGTGCAGGAACGGTAGGGATCGTCGAACAGGCCCAGCCGGTACTTCGCGTTGAGCACGCGGCGCACCGAGGCATCCACCTCGGCCATCGGCACGTGACCGGCCTTGACGGCGGCCGGCAGGTCCTTGACGTAGATCTGGCTGACCATGTCCACATCGACGCCCGCGCGCAGGCCGAGCGTGCCGGCCTGCTCCGGATTCGCCGCCACGCCGTGCGGCATCAGTTCCATCACGCCGGTGTAGTCGCTGACGAGCAGGCCGTCCCAGCCCCACTCCTTGCGCAGCAGGTCCTGGATCAACGGCCGGTGCGCGTGCATGGGCACGCCGGCGATCTCGTTGAACGAGGCCATGATCGATTGCGCGCCCGCGTCGACGGCCGCCTTGAACGGTGGCAGGTAGACCTCGTGCAGGGTGCGTTCGGAGATGTCGGCCACGTTGTAATCGCGACCGGCTTCGGCCGCACCGTAGGCGACGAAATGCTTGGCCGTGGCCAGCACCGCATCCGGCTTGCGCAGGTCATCGCCCTGGAAGCCGCGCACGCGCGCCGCCGCCAGGACCGAGCCCAGATAAGGATCTTCGCCCGCGCCTTCCACGATGCGGCCCCAGCGCGGATCGCGGGCGATGTCGACCATCGGCGCATAGGTCCAGTGGATGCCGTGCGCCGCCGCCTCGACCGCGGCGATGCGCGCGGCATGTTGGACTTCATCCGGATCGAAGCTCGAAGATTCGCCCAGCGGCACCGGGAAGACGGTCCGGTGGCCGTGGATCACGTCGTACCCGAACAGCAGCGGGATGCCGAGCCGGGATTCCTCCACCGCGATCTTCTGCAGACGGCAGGTCAGCGCAGCGCCCTGGGTGCCCAGGTAGGAGCCGATCTCGCCGCGGCGGATCTGGTCCTCGTTGCCCGCCATCGCGGCCGGGCCGGTGTTGTTGCCGACGCCCGGCGGCTGGTTCAGCTGGCCCAGCTTCTCCTCGACCGTCATCTTCGCCAGCAGGGCGTCGACGAACGCGGTTTCGGCCGGGGTGGCATAGACCGGCGGCTTGGCCGCGACGGGGGCGGCAAGCAGCGCGGCCAGCAGGCCGACCCGCAGGGGTGTGGGAGCAAGGGGGTGGTGGTTACGGGTCATGGCGCCCTCCCGGCGATACGAAAGGGGGCGAATGTAAACGTTTTCACAGCGCACTGCATGCCGCAGTGCCGGAAAACGCGACCCGGCTCAGCCCGCCTCGTCCGGGGTCCGGGCCTCGATGGCCAGCGCGTGGATGTCGGTCTGCATCATCTCGCCCAGGGCGGCATAGACCGCGCGGTGGCGGGCCAGCGGCGGCTTGCCGGCGAACACCGGGCTGACGACCCGTACGGTGAAATGGCCACGCCCATCGCGGGCACCCTCGTGCCCGGCATGCTTGTGGCTGTCGTCCACCACCGCCAGCGCGACCGGCTGCAGGGCCTCCTGCAGCGCCGCGCGGATGCGCTCGATCCGGGTCACGGCAGGACCTTGCGGAACGGGCGCACGTCCACCCGGGCATAGACCCCGGCCGCGACATACGGGTCCGCGTCGGCCCAGGTCCGCGCCTCCTCGAGGGAGTCGAACTCGGCGATCACGATGCTGCCGCTGAAACCGGCCGGGCCCGGATCCTCGGCATCGATGGCCGGACAGGGGCCGGCCAGCAGCAGGCGCCCTTCGTCGCGCAGGGCCGTCAGCCGGGCCAGATGGGCCGCGCGGGCCTCCAGGCGCTTGGTCAGGACGTCGGCCGCGTCATGGCCTTCAATGGCATACCACATGGTCTTCACTCCCGAGTCGAAGCCTGAATTGTACGTGCGCCTCCGCCGTACGGCGCTGGACACGGTCCCGGCCAGCGCTTACCCTGTCTTCCATTGCACGGCCGGAAGCAGCGGCCCGTCCAGGGGAGGCACCGGCCACCACGGTCCGCCCACCCCTCCACGGGGACACCGGGACGTTCGATTCGCTGCCCCCACCCGCCCGCGCCCGACGACCTCTCGCTGTCCGCCCCCGCGGCCCCCGCGGTGTGCATTGCTGGTTGCTTTAAGGGAAGCGTTCGCCCTGCGACGCATGATGTTGTTAGCGCATTGCCGGAACCGCGCCGCCCCTGCCGCGCGCCCTACGCATGCCGAGGCTGTGATTAGCACGATGGCTGTTTCTTGATGAGCCCAGAACTCGCGTCCGACGCGACTCCGTCCAACCCGTCCACGCATCCGCAGCAGCAGGAAATGCCGCTGGCGGTCGTGCATGGGCAGCCGGTGCTGCAGATCCCGCAGGACCTGTACATCCCGCCGGACGCGCTGGAAGTCATCCTCGACGCCTTCGAGGGCCCGCTCGACCTGCTGCTGTACCTGATCCGCCGGCAGAACCTGGACATCCTGGACATCCCCGTCGCCGAGATCACCCGGCAGTACGTGGACTACATCAATGTGATGCAGGAGCTGCGGTTCGAGCTGGCGGCCGAGTACCTGGTCATGGCCGCCATCCTGGCCGAGATCAAATCGCGCATGCTGTTGCCGCGGCCGGTCTCCGAGGAAGGCGACGAAGGCGACCCGCGCGCCGAGCTGGTGCGCCGCCTGCAGGAATACGAACGCTTCAAGCAGGCCGCCGAGGACCTGGACGCCCTGCCCCGCCAGGACCGCGACACCACGCCGGTGAGCGCGGACGTGCCCGACCGCGCGGCGGTGAAGCTGCCGCCGCCGGTGGAGTTGAAGGAAATGCTGCTGGCGCTGCACGACGTGCTCAAGCGCGCCGAGCTGTTCAGCGGCCACGCCATCCGGCGCGAGGCGCTCAGCGTGCGCCAGCGCATGGGCGATGTGCTGACGCGGCTGGAGGACGGCAAGTTCCACCGCTTCGAAAGCATGTTCACCGCCGAGGAAGGCAAGCTGGGCGTGCTGGTGACCTTCCTGGCCATGCTGGAACTGGCCAAGGAGCAGCTGCTCGACATCGTGCAGGAAGCGCCGCTCGCCCCGATCTACGTCAAGTCGCTGGCGCTGAACAACACCAACGAACCGCTGCAGTTCTCCAGCGAGTTCGACGACACCGACGCCGCCAACGACACCCCCTGACGCAGCCGGCCCCGCGCCCGCTGCCTGCCCGAACGACAGGACCGCATGGATCAATCGCTCATCAACCGCATCGTGGAGGCCGCCCTGATGGCGGCCACCCAGCCGCTGACGCTGGCGCAGCTGCATGGCCTGTTCCCAGAAGAGGAACCGGCGCCGGAAGGCAGCGTCGAAGCCGCCCTGCTGCAGCTGACCGACGCCTGCGCCGACCGCGGCGTGGAACTGGTCGAAGTGGCGTCCGGTTATCGCTATCAGGTCAAGGCCGACGTGCACGGCTGGGTCGCCCGGCTCTGGACGGAGCGCAAGACCAAGTACACCCGCGCCACCCTGGAGACGCTGGCCCTGATCGCATACCGCCAGCCGATCACCCGCGGCGAGATCGAACAGGTCCGTGGCGTGGCGGTGAGCAGCAACATCATCCAGGCGCTGGAAGAGCGCGAATGGATCCGCGTGGTCGGCCATCGCGACGTGCCGGGCAAGCCGGCGCTGTTCGGCACCACCAAGGGTTTCCTGGATTATTTCGGGCTCAAGCGCCTGGACGAACTGCCGCCGCTGTCCGAACTCAGGGACATCGGCGAACTGGAACCGCAGCTGCCGCTGGACGGCGCACCGCTGCCGGTCAGCATCGCCAGTGGCGATGCCCCGGTGGACGGGCATGAAGATGATGCCGGCAACGGCGATGACGATATCGCCGCGTCGGACGACGACGGCGACAACGAAGACAACGCATCGGACGAGACCGGCGAAGACGCCGGCGATGCCGATGACTCCCACCCCCAAGATGACGACGCCGCTGCTTCCGACGAGGAAGACCGGGCACCGTCGGAGCAGAAGCAATGAGCAACACCCCGAAGAAAACCACGCTGGGCAAGCTGTCCCTGAAGCGTGAGAGCGCGCCGGTCGAAGCGGCACGCCTGGAAGAGCGCCTGCACAAGGTGCTGGCGCAGGCCGGGCTCGGCTCGCGCCGTGCGCTGGAACAGCGCATCGCCGATGGCCTGATCAAGGTCAATGGCGAAACCGCGCAGACCGGCCTGTCGATCAAGGCCGGCGACAAGATCGAGCTCGACGGCAAGACCTTCGTCGCCAGCGCGTTGACCGAACCGGCCCGCGTGCTGATCTACAACAAGCCGGAAGGCGAAGTCACCACCCGCGAAGATCCCGAAGGCCGTCCGACGATCTTCGAAGCGCTGCCCGCGCTGAAGGGCGCGCGCTGGATCGCGATCGGCCGCCTGGACATCAACACCACCGGCCTGCTGGTATTGACCACCGACGGCGAACTCGCCAACGCGATGATGCACCCGTCGTACGAAGTCGAGCGCGAGTACGTGGTGCGCGTGCGCGCGCCGGAAGGCCAGGAAAGCGTGCCGGACAACGTCGTCGACCGCCTGCGCCGCGGCGTGGCGCTGGACGACGGCCCGGCCAAGTTCGACGAGATCGAGCGCATCGGCGGCACCGACTCGCACGACTGGTTCCGCGTGGTCGTCAAGGAAGGCCGCAACCGCGAAGTGCGTCGCCTGTGGGAATCGCAGGGCTGCCAGGTCAGCCGCCTGAAGCGGGTGCGCTACGGCAAAGTCAGCCTGCCGCAGCCGCTGCTGCGCGGCCAGTCGCAGGAACTGGCCGACGCGCAGGTCGAGGCGCTGCGCAAGGATCTGGGTCTGGAAGACGGCGCGCCCGCCGCGCTCACGCTGCAGCCGGTCATCGGCCAGCGCAAGGCCTCCAAGTCCACCGTTCACCTGGGCGGCGGCCGCAGCGGCAGCGCCTACGTCAACGGCCACAACACGGCCGATGAAGGCCGCGAACTGCGCCGCTTCGATCACGTCCGCGAAGACCGCGGCCGCGGTCGCGGCAAGAAGCCGCACGGCGGCCTGACCGTCAGCGGCGAACAAGCGGCCAAGCAATCGCAGAAGCCGTTCAAGCAGCGCACGCCGAAGGGCCCGAAGCCGCTGCCGGATGGCAATCCCGCCGCGTTCCGTAGCTGGTACGTGCCGGACGGCGTGGACACCGGTCCTGCCGGTCATCGCAATGCCGGTCCCGGTGGTCCGAAGAAGCCCTACGGCGGCAAGCCCGGCGGGCGCCCCGGCGCGGGCGGCAAGCCCGGGAGTGCGGGCAAGCGCGGCCCCGGCGCAGGTGCCGGCGGCTTCGGTGGCGATCGCTTCGGCAACGACCGCGGCGGTGGCTTCGCCGCGGAGCGCGGCCCGCGGGGTGCGCAGGGCGCGGGTGCGGGTGCGGGCAAGCCGCAGCGCGCGGCGCGCCCGTACGGCCACCCCGGCAATGCGCCGAGCTTCCCCTCGGATCACGCGAATCCCGGCTTCAACCCCTACGGCCAGCAGCCCCGCGGTCCGCGTCCGCAGGGTCGTCCTGGTGGCGGCGGCAATCGGCCGCAGCATGCCGGGCCGCGTCCCGGTGGACGTCCTGCCGGCGGCCGCGGCCCGGGCGGACGCCCCGGTGGCGGAGGCCAGCGCGGTCCGCGCGGTGGCGGCCACGGTTGAGTGAAGCGAAGGCGCCCTCCGGGGCGCCTTTCTTCTTGCAGGCAGGGTGAGCCCGCTGGCTTCACCGTCGCTTCATGGCGACTCCGCACCTGCGCGGCACGTTGGACGCCCAAGGAAAACGGGCGTCCGCCTACATGCAGGAAACGACTTACGACGTCATCGTGGTGGGCGCCGGCTTCGCCGGTGTCGCCTGTGCGCAGGCGCTCGCACGGCACGGCGCACGCGTCTGCGTGATCGACCGCAAGCGCGACCTGGGCGAACGCCTCCACACGACCGGCATTCTCGTCGCCGAAGCCCTGCATCATCCCTGCCTCGCCGGACTGCCCGCCGCGCTCGTGCGCGCCGTGCCGCATGCGCGGCTGTACGCGCCCAGCCTCAGGAGCGTGCTGCTCGCCGCACCGGGCTACCGTTTCTACACCACGGACACACCCGCCCTGATGCGTTGGCTTGGCGAAGGCCTCGTGCAGCGCGGCATCGCACTGCGCCTGGGTACCCCGTTCCGCGATGGGGTGCGCGAAGGCGCGCACTGGCGGTTGCCGGGCATCGGTCGGACGCGCTGGCTGGTCGGCGCGGATGGCGCCAAGTCGCGAGTGGCTGCGCGCTTGGGATTGGGACAGGTGGACCGCTGGCTGCAGGGCGTCGAACACGAATTCGATGGCGTGGCCCTGCGCGAGCCGGATGCCCTGCACTGCTTCATCAGCAAGCGGTACGCGCCGGGTTACATCGGTTGGGTGGCGCAGACCCCGACCGGTGTGCAGGCCGGACTGGCGCGCCGGCATCTGCCCGGCTCGACCGCCGTGCCCGACATCGACGGCTTCCTCCGCCATACCGCCGCCATGACCGGACTCCCGGCATCGCGGCGTCCGGACAGCATCCGCGCCGGCCTGATCCCCTGCGGCGGACCGGTCCATCTCCGGCAGCGGGGCCGCGTCCTGCTCGCCGGCGATGCGGCGGGCATGGTGTCGCCGGTCACCGCCGGCGGCATCCACGCCGGGCTGCGCCATGGCAGCGCGGTGGGCGAGGCCATGGCGCGCCGCCTGCAGCACCCCGGCGAGGGCGATGTCCACGTCGCGACGGATGCCGTGCCGGCCTTCCGGACCAAGCGCGCGCTGCGCTGGGCCTTCGACCACGCGCAGTTCGATGCGCCATTCGACCTGGCGCTGAGGACGCCCTTCATGCGGCGCCTCGCCGAGCAGCTGTACTTCCACCAGCGCGGCCATGGGGTTCCGGAGCCGGACACGGGCGTTCCCGTGCAGCACGATTGAGTTCGATCAAGGCCGGCGTGGCGTCGTCGGCTACAATAGGCCGTTGATTCGATAGCCAAGACCCCCACATGTCCTCCGCGTTCGGCACCGAAACGGTGCTCGATGTCCGTCACTGGACGGACGCCTACTTCAGCTTCACCACCACCCGCGACGACGGCTTCCGCTTCGAGAACGGCCAGTTCGTGATGATCGGCCTGGAAGTGGACGGCAAGCCGCTGCTGCGCGCCTATTCGATCGCCAGCGCCAACTGGGAAGAGCAGCTCGAGTTCTTCAGCATCAAGGTGGCCAACGGCCCGCTGACCTCGCGCCTGCAGCACATCAAACCCGGCGACCGCGTGCTGATCGGGCGCAAGCCCACCGGCACCCTGTTGATCAGCGACCTGCACCCCGGCCGCCACCTGTACCTGCTGGGTACCGGCACGGGCCTGGCGCCCTGGCTGTCGGTGATCAAGGACCCGGAAACCTACGAGCGCTTCGACAAGGTGATCCTGACCCATGGCGTGCGCAGCGTGGACGACCTCGCCTATCGCGACTATTTCGAGAAGGAACTGCCGCAGCATGAGTTCCTCGGCGAGACCATCCGCGAGAAGCTGCTGTACTACCCCGCCGTGACCCGCGAGGATTTCCCGAACCGCGGGCGCCTGACCGACCTGATGGCCAGCGGCGAGATGATGGAGACGTTGGGTATCGAGGCGCTGGACGCGGAACACGACCGCGCCATGATCTGCGGCAGTCCGCAGATGCTGGCCGACTTCCGGACACTGCTCGATGGCCGCGGTTTCACGGCCGCGCCGCGCATCGGCACGGCGGGACAGTACGTGTTCGAACGCGCCTTCGTGGAGAAGTAGGTCCCGGCCCCGGCGAGACCGCCACCGGACCGCGCAACAGGTGCTACCCTCGCCCCAACGTCCTGGGGAGGACATGCGCATGATGCATCGCCTGTGGCTGGCAGCCCTGCTGGCCGTGAGTAGCTGTGCCCACGCCGCCGAATCGGTGCCGCAGCCCGGGATAGGCGAAACGCCACCCCCGATAGGCCTGAAGGATCGCGGCGGCAACGTCGTCGACCTCGGCGCCCTGCAGGGCAAGCTGGTGGTGGTGACGTTCTGGGCGTCGTGGTGCGGACCCTGTCGCCGCGAACTGCCGATGCTGGCCAAGGTGCAGGAGATCGTGGGTCGCGAGCACCTGGAAGTCATCGCGATCAACTTCAAGGAGCCACGGCGCGATTTCAACGCCGTCCTGCGCGCCAACAAGGATCAGCACCTCACCTTCGTGCACGACGAGCGGGGCGTGGTCAGCGATCGCTATGGCGTCACCGCCCTGCCCAACATGTTCATCATCGGCCAGGACGGCGTGATCGTGCAGAGGCATCGCGGCTATTCGGAGAATGTCCTGCAGTCCTTCATGCAGGAACTGCTCGAGCTGTTGCCGGAAGAAGCGCTGCAACGCGAAGTCCAGGCACCGTGACGCCTTCCCGTCCAGGCGCAGGCCTGCTTCTCCTGCTGTTCGTCGCCACGGCCATGCTCGGTGCCTGCCTGCCGGGAGGCGGGGATGCGCGCGCGCCGATACCGCAGGCGCTGGTGCCCGCCGACGGACCGGCCAGCCGCCTGGTCGTGGTGCTGCCCGGCCGCGGTGACGACATTGCCGCCTTGCGTGCCAGCGGCATCGCGCCTGCGGTGCAGGCCGCATGGCCGGACGCGGACGTGATGCTGACGGGCCTCGGATTCGCGTACTACATGCAGGGCCGCGCGCCGCAACGCCTGCACCAGGAAGTGATCGGGCCGGCCCGCCAGCGCGGCTACCGCGAGGTCTGGCTGGTGGGCGCCTCCATGGGCGGGATGGGCAGCCTGATGTACGACCGCGCCTACCCCGGTGAGGCGGACGGGCTGATCCTGCTGGCGCCGTATCTGGGAAAGCGGTCGCTCATCGATGAGATCCGCGCTGCCGGCCTGGCGCGGTGGCAGCCCGGGCCCGCACCCGCCGAAGTGGACGCCGACAACTACCAGCGCGAGCTCTGGCGCCACCTTCAGTCATGGCAGCACGACGCAGGACGTACGGGTAGCGTGTGGCTGGGCTATGGCGCACAGGACCGACTCGCGGGCGCCATGCCGCCGCTGGCGGAGCTGCTGCCGGAAGACCACGTGGTCGTGGTGGAAGGAGGCCACGCATGGAAGGTGTGGTCGCCCCTGACGCAACGCATGCTCGCTGCGGCGGGTCCTGCGCGATTGGATCAGCGCTCGCCGTAGCGCAACCACAGGGCCGCCGCTGTTTCATCGGCGAAGACCCGGGCGTCGAATCCGTGTTCGTTGGCCAACAGCCCGGCGAATTCCACCTGAGGCAGTTGCTCGGCATGGCGCTCGACGTAAGCGATGCGCACCGCCTCCATCCCCTGCCCCTGCATCGCCTGGATGAATTCCAGCAACTGTCCCGGCGGTGGCGGTTCGCCATCCATGTCGTCGACGACCAGCAGCGCCTTCGGGCGCGACCGGCGCACCTCTTCGGCGATCGTGCGCCAGTACGCCAGCGTCGTGTCCAGCGATCCGTTGACGCCCGTCGCCCAGGCGCGCAGCCCGTAGTCCGTCGTGGCGAACTCGATATGGAACAACGGACCGTCGGCCGCGCCGGGCACCGGTTTCACGCGAGCGCGCTGCGGACGTCGCCCGCGAGGGATTCCGGCGTATCGGTAGGGGCGTAGCGCTTGAGCACCCGGCCATCGCGACCGACCAGGAACTTGCTGAAGTTCCACTTGATCGCACTGATGCCCAGCAGCCCGCTCTTCTCCTGCTTCAGCCATTTCCACAACGGATGCGCGGCATCGCCGTTCACGTCGACCTTGGCGAACATCGGGAACGTCACGTCGTAGTTGAGCGAGCAGAAACTGCGGATTTCGGCTTCGTCGCCCGGCTCCTGGTGGCCGAACTGGTCGCAGGGGAAGCCCAGCACCACCAGCCCCTGCGGGCCGAACTCGCGCCACAGGGCTTCCAGTCCGGTGTACTGCGGGGTGAAGCCACACTTGGACGCGACGTTGACGATCAGCAACGCCTTGCCCTGGTACTCCGAGAGCGACCGCTCGCGGCCGTCGATGTCCTGGGCGGAAAAGTCGTAGGCAGTGGTCATGCGGGCTCTCCGGGAAAGGCGCTATCAGACACCGCCCGCGCGTGCAGGGCAAGGCACCGTGCAACGCGCCCGATGATCGGCTACCGTGGCCGCGCCACGGATCCAGGACGCTGCCCATGCAAGAAGCCGCCGATCCCGCCAGCCACGCCAATCTCTATATCCATGTCCGAATCCTGATGGGCATGGTCGTCGGCCTGGGCCTCACGCACCTGCTGCGCCACGTGGCGCGCCTGGTGGAACGGCCGAACGCGCACCGCATCTACGGCGTGCACCTGGTCTGGGCCGCCTTCATGTTCGTCTACCTGCTGCATTTCTGGTGGTGGGAATTCAGCCTGTCCCGCCAGGCGCACTGGAATTTCAGCCTTTACCTCTACATCACGCTGTATGCGCTGCTGCTGTACCTGCTGTGCGCCCTGGTATTCCCGGAATCGCTGCCGGAAGGCGGCGGCTACCGCGAGTACTACTACGGGCGCCGGCGGTGGTTCTTCGGCCTGTTGGCCCTGATGTTCGTCGTCGACGCAGGCGACACCCTGATCAAGGGCACCGCCTATGCGCAGCAGTTAGGTACCGAGTACTGGGTCCGCAACGGGGCCTATGTGGCCGGCAGCCTGGTGGCGGCCACGACGCGGAACCCCCGCTTCCATGGCGCGTTCGCCGTGGTCGCGCTGCTGTACGAACTGGGCTGGATCTGGCGCCGCTACGAGATCCTGATGTAGCGCTCCGCTCCGGCCCGGGCGCTCACCGCACGGGCTGCAGCTTCACCGGCGTGGTGAAGGGGCCGATGCCCAGTGCCTCGTGGATCTCCGCCGGGTAGTACGCCTGCCCGCCCTTGATCACCAGCGCCAGCTTGCGCACGTCGGCGATGTCCGTCGTCGGGTCGCCATCCACCAGCACCAGGTCCGCGCGCTTGCCGGGCGTGATGGAGCCCGCCTCCTCCAGCGTGCGCGAGTACTTGGCGCCGTTCCAGGTCGCCACCTGCAGCACCTGCGCGGGCGTCAGGCCGGCCTGCACGTACAGTTCCAGTTCTCGCTGGAGGGTGAAGCCGGGCAGTTCGTCGGTCCCCGCGACGATCGGCACGCCGGCCCGGTACATGCGCCCCGTGAATTCCACCAGCTTGTCGAAGCTGCGCTTGTAGCGCGCACCGGTCTCGTCGTCCTTGATGTCCATCTCCGCCGCACGCCGGCCGCGCTGCACGTCCGGCGGCAGGTGGTCGGCGATATCCGCCACGATCGGCGACAGCTGTCCTTCGCGCTGGTGGAAGAATTCGAACGTCGCCAGCGTGGGATCGATCACGATCTGCTTCTTCGCCAGTTCCGCGATGAAGTCCTGCACCGGCTTGCTGTCGAGGTCCAGGCCATCGGTCTTCTCCGCGACCAGGTAGAAGCGCGCCAGCGTGCGCGTGTCGGTCTCGGGGGTGACGAAGAAGTTCAGCAGCAGCTGGTTGATGTGCTGGATCTCGTCATAGCCCTGTTCCACCACGTCCTGCGCGCGCAGGAAGGCGGGCACGTGGCCGCTGACCCGCAGGCCGCGCTGGTGCGCGTACGCGGTGGTGTCGCGCAGGATCGCCTTCGGGAACGAGTTGTAGATCTTGATCTGCGGGTAACCGTGGTCGGCATACCAGTCGATGGCCCGCTTCGCGCCGGCCAGGTCCTTCACCACGAACCCGTTGCGCGCGGAGTGCTCGCCTTCCCCTTCGATGAACCCTGCCGGGATGATCCGGGGAAGCAGCAGGGAGCCGTCCTTCTCCTGCCCGATCAGTTCCTGCAGGGTCCCGTTGTCGTTGCCCATGTCCCGCACGCTGGTGACGCCCGCCGCGATCTGGAGCCCGCCATCCCAGCCACCGACGTGCGCATGCATGTCGAAGAGCCCCGGCAGCAGCACGCGGTTGCCCGCGTCCACCACCGCGTCGGCGGCGACCTTCGACCCGCCCACGGGCGACACCGACAGGATCCTGCCGTCGCGCACGACCACGTCCGACGCCGCGCCCAGCACCGCCCGCTCGCTGTCGAAGACCCGCGCGTTGCGGATCAGCGTGGTGCCCGGCAACGGATGCGCCAGGCGTTGCTGCATCGCCACCAGCGCCTCGCGTTCGGCGGTCTTCTGGCGTGTTTCCAGCGCGTTGGCGCTGCCCTGCCAACCGTCTTCGATCAGCTGGAGGAAGCCCGGATAGATGAAGGCGAACATGCGCGGTTCGGCGTCGCGCGTCACCCACACGAACGACGGCGTGAAGCCGATGCCGGTCAACGCCAGCAGGTCGACCGTGCGCGACTGCGCACCGCTGCGGATGTCCATCGATGCGAGCTTGCGTTGCGTCAGCGTGCCGCTCGGCACCAGCGGCAACCGGCCGTCCGGGCGCTTGGCCAGCGCCGCCAGTGCGACGGACGTCGTGGCCGGCGTACCGCCGAGAGGCGTGTACAGCGCCGTACCGGTGAAGGCATGCGTGCCGCTGTCGGACGTGCTCTTCCACTGGCCGCGATCGCCGTCACGGCTGAACGTCTCGTCCACCGGCGCGCCGAAGGTCGAGACTCCCTTCACCTGGTAACGCTGGAAGGTGCCGTCCGCGCCGAGCCGGTACTCCTCCTTCAGCTCCGGCCCGCGGCCGTTGTCCTTGAAGATGAAGTCCACCCGGGTGACGCCGTCATCGCCGGTGGTGACCGTCTGTTCGCCCGCCTTTTTTCCGCCATCCACCAGCGCGACGTACTTGAGGGTCTCGGCGGCCATCGCCGAAGGCGCCAGCAGCAGCGCGCAGCAGAAAGCAAGGACAGGCTTCACGGGACTCTCCGACAAGGGGCGCTCGAGGCATTCTGCCGCAGATTGACGGGCTTTCCGGGGGCATGCCCATGCCTTTCGTCATGGGTCCGGCCCCACCCCCTGGGTTACCCTTGGATGTCTACCCGTCAGGATGTCGTGCTACATGACCACCCGCCTCGCCATCGCGCTCGCCGCGACCCTCGGACTCGCCATGCCCGCCTACAGCCAGGCCGCCACGCCGGCCACCCAGGCCGCCCAGGCCGCCAATCCCTTCTTCGCCGAAAGCCCGCTGCCGCTGCACTACCCGCAGTTCGACAAGATCAAGGACAGCGATTTCGCACCCGCCTTCGATGCCGGCATGGCCGAGCAGCTGAAGGAAATGGACGCCATCGCCAACAACCCGGCCGCGCCCACCTTCGAGAACACCATCATCGCGATGGAGAAGAGCGGCCAGGTGCTGGACCGCGCCACCACCGTGTTCTTCAACCTGGTGGGGACCGACACCAACGACGCGCGCAACAAGCTGCGCGCGGACTACTCGGCCAGGTTCGCCGCCCACGGCGATGCCATCAGCCTGAATCCGAAGCTGTTCGCGCGCATCAAGGCGCTGTTCGAAAAGCGCAACGACCTGGGCCTGGACGCCGAGGGCGTGCGCCTGATCGAGCGTTACCACACCAGCTTCGTGCGCTCGGGCGCTAACCTCAACGACGCCGACAAGGCGACGCTGAAGACGATGAACGGCGAACTGGCTTCGCTGGCCACGACCTTCAGCGACAACGTGCTGAAGGACGTGAACGCCTCGGCCGTGGTCGTGGACGACGTGAAGCAGCTCGACGGCCTGACCGAAGCGCAGATCGCCACCGCTGCCGACGTCGCCAAGAAGCGCGGCCTGGAAGGCAAGTACGTGCTGACCCTGCTGAACACCACCGGCCAGCCGCCGGAATCGCAGTTGACCGACCGCGCGCTGCGCCAGCGCCTGCACGAGGCCTCGGTCGCGCGCGGCAGCCATGGCGGCGAATTCGACACCACCGCACTGGTCTCGCGCATCATGAAGTTGCGCGCCGACCGCGCGAAGCTGCTCGGCTATCCCAACCACGCCGCCTACGGCCTGGAAGACCAGACCGCGCGCACGCCGGAAGCGGTGAACGCGATGCTGGGCAAGCTGGCGCCGGCCGCCGTGGCCAACGCCAAGCGCGAGGCCGCCGACCTGCAGGCCATGATCGACCAGGAGCAGAAGGCCAAGGGCCAGCCGACCTTCGCGCTGGAACCGTGGGACTGGGCGTTCTACTCCGAGAAGGTCCGCGCCGCGAAGTACAACTTCGACGAGTCGCAGCTCAAGCCGTACTTCGAGATGAAGAACGTGCTGGAGAACGGCGTGTTCTTCGCCGCCAACCAGCTGTACGGCCTGACCTTCAAGGAACGCACGGACCTGCCGAAGTATCACGCCGACACCTGGACCTACGATGTGTTCAACGCCGACGGTTCGCCGCTGGCGATCTTCATCTTCGACCCGTACGCGCGCGACTCCAAACGCGGCGGCGCGTGGATGAACTCCTACGTGTCGCAGTCGGGCCTGAGCGGCGACAAGCCGGTGGTCGCCAACCACCTGAACGTACCGAAGCCGCCGGCGGGCGAACCCACGCTGATGACGTGGGACGAAGTGACCACCACGTTCCATGAGTTCGGCCACGCGCTGCACGGCATGTTCTCCGACGTGAAGTACCCGTACTTCAGCGGCACCAGCGTGCCGCGCGACTTCGTCGAGTACCCGTCGCAGGTCAACGAGATGTGGGCCGATTGGCCGTCGATCCTGGCCAACTACGCCAAGCACCACAAGACCGGCGAGCCGCTGCCGCAGGCGCTGCTGGACAAGGTGATCGCTGCTTCCAAGTTCAACGAAGGCTTCAAGACCACCGAGTACTTGGGCGCCGCGATGCTGGACCAGCGTTGGCACCAGATCACCGCCGACCAGGTCCCCGCCGCCGCCGGCGTGATGAAGTTCGAAGCCGCCGCGCTGACCGCCGACGGCATCAACTACGCACCGGTGCCGCCGCGCTACAAGACGCCCTACTTCAGCCACATCATGGGCGGTTACTCGGCCGGCTACTACGCGTACATCTGGTCCGAAGTGCTGGACGCCAACAGCGTGGAGTGGTTCAAGAGCCACGGTGGCCTGAAGCGCGAGAACGGCGACCATTTCCGTAAGACGCTGCTCTCGCAGGGCGGCAGCCAGGACGCGATGAAGTTGTTCCGCGACTTCGCCGGCCACGATCCGAAGATCGAGCCGCTGCTGGAGAAGCGCGGCCTGACGGCACCGGCAGCTGCGCCGGCGGCCAAGCAGGTCAAGTAAGCGACTTCCTCGTCGCCGGCCACGCCACCTTCGGGTGGCGTGGTTTTTTTTTGGCCCACGCAAACGCTCCACGTTGTCCACACCGGGTGTGGATGAGTACTGCACCAATCTGTGGATAAGCGTCGCGCGGCCTTGCCGGCCGGGGCTGTCAAGCGGCCTGGCGATTATTTCGCCAGGCCGGCCGCATCATTCGCCGAACGCGCTGGCCAAGGCGGCGTACGCCTTGCGTTGTTCGTCGGTCTCCGCGCGCGGCGCGGTGATTTCCAGTTCGACGATCTGGTCGCCCGGCGGCGTGCCCGGCAGGCCGCGGCCACGCAGGCGCAGCTTGCGCCCGGAATCCGAATCCGGCGGGATCTTCAGCTCCACCGCACCGCCCAGCGTTGGCACGCTGAGCGAAGCGCCCAGCGCGGCCTGCCACGGCGTCAGCGCCAACACGTGGATGATGTTGCGGCCGTCGACCTCGAATTGGGGATGCGGCGCGTACTCCACTTCCAGCAGCAGGTTGCCGCCCTGGCTGCCCTGCCCGGCAAGCCGGATGACCTGGCCCGGCTTCACCCCGGTCGGCACCCGGACATCGAGCTGGCGACCGTTGACGTTGACGCGCACGCTGCCGCCGTCATGCACCGCCTGCAGCGGCACCGCGAGCTTGGCCCGCGAATCGCGCGGCCCCTGGGGTCCGCGTTGCGAAGGTTGCTCGGCGCGGCCGCGCCGGCCGAACAGGCCTTCGAAGAAATCGCTGAAGCCCGCACCGCCCCCGCCGCCGCCCGCGCCGCCGAAGATCTCTTCGAAATCGAACTCCTGCGAGCCCGGCCCGCCGCGCCCGAAATCAGGCGGCGGACGGAATTCTTCGCCGGGACGGTAGCCACGCGCGCGCAGCTGGTCGTACGCGGCGCGCTTCTGCGGATCGCGCAGCGCCTCGTAGGCCTCGTTCACGGCCTTGAACTGATCCTCGGCGCCGGCTTCCTTGCTGACATCCGGATGGTATTTGCGGGCAAGGCGCCGGTAGGCGGTCTTGATCTCCGCGTCACCGGCCGAAGGTTCCACGCCCAGCACCGCGTAATAGTCTTTGAACTGCATGCGAACTCCGCCGTCTCCGGAGGCGGCCCGCACCGGCGGGCGCCACCGCGCAATTCTAATCGCCCGCGGTGCCGGCGGCGTGGAGGCGGCGCAGTCACGGTGGCGCGACGCCGGCGCGCTACACTGGATCGCATACCCCCACTACCAGGCAGTCCGATGAGCATCCAGGTTGGCGAGCGCATTCCCGAAGTGACCCTCAAGCGCATCCGCGAGGGCGTGGAGACGGTGGACACCATCGCCCTGTTCGATGGCCGCAAGGCGGTGCTGTTCGCCGTGCCCGGCGCGTTCACCCCGACCTGCTCCGAGAAGCACCTGCCGAGCTACGTGCAGCACTTCGAGGAATTCCGCAAGCGCGGCATCGAGGTGTTCTGCGTGTCGGTGAACGACCCGTTCGTGATGCAGGCCTGGGGCAAGACCCAGCACGTGCCCGACGGCCTGCAGATGCTGGCCGACGGCAACGCCGACCTGGCCAAGGCATTGGGCCTCGAGATGGACGCCAGCGCCTACGGCATGGGCGTGCGCGCCAAGCGCTTCTCCCTGTATGCGGAAGACGGCGTGGTGAAGCACGTCTTCGTCGAAGCGCCGGGCGAATACAAGGTCTCGGGTGCGGAGCACATGCTCGAGCAGCTTGGCTGATGCGCCTCCACCCGCGATGGCCCCGCCATCACGGGTACGGGCTCCCTAGCGCAGTACTTCGAACCGCACCCTCGTCCACGCACCGCTGCCGGCAAGCGCCGTGAGCTGGTGTTCGCCAGGCTCCCCGAAATCCCGCTGGAAGGCCTGGGCGCCCTGCGTTTCCGCGATCCAGCGGCCATCCAGCAACCACTGGATGCGCGATTCCGTTCCGAGCGCGCGCAGTTGCAGCCGCACGCCATGCGGACTGCCCGGCGCGCGGGCGAGCGTGGCGCGATCGCTGAGGCCTTCGATGCGCAGTTCCTCGGTGGCATCACGGCCATCGGGCTGGCAATCGGGCGACAGCGGCGGGAGCCGGGAGGCCGCCCGCGTCTGCGCCGGCAGCCACGGTGATGCGAGCGCCGGCCAGCGCGCGATCTCCGAGCTGCCTACCTCATGCCCGCGCGCGCATTCGGCGGACAGGCGCAGGCCACTTCGCGCGTCGATGTCGAAACGCTCGCGCCCCACGCTCCACAACCGCGCATCGCGCTCGGCGAACGTCGGCGGCACGTTGCCCCCCAGCGTCCACGCCTCTCTCTTGCGCTGGCATAGCGAAGGCGCATCGGCTTCCGGCGGCAGACCCAGGGGCCAGCAGATGTCGGTCGCCGCGACGTCGGCGGGTCGGGCCCGCGGCTCGGCGTCGCCGCGCGCGCGCGGCAGGCTGTCGATCACTTCGAACATCAGCGGCAGCGCGGTGACCGCCCCGTACTGTCCCGGCAACGGCGTGCCATCGGGGCGCCCTACCCACACGCCGACCGTATAGCGGCGCGTCCCGCCCAACGCCCAGGCATCGCGGAAGCCGTAGCTGGTGCCGGTCTTCCACGCCACGCGCGGCCGCAGGCCGGTGTCGAGTACGCCGCTGCCATAGCCGGGTCGTGGGTGCGCTTCGAGGACTTCGCGGATGATCCAGGCCGCGCCCGGCGACAGCAGTCGGCGGTCCGAAGGCGGATCCTGCGTCGTATAGCGCACCCTGCCCGACAACCCGTCGCGATTCAGGGCCGCATGCGCACCGACGAGATCTTCCAGGCGCGCGCCGGTGCCGCCGAGGATCAGCGACAGATTGGGCTTGGCGCCGCGCGGATAGCGCAACACCAGGCCATTGTTGGCCAGTCGCGCGGAAAAGCGATCCGGCCCGACGCGGTCCAGCAGGTCCACTGCGGGCACGTTGAGCGAAAGACGCAAGGCATCGGCCGCACTGACGGGTCCGTTGAACGCGGCGTCGAAGTTGCCGGGCCGGTAGCCATGGAACGCCTGCGGCGCGTCGACCAGCAGGCTTTCGGAATGGATGAGGCCATCGTCCAGCGCCAGGCCGTACAGGAAGGGCTTCAACGTCGAGCCGGGCGACCGCCATGCCTGCACCATGTCGACGTGGCCGAGCCGCTCCCGGTCGCCGAACGCCACCGATCCCACGTAGGCGCGCGCTTCCATCGTGGCGTTGTCGACCACCAGCAGCGCCGCCGAGGTGCGCGGCGGCAGCGTCGAGAAATAGCCCTGCACGCGCTCTTCCAGGGTGCGCTGCAGGCCTGCATCGAGCGTCGACACGATCCGCGCCGCGCGCGGCTGCTCCCGTCGGAGCCGCTCCGCCAGCAATGCCGCCTGCAACGGCGGTTGCAGGGCACGCGCGACGACCGGCTCGATGCCGGCGTCTTCCACCTCCGCGGGCGACCAGACGCCGAGATCGGCCATGCGCTGCAGCACCTTGTCGCGCGCCACCTGCGCGGCCTCGGGATGGCGATCGGGGCGAAGCCGGCTGGGCGATTGCGGCAGCACCGCGAGCAGCGCGGCTTCGGCGTGCGACAAGCGCGACGCCGGCTTGCCCAGATACGCCCAGCTGGCCGCTTCGACGCCTTCGATGGTGCCGCCGAACGGCGCGCGCTCCAGGTACAGCGTCAGGATCTCGCGCTTGGACAGGTGCGCCTCCAGCTGCACCGCCCGCAACATCTGCTTGGCCTTGCCCCACGGCGTGCGCGAGTGCCGGTCCAGCATGCGCGCGACCTGCATGGTGAGCGTCGATCCGCCGGATACCACGCGGCCATGGCGGACGAACTGGCCCGCCGCGCGCACCAGTGCCCAGGGATTGATGCCCGGATGCCGCCAGAACCAACGGTCTTCGTAGCTCAGCAGCGCCTGCAGATAAAGCGGCGACACCGTGTCCACCGAGGCGGGATAGCGCCACACGCCCTCACGATCGGCGAAGGCACGCAGCGGCGTGCCGTCGCGCGCGACGACGAGCGTGCTGGTGTCGCGCGTCTTCGGTAGCGGGGGCGGGAACGCGAGGTCGAGCACGAGCACCGTCACGAGTACGGCGACGGTACCCCAACGCAACCACGGCAACAGCCGGCGTGCGCGATGCAGGCCTTTCGCGATGCGCTCACGCGCGGATCCGAAGCGTGCTGCGTCCTTCATCCCGTACGGGCTCCTTCTCCCCGCATGCGGGGAGAAGGCGTGTCCCTCACGGCTGCACCACCGTCAGCGTCGCCGGCGATGCCTTGCCGACACCGCGGATGTCGGGACGGTACATGTCCTCGACCAGCGACGGCGGCACCGTGTACGTACCGGGCGTGACCGCACGGACCAGGTAGAAGAGCTTCGCCGTGCCGCCACGATCCAGCTTCAGCGCCGCCACGTAGCGATCGTCGCGGAACTCCTCGTGCTTGACGTCGGCAGCGCTGCCGCGATCGCTGATGGCGATGCCATCCACCACCACCTCGGCCCACTGCTTGGCGTCGCCCAGGTTGAAGTTCTCGATCTCGAGGCCGGCCGGCAGCAGGTCGGTGAACAATGCATCAGGCATCGCCACGTTCGCGGTGATGCCCACCCGCACGATCAGCGCCTCGCCTTCCTTCAGCGCGCCCCCCTTCCACTCCTGGCCATCGGTCGTGTAGTAGCGGCGCTCGATCCCGATCTGGCGGTTATCCGGCGCAGGCGCGCTGCGCGGGATGCCGGCCACATCCAGCGAGGCGTACAGCGGCGGCGAGCCTTCCGGCACGAAACGCACGCCCCGGGCCAGCGCGGCGTGATCGACGCTGCGACCGAACAGGCGCACCGGCGCCACAGCCTCCGCGTCGCCACCGATACTCCACTGTCCCGAGACCAGCTTCTTCTGGTCCACCATCAACGCCTTGCCCAGCCGCGCCAACGCCACCTGCTCCTGCGTGCTCAGCCACAACCAGCCGCTGTTGCGGCGCGCGTCCAGTTCGCGTCCCAGCGAGATCGCGCGGCGGTCGTACTCGGGCTTGGCCAGCTTGCGTTCGTGCACCAGCGCGATCATCAGCGCATCGTCACGCAGCTTGGTGCCGTAGTCGCCCAGGTACTCCGGTCGGTCGCCGGTCTTGGCGAAGCCTTCCGCGATCGCCTTGGCGCCGCGGTTGCGATCGCCCTGCAGCGTCAGCGCGATGCCCAGATGCACCAGCGGAAGACCGGTCAACGTCTTGCCGCGCTCGTTGTCGTACAGCGCGCGCAGCGTACCCAGCGGCGCACGGTTGACCCGCGCGAGCACGTAGCCGGCATAGGCCTGGTTGGCGAACTTCAGATGGTCGCGCCGGTCGTAGCCGTAGAACTGCGCGCCTCCGGCCAGCAGGTCCTCGTTGAGGCGGGTCAGCGCCTTCTGCAGCACGGCGTCCGGCACGGCGAAGCCGCCTTCGCGCGCGTCCAGCAGGAACTCGGCGATGTACGGCGTCAGGCCAGGATTGACGTAGTCGTCGTTGCCCCACATCGAGAAATGCCCATTGGCGACCTGCATCGAGGCGAGGCGACCGAACGCGCCTTCCATGCGTTCGCGACGCTTCTTCGCCTCCAGGCCCTCGATACCGAGCAGCTTCGCCGTGGCGTCGTCGAGTTCCAGCGCCGCATAGCCCTTGCTGGTGGTCTGTTCGGCGCACCCATACGGATATTCCAGGGCGCCCTTCAATGCACTGGCGAACGGGATCGGCGGCAATGCGCTGACGGTCATGCGCGCCGTCACCGAACCCGGCATCAGCCCGTCGGCGAAGCCTGCGCCCATCTCCACAGGCGCCAGGCTGTCCAGCACCTGCGTGCGCGAGCGCAGCACCGCCGGCCAACCCGCCCGCACCGGAACGTCGTAGCGCCGGTCCACCTTGAAACCGTTGCCTTCGACACGCACGCGGACCTGCGCCGTGGTGTAGCCCTCGCCCGCGGTGATCGGGAACGTCAGCGTGCGCTTGGCATCGATGGCGAGGTCGGCGCTGCGGCTGCCCTCGCCGATGTCCAGCGGCCCCTCGCCGTTGACCAGCACCTTGAACGCACCGGTCTTGCCGGTGAAGTTCTGCACGTCCAGGGTTACCGTGCTCTTGTCGCCCGGTGCGAGCACGCGCGGCAGGCTGGCTTCGGCCACGATCGGTGCGCGCACCACGGTCTTGCGGTCGCGATTTCCGTAGCGCGTATCCGAATAGACCAGCGCAGACACGCGCAGCGTGCCGTTGAAATCGGGCACCTTAAGCGCGATCCGCGCGTTGCCCTTGCCGTCCAGCTTCACCGGCCCGGAGAACAGGTCCACCGTCTGCACGCGCGAGGTGGGACGCTTCGCCTGCGGCAGTGCCGCTAGCGCCATGTCGCCGCCGAAACGCAGTTTCGCGCTGCCGCCCTCGAAGCTCTCGATCACGCGGCCGTAGATGTCGTAGGCATCCACGCCCAGGCGCCGCTGGGCGAAGAACTGCGCGTTGGCGTCCGGCACCGGGAAGCGGGTGATGTTGAGGATGCCCACGTCGACCGCGGACACGGTGACGTGCGCCGTCTGGCCAGCGAGTTCCGGCACGCTGACGCTGGCCCGCAGGTCCTGCTCCGGACGCATCTGTTTCGGCACCGACAGGCCGACCGCGACGCGACGGTCGCGACGGTCCATCGGCACGTGCGCCACGCCGACGGCGCGCGCCGGGGTGATCTTGCTGGGGGCCGATCCGCCACGGAACACCAGCGCGGTGACGTAGACGTCGTGGCGCTCCCATTCCTTGGTGACCGGAATCGAGAACGTGCTGCCCGGCTTGGCCTCGATCGCCTGCACGTACAGCATGCGGTCGGCTTCCACCATCAGCAGGCCCTTGCCGGCGTGCGGCGGCGTGACGGTGACCTTGAGCGTGTCGCCCGCCTTGTAGCCGGTCTTGTCCAGGGCCAGCTTGACCTTGTCGGGGCGCGCGTCGAGGCCACGGTTTTGGTCGTCCCAGCTCCAGCCCGCGCGGAACGGATAGCGCGTGGTCAGGCCCGTGGCCGGATCGAACACATCCAGCCGGTATTCGCCCCACTCCACCGGGAAATCGATCTTCGCCGCACCGGTACCGATCTCCAGCGTGCGGGTGTCCTTGTTCTCGAAGCGGCGGGTGAAGTCGTAATCCCAGCCGCCGTCCTCGTCGTAGTTCCAGTGGTAGTCGCGCAGCTCGCGCACCAGCGTGGCCTTCAGGCCCTTCGCCGGCTGCGGCTTGCCTGCCGCGTCCACGCGCACCAGCTCGAAGGCGGCATTGGCGTTGGCATCGGCGCCGTCCGTGTCGTCGAACAGCGGACGGATGCCGACCAGCGCATCCGCCGGCCACAGCACCCGCTTGAGCGTGCGGTTCACCGTGCGGCCACCGGTCTCGTAGACGCTGCCGGACACGATCGCGGCGATGGTGCTGCGCGGCTTGGCTTCTGCGGGCAGTGCGATGTCCTCTTGCAGCACGCCGTTCTCGGGCAACGTCGCATCGATGACGTCCTTGGCGTCCTTCGGCAGCTCCAGGGTGGGGTCGCCGAAGAAGTAGCCCGGCAACTGTTCCAGCGGATGCTGTTCCACCGCCACCGCCAGCTTGGCGGTGAAGCGGTTGCCGCTGGCGGGCGCTCCGTACAGATAGGCGGCGGTGGCCTTGAGCTTCAGCGGCTCGCCCGGCTTCAGCACGGGCCGCGCCGTATCCAGATCCAGCTTCATGCGCTCGGGCAGGAATTCCTCGATGCGCAGCGTCATGCCCTGCACCGCCTCCTTGCTGGCCGGATCGGTACGGAATTCCACCTGCCAGCGACCGGTCGGCGCTTCCACCGGGATCGCCTGCTCGAAACTGAAATAGCCCTGCGCGCCCGCCTGCAGGCGGGTTTCGCGGAATACCTTGCCGTCCGGCTGCTTGAGGCGCAGGAACACAGGCTGGCCGCCGCCCTGCTTCGGCGCAGGCACGGGCTTGCCGTCGTGGTCGCGCAGCAGGGCGGAGATGCGCACGGTTTCGCCGGGCCGGTACAGGTCGCGGCCGGACCAGGCGAACACATCGAACCAGGCCTGCTCGCGCCCGGCCACGGCGAACTCGGACAGGTCCAGCGCCGGCTGGTTGAACGGCAGCATGGACACGTCCTTGCCGCGCGTGGCGACCAGCACGTGGCCGGCGTCCAGGGCGTACTTCAACAGCGCGTTGCCGTTGCCGTCCGTCTTGCCGGTCAGCACCGCCTCACCGCGCGCATCCAGGACCTTCAGCTCGACGCCGCCGATGGCCGCGCCGTCCTGCAGCGACGCGGTATGCACGAACAGCGTGTCCTTGTACGCGCGCGTGTGCAGGCCGATGTCGCTGACGGTGAAGAATGCGGTCTCGAATTCGCCGGCGAACTTGCCGGTGCGCTTCATCACCGCGAAGTACAGGCCCGGGTCCTGCAGTTCGCGGATGTCCTGGATCGGCAGGTAGGTCAGCACGCGTTCGTTGGGCTTGCCGCCCAGCACGAAGCGGTTGAGATAGACCGGTTCGGCGAGCTCGCCGATCGGCGTGTTGTCGCCGTACTCGCTGTCCAGATCCCAGCTGCCGCGGCGGCCGCCGCGTTGGTACTCGGCGAAGAACTTCGGCAGCTGCTTCTCGCTGACGCGGAGGAACTCCACGTCCACTTCCGGCACGTTGATCGACACCACCGGCAGGCCGCGGCTCTCGCGCGCCGGCAGCACGCTGCCCTGCGAGGCGAACCCCACCGCGGGGTCCAGTTCGCCGGTGTGCACCTTGCGCGTGTCGTCCTTGCCCAGGCGCGTGCCGTCGGCCGCCGACAGGCCCGCCTTCAGGGTGACGTCGTAGTCCTTCGCTGCCTCCACCGACGGGAAGCGCAGGATGAGACCCTTGTCGTCCAGCACCCAGCTGCCCTTCACCGCCGCGCCGTTGGCGTCCTTCACCACCAGCAGGTCGTCGAACGCCTGGGAACTGACCAAGGGGCGGCTGAACTCCAACGCGATCGCCAGGTCGCCGTCGTGCTGGTCGGGATAGGCGCCGACCAGGGCGAAGCCCTCGACCTTGGCCGTCTCGGCCTTGATCGGTTCGCCGCTCGCTTCGGGCAGCTGTCCGGTTTCATTGCGTTTGCAGCCCGCCAGTACGGTGGCGGCCAGCAAGGCAATAAAAAACGCGCGCACCCAGCGGCTACGCGCGTTCGTCCTGTTCCGATGTACCGATCCCATGTGCCATTCCCTGCCGTGGTCGTGTCGGCAGTATAGAACGCAGGGATGGAGGCGGCGGGGTCATCGCCCGCACGCCTCCGGGTTCGATCAGGCCTCCGGAGCGGTTTCGCTGGCGTCGGGCGCGGCCGGCAAGGCGCCGACGCCACCTTCCACCGCCTCGTCCTCGTCCAGCGACGCATCCAGGCGCTCCACCGCCTGCAGCGTCTCGCCCTCGCCCAGGCGCATCAGGGTGACGCCCTGCGTGTTGCGGCCCACCTGCGAGATTTCCGCCGCGCGGGTACGCACCAGGGTGCCGCCGTCGGAGATCAGCAGGACTTCATGGTGATCGGACAGCTGGATGGAGCCGACCAGGCGGCCGTTGCGCTCGGTGGTCTTCAGCGCGATCACGCCGCGGGTGCCACGGCCCTTGCGCGGGTAGTCCGCCACGGGCGTGCGCTTGCCGTAGCCGCGCTCGCTGGCGGTCAGGATGTCGCCGTCGCCATCGACGACCACCAGGCTGACCACCTCGGAACCGGCTTCGGCGATCGGGGCCGCGGTGTCGCCATCCGCCTCGCCCTCGTCCTGCTCGCCTTCCGCCTCGGCATCGGCGCCTTCGGCCAGGCGCATGCCGCGCACGCCGGTCGCGGTACGACCCATGGCGCGCACCAGCGCCTCGGAGAAGCGAACCGCGCGGCCGTTGGACGCGAACAGCATGATGTCGCGCTCGCCGTCGGTCAGGGCCACGCCGACGAGGGCATCGCCTTCATCCAGGTTGATCGCGATCTTGCCGCGCGCCAGCTTGAACGCGAATTCGGTCAGCGGGGTCTTCTTGACGGTGCCGTCCTTGGTGGCGAAGAAGACGAACTTGCCCTCTTCGTAATCCCGCACCGGCACCACGGCCTGGACCTTCTCACCGGCTTCCAGCGGGATCCAGTTGATGATCGGACGGCCGCGCGCATTGGAGCCGGCTTCGGGCAGCTGGTAGACCGGCAGCCAGAACACCCGGCCACGGCTGGTGAAGGTCAGCAGCGTGTCGTGCGTGTTGACCAGCCACAGCTGGTCGATGAAATCCTCTTCCTTCGTCGCCGCCGCGCTCCGGCCACGACCGCCCCGCTTCTGCGCGCGGTAGGCGCTGGCCGGCTGGCGCTTGGCGTAACCGGCATGCGACAGCGTCACCACCATGTCTTCCGGCGCGATCAGGTCCAGGATGTCGAGGTCTTCCTCGCTGTGGCGGATCTCGCTGCGGCGCTCGTCGCCGAACTCGGCCTTGACGTTCAGCAGCTCGTCGCGGATCACCTGCAGCAGCACGTCCGGGTTCTCGAGGATGCGGATCAGGCCGGCGATGACCTCCAGCAACTGGCGGTATTCCTCGGTCAGCTTTTCCTGCTCCAGGCCGGTCAGGCGGTGCAGGCGCATTTCCAGGATCTGCGTGGCCTGCGCCTCGCTGAGCTGGTAGCGGCCATCGACGAAGCCGATCGCGGCAGGCAGGTCTTCCGGACGCGAGGCCTCGGCGCCGGCGGCGGCGAGCAGCGAACCGACCAGGCCCGGTTCCCAGGTCTTGGCCAGCATGCGCTCGCGCGCTTCCTGCGGGTTGGCCGACGTCTTGATCAGCTCGATCATCTCGTCGATGTTCGCGAGCGCGACGGTCAGGCCTTCCAGGATGTGGGCGCGGTTGCGCGCCTTGCGCAGTTCGAAGATGGTCCGGCGGGTCACCACTTCGCGGCGATGGCGCACGAACGCTTCCAGCATCTGCTTCAGGTTCAGCAGCTGCGGGCGGCCGTCGACCAGGGCGACCATGTTGATGCCGAACACCGACTCCATCGGCGTCTGCAGGTACAGGTTGTTGAGGACGACCTCGGCGGATTCGCCGCGCTTGACCTCGATATAGATGCGCATGCCGTCCTTGTCGGACTCGTCGCGCAGCTCGCTGATGCCTTCGAGCTTCTTCTCCTTCACCAGCTCGGCGATCTTCTCGATCAGCCGCGCCTTGTTCACCTGGTACGGGATCTCGGTGACGATGATCGACTCGCGGCCGTTGTCGTCGTTGACCTCGATGTCGGCCTTGGCGCGCATGCGCACGCGGCCGCGGCCGGTACGGTAGCCCGCCACGATGCCGGCGGTGCCGTTGATGATGCCGCCGGTGGGGAAGTCCGGGCCGGGGATGTACTGCATCAGCCCGTCGACATCCAGCTCCGGATTGTCGATCAGCGCGATCAGGCCGTTGACCACTTCCGAGAGGTTGTGCGGCGGGATGTTGGTCGCCATGCCCACCGCGATGCCGGCCGAACCGTTGACCAGCAGGTTCGGGAAGCGCGTCGGCAGGACCGTCGGCTCCTGTTCCTTCTCATCGTAGTTGGGCTGGAAATCGACGGTCTCTTTGTCGATGTCGGCCAGCAGCTCGTGGGTGAGCCGCGCCATGCGCGCTTCGGTGTATCGCATGGCCGCCGCGGCGTCGCCGTCGACCGAGCCGAAGTTGCCCTGGCCGTCGACCAGCATGTAGCGCAGCGAGAACGGCTGCGCCATGCGCACCAGCGTGTCGTAGACCGACTGGTCGCCGTGCGGGTGGTACTTACCGATCACGTCACCGACGATGCGGGCGGACTTCACGTGCGGCTTGTTGGCGTGGTTGCCCAGTTCGTTCATCGCGAACAGGACGCGCCGGTGGACGGGCTTCAGGCCATCGCGGACATCCGGGAGCGCGCGCCCCACGATCACGCTCATCGCGTAATCGAGATAGCTGCGACGCATCTCGTCTTCGAGGTTGACGGGGATGATTTCCTTGGCGGTCTCGGCCATTCGGGTTCCGTGTTTCGCTGATTGTCTCGGGCCTGAATCCGGGCCAAAACGGGCCTAGCCGGCGTGGGCCAGCGAGGCAGCGACAGGCGGGGATTCCGGCGGGTTCTGCAACCTGCGGAGTGTATCACAACGGGCGCGCCCAACCGACCTTTTCGGCCCGAGAAACAAGCACTTATGGGGTCCGTTACGGCCCTTGCGCGGAGCCTGGCGGATTCACCGCCGGCGCAGGCTCGAACGCCGGGCGCCGGACACGAAAAAGCCCGGCCAAGGCCGGGCTTCTCGCTGGAACTGGTGGGCGGTACAAGTTTCGAACTTGTGACCCCTGCCGTGTGAAAGCAGTGCTCTACCGCTGAGCTAACCGCCCGAATTCGTCGGGGCGCGCATGATAAACGGGGACCGGGGAGCCGGTCAACGCACCGGCTTCAGCGATCCTTGGTGTCGCACAGGGCGCTGACCCGCCGCGGCGGCGCGAACGCATCGCTGCGCGCCTCGGCCCAGAAGTCGCGGAACACCGCATGCGCCGGCACCCGGTCCAGCAGTTCCCCCGGCTCCAGGAACCGGTACAGCGACGCCAGCGAACGCACTTCGACCGGCGACACCCGGCGCAGGATGTGTTCCGGCCCCAGCTGCTGCGGGTGGTCCAGGCCCGCCGCGCACAGCATGTCGCGCAGGGCCTTCAGGGTGTTGTCGTGGAACTGCTGCACGCGTACCGACTTGTCCCCCACGTCCAGGTGCTTCCAGCGCGCGGGGTCCTGGGTGGCGACGCCCGTGGGGCACCGGTCGTTGTGGCAGCTCTGCGACTGGATGCAGCCCAGCGCGAACATGAAGCCGCGGGCGGCATTGCACCAGTCCGCGCCCATGGCCATCGTGCGGGCGATGTCGAAGGCGCTGATGATCTTGCCGGCCGCACCGACCCGCACGCGATCGCGCAGGTTCAGGCCCACCAGCGTGTTGTGGACCAGCAGCAGCGCCTCGTGCATCGGCACGCCGACGTGGTCGATGAATTCCGCCGGCGCCGCGCCGGTGCCGCCTTCCGCGCCGTCCACCACGATGAAGTCCGGCAGCAGGCCGGTCTCGTGCATGGCCTTGGCGATGCCGAACCATTCCCAGGGATGGCCGATGGCGAGCTTGAAGCCGGTGGGCTTGCCGCCCGACAGTTCGCGCAACCGGGCGATGAACTGCAGCAGTTCGACCGGCGTGGAGAAGGCCGAGTGCTTCGCCGGGGAGACGCAATCGTGTCCCATCGGCACGCCGCGCGTGGCCGAGATTTCGGCGCTGACCTTCGCCGCCGGCAATACGCCGCCGTGGCCGGGCTTGGCGCCCTGCGACAGCTTCAGTTCGATCATCTTCACCTGCGGCGACCGCGCGTTCTCGACGAAGTGCGCCTCGCTGAAGCGGCCCTGCTCGTCGCGGCAACCGAAGTAGCCCGAGCCGATCTCCCACACCAGGTCGCCGCCCTTCTCTCGGTGGTACGGGGAGATCGAGCCTTCGCCGGTGTCGTGGTAGAAATTGCCGCGTCGCGCGCCCTCGTTCAGCGCGCGCACCGCATTCGCCGACAACGCGCCGAAACTCATCGCCGAGATGTTGAACACGCTGGCCGAGTACGGCTGCGTGGAACCCGCGCCGATGACCACGCGGAAATCGTGCGAATCGACGTGTGTCGGCGCCATGGAATGGTTGATCCATTCGTAGTCGA
This sequence comes from Pseudoxanthomonas sp. CF385, assembly GCF_900104255.1. Classification (NCBI taxonomy): domain Bacteria; kingdom Pseudomonadati; phylum Pseudomonadota; class Gammaproteobacteria; order Lysobacterales; family Lysobacteraceae; genus Pseudoxanthomonas; species Pseudoxanthomonas sp. CF385. The sequence continues at coordinate 307,866 of NZ_FNKZ01000003.1, forward strand.
CGCTGTACACGTCCTGCTGGCTGCCGAACGGAACGACGTCCATCACGCCCTTGGCGCGTTGGTAGACCAGCGAACGCTGCTGGCGCGAGAACGGTACTTCGGCCGTATCGCCTTCGATGAAGTACTGGCGGATTTCCGGTCCCACCGATTCCAACCCGTAGCGGAAGTGCGCCAGCACCGGGTAGTTGCGGCGCAACGTGCTGCGCGTCTGTAGCACGTCCCACGTGCCCAGCAAGGCCAGCGCACCGAAGATCGCCACGCCCCACCAGGCGGATGGCCAGGACAGCGCCGCTACGAGCATCGCGACGGTGAGCACCAGGACGACGGCATAGGCGAGGTAACGCTGCATCGGCAGTCTCCCGTGGGCCAGCGGAGATTCTAAGCCAAGCCCTGCGACCGCAGGCCGCAGCCTGCGCATATGCGCACGCGAGGGTTGATCCGGATCAATGCCGCGGACCCGGCGCGGTGCGAGCGTGGCGGCACCACAAACCAAGGGGAGAACGACATGCATCCGATCCTTCGCGAAATCCTGCTCGAGCCGGTGGGCTGGCTGGCCATCGGCGGCAGCATCGTGATGGTGGGCATCGCCTTCGCGGTGGCGATGTTCGTGCGCAGGAAGGTGCGCGAAGAGGAAAAGCGCCAGCCGCGTTGAAACGCGGGGAAGCGGTGCCGGACCTTCAACCGCAGCGACTGACTACGGCACTCCAGCGTGTATCCGTTTGATATCAAAGCGTTTCCAATTCGCGATCCAACGCACGCTTCCGGCGAGTGGTCCCCCGCAGCACATCACCAATGCGGGGGACGGACACGGGGAGCCAGGTGGGCTGCTGCGCTTCCCGGGACGCACCTGACGAGCCACCGGCCCTCAGCGTGGCTGCTTGCTGCCGATCGTGCCTCCCATTGTCGGGTCGACTCCTGGCCACAGCGAACCGGATAGCGCCGCCCTCGATACTCGGTGGCGCGATCTCCATTGACCGGAAATGGATGCGGCTACTGGTGGGTGCCGGAGGCTACACGCCTGTAATAGCGCCGCTCGAGATAGTTGCTCAAGAAGCCGAGAACCCCAAAGGCCACCCCCCACTTCTTCATGTAGGGCAATGAGCCCTCCACGAAGATCATCGCCGTCAATACGAGAAAGAACGTGGCGACCAAGCCGAGGATGACCTTGCCGACGCGCAGCGTATGGGCCTTCCAGTTCACGATCAGCACGACCAAAGCCGTTGCGAACAGCAGCGCATTGAGGATATTGAGAGTGAGTAGAAGTGCCGTCATTTCTCGCCATCCTTGCCTTACTCGATGACCGCGTGATTCTCCCAGTCCGCCAGACTCATCCGTAATTCGATGGACTGCATGTTGGTGCCCGGAGCCGGAATCGAACCGGCATGGCCTCGCGGCCGGCGGATTTTAAGTCCGATGCGTCTACCAATTTCGCCATCCGGGCACGCGGATAGCCTGCCTCAGTCGTGCCGGCTTGGAAAGCGGCACCTGCCCCTGCGGAAACAGCGAAGCCCCGCATGCGGGGCTTCGGCGTACTCCCCGAGGGGAGCGAATATGGAGCGGGAAAAGGGACTCGAACCCTCGACCCCGACCTTGGCAAGGTCGTGCTCTACCAACTGAGCTATTCCCGCGTGAGAAAGACATTGCGTCTTTCCGGATGTGGAGGCCTGGGTCGGAATTGAACCGGCGTACGCGGATTTGCAGTCCGCTGCATAACCACTCTGCCACCAGGCCGATGGCGACCGCGCCAGACTGGCGCAATCACGGCGCGTTTTCAAGGCGCCTGCAAAACAAAACCCCGCATGCGGGGTTCTGTCGCTGCCCCTCTCGAGGCCAATTTGGAGCGGGAAACGAGACTCGAACTCGCGACCCCGACCTTGGCAAGGTCGTGCTCTACCAACTGAGCTATTCCCGCGTCGTGAGAGGCGAAATTGTAGCGGGTTGTTCGGAACTGTCAACCGTCTTCTTCTCGCCCTCGCGCAGGATCGGCCATGCCGCGAGCAGGTACTGGATGCCCGACCACAGGGTCAGCAGGGCCGCGATGGCCAGCAGCCAGTCGCCCAGGACGAATACCCATCGCCCCATCCAGATGTCGGCCAGTTCCTGCGAGCCCGGCGTGGATGCGTACAGCAGGCAGGACAGCGCCACCATCTGCACGATGGTCTTGATCTTGCCCAGCGCGGCGACCTTGACCGTGGCGCGCTGGCCCAGCTCGGCCATCCACTCGCGCAGCGCAGACACCGCGATCTCGCGCCCGACGATGACCGCGGCCCAGATCGCCATCCACATCGTGGGGTTGTCCTGCACGATGAGGAACAGCGACACCGCCACCATCAGCTTGTCGGCGACCGGGTCCAGGAAAGCCCCGAAGGCTGAATACAGGTGATACCGGCGCGCGATCCAGCCGTCCAGCCAGTCGGTGACCGCCGCGAGGATGAAGATGAAGGCCGCCGCGAAGTTGGTCCACGTGTACGGCAGGTAGAACACCAGCACCAGCACCGGGATCAGCAGGATCCGCAGCAGCGTGAGCCAGGTGGGAACGGTCAACTTCATCGAACTTACTCGGTTCCGGCCTCGGGCGACGGCAGCCCGTGCAGGTTAGCGTAGATTCGCTCCGCGAGCGCGGCATTCACGCCCTCGACGCGTGCGATCTCGTCCACGCCCGCGGCCTTCAGCCCTGCCAGGCCGCCGAAATGCTTCAGCAGGCTGGCGCGACGGCGCGGCCCGATGCCGGGGATGTCTTCCAGCTTGCTCGTCATCCGGGCTTTCTGGCGCTTGCCGCGATGCCCGGTGATCGCGAAGCGGTGCGCCTCGTCGCGCACCTGCTGGATCAGCTGCAGCGCGGGCGACGCTGCCCCGGGGCGCAACTCGCGCCCATCCGGCAGCACGAGCGTCTCATGGCCGGCGCGCCGTTCGACGCCCTTCGCGACGCCCACCAGGGTGACGCCCGCGACGCCCAGGTCCGCCAGCGCGGCCTGCGCCTGCGCCAGCTGGCCGGCGCCGCCGTCGATCAGCAGCACATCGGGAAGCACCCCGCCCTCCTCCACCGCGCGGCGGAAACGCCGCTCGATCGCCTGATGCATGGCGGCGAAGTCGTCGCCGGGGGTGATGCCGGTGATGTTGTAGCGGCGGTACTGCGAGCGCACCGCGCCATTGGCATCGAACACCACGCACGACGCCACCGTCGCCTCGCCCATCGTGTGACTGATGTCGAAACACTCGATGCGCTTGGCCACCTCGGGCAAACCCAGCAGCTCCTTCAAGGCTTCGCTGCGCGCGGTCTGCGCATTGCGGCTGGTGAGCTCGGTGGTCAGCGCGATTTCCGCGTTGCGCCTGGCCAGGTCCAGGTAGCCCGCGCGCTCGGTGCGTACGTTCCATTTCAGCTGGACCTTCCGCCCGGCCGACGCGGCCAGCGCGTGCTCGATCAGCTCCGCTTCCGGGATCTCGCGGTCGAGGATGATTTCCTGCGGCGCCGGCTGCTCGGCATAGTACTGCGAAACGAAGGCGCCCAGCACTTCGGCGGCGCTATCCTCGCCATTGGTCTTCGGGAAGAAGGTGCGGGTGCCCAGGTTGCGGCCGTCACGGAACGCCAGCAACAGCACGCAGGCCTGGCTGCCCTGCATCGCGCACGCGAGCACATCCAGATCCGCCGCGCGCCCATCCACGTACTGGCGCGCCTGCAGCGTGCGGATCGACGCGACGAGGTCGCGCAGGTGCGCCGCACGTTCGAACTCGAGCGCGACGCTCGCCTGCTCCATCGCCTGGGCGAGTTCCCCGGTCAGTTCGTCGCTGCGGCCGTCGAGGAACAGCCCCGCCTGCCGCACCGATTCCGCGTAATCGGCTTCCGGGACCAACCCCACGCACGGCGCGCTGCACCGTCCGATCTGGTACTGCAGGCAGGGACGCGACCGGTTGCGGAACACGCTGTCCTCGCAGTTCCGGATGCGGAACAGCTTCTGCATGAGGTTCAACGTCTCGCGCACCGCCGTGGCACCGGGATACGGGCCGAAGTACCGCCCCGGCGTGGCCCGCGCCCCCCGGTGGAACGCGATGCGCGGCCATTCCTCGCGCGTCAGCAGCACGTAGGGATAGCTCTTGTCGTCGCGCAGCAGCACGTTGTAGCGCGGCGTCAGCGACTTGATCAGCTGGTTCTCGAGCAGCAGCGCTTCCGCTTCGGTGCGGGTGACGGTCACGTCCATGCGCGCGACCTGGGTCAGCATCGACAGGATCCGCGGCGACTTGGGCGAGTTGTTGAAGTAGCTGGTGACGCGCTTGCGCAGCGCACCCGCCTTGCCGACGTACAGCAGGCTGTCGTCGGCGGCATACATGCGGTAAACGCCGGGGGCCGTGCTCAGGCCGGCCGCGAAGACCTTGCCGTCGAAGGCCGGCTGGGGACTGCGACTCATTCGTCGATCGGAACGTGGCTCAATTCGCCGGTGGCGATATCGTAGCGCAGGACCGCGTGAGCGTCGGTTTCGGCGATCCACACCGCGCCGGCGGCCACGGAAAGACCGGCCGGCCCGTGCAGCGCGCGCGGCAGCGCGACGGTCGTCAGGTCGCCGCCGCCGAGCCGCAGCGTGCGCAGGCTGCCATTGCCGCTGTCGGCGATCCACATCACCGGCGAGTCCGGACTGAGGGCGATCGCCTGCGGGTGTTGCAGTCGGGCCCCCTCGCGCGGGCCATCGTCCGCACCGAAGGTCCAGGCGTTCTGCCCCACCAGCGTCTGCACGGTGTCGCCACGCAACTGCATGGAACGCAGCGACGAGCCCACGGCGTCGCACACGTAGAGCGTCTGCAGCACCGCCGCCAGGCCCGCAGGCTGCGCGAACGCCGCCATCGGCCCGCTGCCGTCGCGGACGTCGAGTTGCCCGGAGCCCGCGCGTGCGCGGAGTTCGCGCGTACCGAGGTCGTAGCTCCATACCCGGTTGTCGCCGGCCATGGCCATGAAGATCTGGTTGTTGTTCACTACCAGCGCCTGCGGCTGGTTGAGCGCGACGTTCCGCGCCACGTCGACCACACCGTCGGTGGGCTCGCCGGCCCGGCCGTTACCGCACAAGGTGTCCACCGTGCTGGTGGGCAGGTTGATGCGGCGGAGCGCATGGTTGCCGGTGTCGGCGACATAGAGCGACTCGCGTACGAGCGCGAGTCCCTGGGGCCGGCGGAACGCGGCATGGTTGAGTTCGCCATCGGCGAAGTCCGCGGTGCCCATGCCGAACTGGCGGATCACCCGTCCCTGGTGGTTGCACTCGAGCACGCGGTGATGGCCGCTGTCCGCCACGAACAGGCGGTCCGGCGTGGCCACCAGTCCGGTCGGGAAGCACAGCGGCATCCGCGGTTCCGGGTGGATTTCGCGAAAGCTGCGCAGGTCGTCGTCCGGTGGCGCGTGCAGGCCGTCGCACAGGCGGGCGATCTGGCGCTCCAGCTCCTGCAGGCCATCGGCGCCCACGGCCCGATGACGCACCTGGCCTTCGCCATCGATCAGCAGGACCGTCGGCCAGGCATCCACGCCGTAGCGCTGCCAGGCCACCCAGTCGGCATCGTGCGCCAGCGGCAGCGCGTTGCCGTGCCGGCGCAGGCGCTTGAGGGCTTGCTGGGGGTCGCGTTCGCTGTCGAAGCGCGGAACATGAATGGCCAATGCCTGCAGGCGGCCGAGATAGCGGGCCTGAAGCACGGCCAGATCGTTCAGCCGCTGCGCGCACCAGGCGGAGGCGCTGTTGACGAACGCCAGCGCGACGATCCGTCCCCGCTGCTCGTGCAGCGTGGTGGCGGGCGCATTCAGCCATTGCAGGCCACGCGGCAGCTCGGGAGCCATGGTCATGTCAGTCATCTTCCCTGATTATGCCCAAGTCTCACATGGCGCAGAGCCGGGCCACGACCGCCTGTGCTGCCGAATCGACCAGTCGCCAGACCTGCTGGAAGTCCTCGGGGCCGCCCGTGTAAGGGTCGGGGATCTCGCCGCTTGGCTGCGTCCCGGCCCAGTCGAGCAGCAGGACGACCCGATCGCGGCGCCCGGCGGGTGCGCGCTGCACCACATCGCGCAGGTTGTTCTCGTCGGCGCAGAGCAGCCAGTCGAAGTCGTCGAAATCCGTGGGCCGCAACTGACGCGCACGCTGGCCGCTGATGTCCACGCCGTGTCCGCGGGCGCAGGCGATCGCGCGGCGGTCCGGTGCCTCCCCCGCATGCCAGCCGCCGGTCCCGGCCGAATCCACCTCGACGCGCCCCGCCAGCCGCGAGGCCTCAAGCCGGGCACGCAGGGCGCCCTCGGCCATGGGCGAACGGCAGATGTTGCCCAGGCAGACCATCAGCAGTTTCACGCACCGCCCTGCAGCAGTGCCTCGGCGCGCGCCAGGTCTTCGGGGGTGTCGACGCCCGGCGGGAACGGCGCCGGGGTCAGCGCCACGGCGATCCGATGACCCGCTTCGAGGACACGCAGCTGCTCCAGGGATTCCATCTGCTCGAGCCGGCCCGGTGGCAGCTCGGAGAAACGGCGCAGGAAACCCGCACGGTAGGCATAGATGCCGATATGCCGCAGCCACTGCCCCGGGGGAAGTTCGTCGCGCGACCGCGCGAAGCCGTCGCGGTGCCACGGGATCGGCGCCCGGCTGAAGTACAGCGCATCGCCGTTGGCCGCACGGACCAGCTTGACCGCATTGGGGTCGAACAAGGTCGCCGCGTCCTCGATGGGGACCGCCAGGGTCGCCATCGGCGCGCCGCTGTCCGCCAGCGTTTCGGCGACGGCGCGGATGCCGGCCGGTGGCGCGAACGGCTCGTCGCCCTGCAGGTTGACCACCAATGCAGCGTCGTCCCAGCCGGCGATGTCGGCGCATTCGGCCAGGCGGTCGCTGCCTGAGGCGTGGCGCTCGGAGGTCATCGCCACCTGCACTTCGGTTCCGGCCAGCGCATCGCGGATGCGGGCGTCGTCGGTGGCCACCCAGACCTGCTCCGCACCTGCAGCCAGCGCACGGCGTGCCACGTGGACGACCAGGGGCGTGCCTCCCAGCAATCGAAGCGGCTTGCCCGGCAGGCGCGAGGCGGCGTAGCGGGCGGGAATGGCGACGACGAAGGACGGCATGGCGGGCGGCTGCTCCAGTGCAGGGTCAGGACACGGGACGGGGCGGCGCGCCCAGCTTGTCGAGCAGCGCGATCCAGAAGGCTTCCGGCAACTGGGCGGCCACCGGCACGCTGTAGAACCAGTCGTTGGCCAGGCCCACGCATTTCACGGCGTCCTTCTCGGTCATCAGCACGGGCAGTTCGCTGCCGAACGAAAAATCTTCCGCGCGGTAGTCGTGATGATCGGCGAACGCGTGCGGCACCACGCCCAGGCCCCAGCCCCGCAGCATGGCGAAGAAGCGCGCCGGATGGCCGATGCCCGCGACCGCGTGCACGCGCTGGCCCGCGAACGAAGACAGTGCGCGCGGACGCCCGCCACGCAGCGGCACGGCGACCTCGGACTGCAGCTGCATCGGCCATTCGCCGAAAGCCGCGGCGGCGTCGGGCGAGGCCAGGTTGAGCACGCGGAAATCGCATTCGGCCGAACGCGCCACCGGTTCACGCAGCGGACCGGCCGGCATCATCCGGCCGTTGCCGTAGCGGCGCGCGCCGTCGATGACCTCGATCTCGATGTCGCGCTGCAGCCGGTAGTGCTGCAGGCCATCGTCGCAGACGATCACGTTGCAGCCGGCGGCGGCGAGCGCGCGTGCCGCGGCCACCCGGTCGCGATCGACACGCACGCGCGTCCCCGTCTGCCGCGCGATCAATACCGGTTCGTCGCCGCCCTCTCCGGGCGGCGTGGCCGCATCGACCCAGCGCGCCGTGGCTTCGTCGCGCCGGCCATAGCCCCGGCTGGCGACACCGGGCTTGAATCCCGCGGCGCGCAGGCGCTCCACCAATGCAATGGTCAGCGGTGTCTTGCCGGTGCCGCCCGCGGTGATGTTGCCGACGACGATCACCGGCACGCCGACACGCTGCCGACGCAACACGCCGTCGCGGTAGAGGCGCAGGCGCAAGGCGATCAGCGCGGCATAGACGCCGGACAGCGCGCGGGCCCAGAGGGGCACGGGAGCATCGCCGAACCAGTAGCCGGGGGTCTGCGCCACGCGCTTGCTCACCCCGGTTCGCCCTCGCGGAACTGCATCTGGTGCAGATGCGCATAGAGCCCGCCCTGCGCGAGGAGTTCGGCATGCGTGCCCTGCTCCACCAAGCGTCCCTGGTCGAGCACGAGGACCTGGTCGGCATGTTCGATGGTGGAGAGGCGGTGCGCGATCACCAGCGTGGTGCGGTCGGGCATCAGCTTCTGCAGTGCGTTCTGGACCAAGCGCTCAGATTCGTTGTCCAGCGCCGCGGTCGCTTCGTCGAGGATGAGGATCGGCGCGTCCTTCAGCATCGCGCGCGCGATGGCCAGGCGCTGGCGCTGGCCGCCCGACAGGCGTCCGCCCTTGTTCCCGATGGGCGCCTGCATGCCGTCCGGCAATTCCTGCACGAACTCCATCGCATTCGCGCCAAGGACGGCCGCCTCCATGCCGGCCGCGTCCGCGCCCTGCAGTTCGCCATAGGCGACGTTGGCGGCGACGGTGCCGTCGAACAGCATCACCTGCTGGCCCACCAGCGCGATCTGCCGGCGCAGGTCGGCGAGCGGATACTCCTGCAGCGGATGGCCATCCAGCAGGATCTGGCCCGATTCCGCTTCATAGAATCGCGGGATCAGCTTGATCAGCGTCGACTTGCCGCTGCCGGAGCGGCCGACGATGGCGGTGACCGTACCGGGCCGCGCCGTGAAGCTGATGCCTTCCAGGGCCGGGCGCGCCTGCCCCGGATAGCGCGTGGTGATGTCGCGGAATTCCAGCAGGCCCTGCGCACGGTCGAGAACGCGCGTGCCGGCATCCTGTTCGTCGTCGGCATCCAGTACCGAGAACAGGCGTTGCGCAGAGGCCACGCCGCGCTGGGTCATGTTCTGGACGTTGGTCAGCTGCTTCAGCGCGGGAATGATCGCCATCATCGACGTCATCAGCGAGACGAAGTCGCCTGCGGTGAGCCGCCCCGCCATCGCTTCGCGCCCGGCGATGAACAGCAGCGCCGCCAGGCCGGTGGCGCCCATCAGCTGGACCATGGCCGAGGAGATCGCGCGCGTCGACTCCACCTTCATCGACAGCTTGAGGTTGGTGTCGGCCAGCGAGGCGTAGCGGTCCATCTCGACCCGCTGCGCGCCGTAGACCTTCACTTCCTGCTGGTTCGACAGCGTCTGGTCGGCCGCCTGCAGCAGGTGCCCGGCGCTCTCCTGGATGCGGTGGCTGATGCGCCGGTAGCGCTTGGCCACCTTGTCCATCACCCACGCCAGCGGTGGCGCCAGCACCAGGATGGTCAGGGTCACCTGCCAGCTGTAATAGAGCATGACGCCGAGGGCGCCGATGACCTGCAGCGACTGCTGCACGACCACCTTCATCGCATCGATCGCTGCCTGCGACACCTGATCGCTGTCCGATCCCAGCCGGACCAGCATCGACGGGACCGGTTCGCTGTCGAAGCGCTGGCCGGGCATGCGCAGGTACTTGGCCAGCACGCGCACGCGCAGGTCGCGCGAAATGCTGCGCGCCGCCTTGCCCATGCTCATGTCGGTGATGTAGCCGGCCACGCCGCGCACGACGAACAGGCCGATGATCGCCAGCGGCATCCACTGGTTGATGTCGCTCGGCGTCACCAGGTTGTTGGTGACCGGGCTCATCAGCATCAGGAAGCCGCTGCCGGCCGCCGCTTCCAGCAGGGCGCCGAACGCCGCCGCCATCAGCAGCAGGCGGTAGGGCTTGGCGAAGCCGAGCAATCGCTTGTAGACCTGCCAGGGCGACTCGGTGCCGATCACTTCCGCGCCTCCGGCGCCGTGGCGATGTTGATCCGGCGGAACCCGAGCTGGCCCAGCGCATCCAGCGCGGTGACCACCGCCTGGTGCGGCGTGCGCGCGTCCGCGCGCAACAGCACGGGACGGGTGCGGTCGCTGCCCGCCACCTGTTCCAGGGTCTGCTTCAGCGCGTCGATATCGGTGCGCAGCACTTCGTGTTCGTCCACGAAGTAGCGGCCATCGGCGTTCACCAGCACGCTCAGCGTCTTCACCTGCGCGGCCACGGGCTCGCCGTTCGCGCTCGGCAACTGCAGTTGCAGCATCGAACGTGCGTCGAAGGTGGTGGTGATCACGAAGAAGATGATCAGCACCAGGATCACGTCGATCAGCGGCACCAGGTTGAGATCGGGCTCGTCCTGCGCGCGGTCGTCACGGATGCGCATGCGGCGGCCTCAGGAACCCGTCGCCGCCGGCGTGGCGGCCGGACGCGGCACCACGCGCGGATGGCGGGCCTCCAGGGCATCCACCAGCGCACTGGCCTCCTTCTCCATCTCCATCACATAGCCGGTCACCCGGCCACGGAAATAGCGGTGGAACAGCAGCGCCGGGATCGCCACGATCATGCCCGCGGCCGCACACACCAGCGCCTTGCCGATGCCGCCGGCCAGCGCGTTGACGTCGCCGAGTCCGCTGTCCTGGATGCCGAGGAACATCTGGATCATGCCGACCACGGTGCCCAGCAGGCCCAGCAGCGGACCCGCGGAGGCGATGCTGCCCAGCGCATTGAGGAACTTCTCCATGCGATGGACCAGATGGCGGCCGGTGTCCTCGATGCGCTCGCGGATCTGGTCGCGCGGCTTGTTCCTCACATCCAGCGCCGCGGCCAGCAGTTCACCCAGCGGCGAGTTGCGGCGCAGCGACTCGATATGGGCCGGCTCCAGCTGGCCGCGGGCGGCCCAGGTGCGGACTTCCTCGCCCAGGCCGGGCGGCAGGATGTCCTTGCGGCGCAGCGACCAGAAGCGTTCCACCACGATGGCCAGCGCCAGCACGCCGAGCAGCAGCAGCGGGATCATCGGCCAACCGCCGGCCTTCACCAGTTCCAGCACGTTCAGTCCTCCGGCGCACCCGGCCGTCCGTCTTCGAGCCGATAGGATAGCCCACCGGCCCGTTGGCGCCGCACGGCGTCCCAGGGATGCGCCCGGTCGTGACGCCGCTCACGGACCGCGAGCCCCCCGCGTCCCACCCAGACGCGCACCGCCCCGCTGGACTGCGTGTCCAGCACCTCGGCACCCGATTCACGCCAGCGGGCGACCACGTCGTCACGCGGATGGCGGAAGCGGTTGCCGAACCCGCTGGAGCCCACCGCCAGTCGCGCGCCCACCGCGCGCACGAACCCGCCCGCCGATGAGCCGGCACTGCCGTGATGCGGCAGGACCACGACGTCGCTGCGGAGCCATCCGGCCTGCCTGCGCACCAGCCCTGCCTCGACCTGCGTGCCGATGTCCCCGGGCAGCAGCGCCACCCCGTGCGCCGTGCGCACGCTCAGCACGCAGCTCGCCTCGTTGCCGAAGTACGGGAAGTACGGCGGAGGGTGGAGGAAACGGAACTCGACGCCGTCCCATCGCCACGTCGCGCCGCCCACGCACGGGGCGTCCGCCGCGGTCGGAGATGCCGCAGGTGCGAGCGTGGCCCGAACGGGCACGGCGGCGCGAACGGCCGCGACGCCGCCGGCATGGTCGTTGTCCCCATGGCTGACCACCAGCGCATCCAGGCGTGGCACGCCCAGGGCCCGCAGTGCGGGGACGACCGCGCGCTCGCCGGCATCGAACCCCTCTTCCACCGCAGGTCCCGCGTCATACAACAGCGCATGGTGGGCGGTACGCACCAGGACGGAGAGCCCCTGCCCGACATCGAGCACCACCAGTTCCACCTCGCCCTCGCGCGGCCATCCGCGATCGGGCCACAACAGCGGCAGCCAGAGCAGCGAGGCCAGCACCTTCCCCGGCACGCCTCGCGGCAGCAGCATCCAGGCAGCACCGACCAGCGCGAACGGCAACGCCCACCCCGAAGGCTCCGGCAACCACCATAAAGCGAAAGGGCTCTCCGCCAACCAGGCGAAGACCGGCCACGCCAGATCGAAGCAGGCGGCCGCGGCGCGCCACGCGATGCCGCCCGCGCCCGGATGGACCAGTTCCGCCAGCGTGCCGACCAGTGCCAGCGGAACGACCACCAGGCTCCACCACGGGATCGCCAGCAGGTTCGCGATCGGGCCGGCGAGCGACGCCTGCCCGAAGAGCACGGCCGTCAAGGGCAACAATCCCAACGTGGCGACGCCCTGCGCGGGCAGGAAGGCCTTCGCCCAGTGCAGCGACGCCGGCAGGCACCACGCCAGCCAGGCGACGCCAGCGAAGCTCAGCCAGAACCCCGGTGCCAGCAGCGACAAGGGATCGACGACGAGCAGGGCGAGCATCGCCAGTACCAGCGCATCCACCACGCGCACGGGGCGTCGCGACGTGCGGGCGAGCACCACCACCGCGATCATCAACACGGTCCGCAAGGTAGGCAATGCGAATCCCGCCACCGCCGCGTAGCCGAGCGCTCCGGCCAGGGCCAGCCACCCGATCGCCTGCGGTCGAGGCATCCGGCGCGCAAGCGCCGGGAACAGTCGCCATGCCGCGGCGGCCACCAGGGCGAACGCGCCTGCCGCCAGGCCGACGTGGAATCCCGAAATCGCGATCAGGTGGGTGAGGCCCGCCGCCCGCAACACCTGCCAGTCCTCCTGCGACAACCCGCGCGTATCGCCGAGCGCAAGCGCGCGCACGAAGCGATTCGATGCGGCAGGTACGTCCGCTTCGATACGGGCGGAGAGACCGGCACGCCAGGCATCGATACCCACACCCGTGCGGAGCCTCGTGGCCCGTTCCGGCGAACGCACGTAGCCGGTCGCACTGATCCGTTGCGCCATGGCATGGCGTTCGGCATCGAAGCCCCCGGGATTGGCGAGCCCCCTTGGCGCCCTCACCCGCAGGTGGAGACGCCACCGCTCGCCCGCGCCGAGCGCGCGACGGGGGCCGATCGTGTCCGCCCCATGGTCGTCGTACCACGCGACGCGCACGGACCTGCCCCGCAAGGGTGCCGGTTGACCCGCATCGTCATCGACACGGAAAAGGAAACGAGTGCGGCGCGCCTCCGGCTCGGGCAGTCCCTCGACGCGCCCGGTCACGACGATCTCGCGGCCCTCCCATGCGACCGGCAATTGCGACTGCAGGCTCCAGCTCGCATGCAGGCCCGTCCAGGCCAGACCCACCAATGCCGCCCCGCACCATCGCCAACGCGTGGGTGTGATCCACCACGCCACCCCCACGAGCAGGCCTGCCCAGAGTGCCGTTCCGTTGGGCAGGTCGCTTCGCCAGAACGTGCACGCCGCTCCCGCGAGCCACGCCACAGCGCATGCCAATCCCAAGGGCGGCACGGGTCGGGTGACGCGTGCCTCACGCACCATCGACGCGGTCCAGCGGGCTGCGCACCGCGCCGGCGCCCCGGTTCAGTACATGCGTATAGATCTGGGTGGTCGACACATCCTTGTGGCCGAGAAGCTCCTGCACCGTGCGGATGTCGTAACCCGATTCGATCAGGTGGGTGGCGAACGAGTGGCGCAGCACATGCGCACCCACGGGCTTGACGATGCCCGCCGCGATGCGGGCGCGCTTGAGCTGCCGCGACAGCACATCCTCATCCACGTGATGGCGACGCTGGCGACCGTCGCGAGGATCCACACTCAAGCCGCGCGCCGGAAACACGTACTGCCAGCCCGCTTGCCGTCCGGTCCCGGGATGCTTCCGCGCAAGCGCCTGCGGCAGCCAGACGTCACCCGCCCCCGCCTCCACGTCCGCGGCATGGATCGCAAGCGCGAAGGCTACCTGCTCGCGCAGCGCGGCCACCAGAGAAGACGGCAGCACCGTGCGCCGGTCCCTGCCCCCCTTGCCGTCGCGCACGGTGATCTCGCACCGCTCGAAATCGACGTCCTTCACTCTCAACCGCACGCCTTCCATGAGCCGCATGCCCGTGCCGTACAGCAGGCGGGCGAGCAACGCCGTCCGGCCCTCGACATGAAGCAGCAGCGCCGACACCTCCGAGCGGGACAACACGGTCGGCACCCGTTGCGGTCGCTTGGCGCGAACGACGTCCTCCAATCCCTCCAGCGCGCACCCGAGCACCTCGCGGTACAGGAACAGCAACGCCGCCAATGCCTGGTTCTGCGTGCTCGCCGCCACCTGCCCTTCCACCGCCAGCGCGGTAAGGAAGGCCTGCACGTGCACGGCGCGGAGTTCGCGCGGATGTCGCCGACCGTTGGCCTGGACGAAGCGACGGATCCAGCCCACATAGGCGCGCTCGGTACGAACGCTGTAGTGCCTCGCCCGGATCCTTCGACGCACCTCGTCGATCAGGGTAGGCCCACGCACCACCCCCTGCCCAGGCATTACCGCCCCGTCCCCACGCCGATAACCCATACCACCGCACTCCCTGCGGATAACGAAAACAGCCTGGGCTCGAAAAGGCCTCCCTGCCATCGGGCAAGTCATTGATACCGGCTAGGAAGTTCCCCGATTGACGCCTCAGCGCAACCCTTCAATACTCCGCGCTACCACTCCTAAACGGGGTCTAATAGGCGTTAGGTGGGGATGACAAGATGGCGACAACCCCAGGCTTAGTTGCATTCCTGTTCGCCACCGCGGGCGATCCGGCTTGTGCCGTCACCTTGATCAACTCTTCCGGGGTGGACTTATCACTTCCGATGGAGAGTCGTGATCTTGTACTAGGGCCGAGCGATAGCGCGACTGTCCCGATCACTTCGCTGTCTTCGCTAGATTTTGGCGCGGTCAATCACCGGTTTCTGGTTTCACCAGCGCTGCCCGCTCTTTGTTCGGTCTCGCGCCCCGTTGAGGTTGAAGCTCGCTCAGACGGACAGCTCTGGATTAGAGGCGTGGACAAGCAACCCGACGGCATGCCGCTTAAGCCAACTCAGCTGCAAGACCTCACGGGTTCCCCACCTAACAATTCATTCAAGCCGAACCCGCTTCGCGGGTCGGCTTAATTCAGGCGTTAGGTGCCATGGTGAGAATCGTCGCAGCCGCACTTCTACTTTTTCCAAGTCTTGCGCTTGGGCAGAACTGCTCCTGCAACCCTGTCGAGTCCAAAACTCAATGGACCAGGGGGCTATTTCAAGGCTCCACTTACGTCTTCTATGGCCGCGTCGACTCTGTTGCGCCACCACTTCTTGGTTCCAACGAGACGCGGGATCAACCCACTGTCACCCCGCTTCGTGATTTCAAGGGCACTTTCCCTGGCGGCGAGCTTCGCGGAGCAGAGTGCGGAGCATCTGTGCTCCCCGGGGAGACCGCGGTGTTCTTCGTTGACGGCTACAACCGCATCAAGTCATGCTCAATCGGCGTAAGCGGCATCAATCCACAAGAGATTCAGTCGGGTGTCTTTCAGCTCTCCCGGCATGGCACCTAACAATTCATTCAAGCCGAACCCGCTTCGCGGGTCGGCTTAATTCAGGCGTTAGGCCCAATGGAAGGATTATTGTGATCAGACCCTTCGCTGCTTGCCTTCTCTTGGTAGCGGCAGGCTGTACAACGACAAATCAATTTGTGTCGACGTTGTCATTTGATGAGGCGTATCGCGCAGTGGAGAACCTTCCTCCCGATAGCCACATCGATGACTACGAGAACACTTGGAACGACTTTAATGACGCGCACAAGCTAGATCAGCGTGATGGCTGTTATGCGAAATCTGCAGAACCAATACAGCAGGTACTTGTGCTTGATGCATCTGGCAAAGTTGTTCAGTACGTATCAGACTTGGACACGCCAAGATCTCGCTGCTTTCGCAAGACATACCTGGGCGTACAATTCCCAAGGCCTCCTATCTCGCCCTACTACATGTACGCGTTAATGCGTTGAGGCCTAACAATTCATTCAAGCCGAACCCGCTTCGCGGGTCGGCTTAATTCAGGCGTTAGGCCTTGCATGCCACAGAAACGCAAGCACAAGGTTTACGTTGCCCAGCTGACCGCGGGCGGCAAGTACACATATCCTTGGATATCGCACTCAACTGGCGAGGCTGAGTTCACTGCAAGCTATCGCACCTGCTACTACAGCGGGCTTGTTCTAATTCGAGACCGGGGTAGCATGTATGGCGGCAACTATGTCGATCAGGCCTCAGGTGATGCGTACCGGGTCACACAGTCCAAGGCCTAACAATTCATTCAAGCCGAACCCGCTTCGCGGGTCGGCTTAATTCAGGCGTTAGGGCGCAGATCATGGGTGTCGAGATCATCTTTCCAATTGCATGGCTTGTGAGCCTTGTTGCCATCATTTTGCTTACGGTACGGTCGCGCAAAGCATCTGCACGCCCTTACACGCTCCCGACCCTGATTGGATCTGGGCTTATCGCTCTTCTTTGGGCTGCTCTTGATCACAAGCATGGGTACTTTTGGCAGTACGCGCTTACCTGGTTCGCGCCTTCGGTTATTGTTCTCGGTAGCCAAGCACATTCCATCAGATGGCTACTTGGTCGCCGCGGGGCGTCGGCTGCGCCCTAACAATTCATTCAAGCCGAACCCGCTTCGCGGGTCGGCTTAATTCAGGCGTTAGGCCCCAATGACGCAACACATGTCCCACGAGGAGTACATTCAATCCGTTCGGACTCGTGTGGTTGAGATTTGCTCAGGCATCTTGGACGGCACATTTCCAGTCTTGGAGGGTTGCCGCCTCTTGTCCTCCCTCCGCTGGGAGGCTCAGGTGGATCAATCGGACACTGATTTTGATACTTTCACCGCAATCGATTCTGAGACCGACGCACTTCCAATCGGCGAGGTCCGCAGAAATTGGGATCCAGAGGCACTGCAAGCGCTAGAACCCGAGATAAGGTCTGCAACAGAGTGGGCGTCATCCCTAGCTCTCCCAGCTTGCAAGGCTGTGGTGCAGCGGTTTGGGGCCTAACAATTCATTCAAGCCGAACCCGCTTCGCGGGTCGGCTTAATTCAGGCGTTAGCTGTGCATGGAAACTCCTAAGCTAGTCAGCCTCACATGCGAAAGCCTCGCTCGGGGCCAAGTGCCAGCCCTGCTGCTTGCTAGGCGTTTCGGCTTCGATCGGTGGTGGTTCGCCACCATTCTTGGTGGCACCTGTGGTGGTGCATTCGCTTTTCTCTTCTATTCCCACAACCCACCGAACATCGCTATTTGGCAGTTCGTCGCGTGGGGTGGCATCGTTGCGACCGTCGTGTGGCTAAGCTGGCGACTCGGGGCCATTCACGAAGCTCGGCTGACAGCTAACAATTCATTCAAGCCGAACCCGCTTCGCGGGTCGGCTTAATTCAGGCGTTAGACGGCATGAGCAACATTCCTCAGTCGGAGAGGCTAGTCAGTGACCTCATCGGACTCATCTTGGCCAGTCTTGAGCACGATGCACCCTTCGGAGGATGGATGGTCGACGAAGGTCATCGAGCTCTGAGCGGTGCACAGTTACTTCTGTCCGCCATTCACTCTGGCTCGGCGATTGCTCTACTCAACGAGACATCGGTAGTCGACTATCTTGGACGCTCATGGCTCGAGGTTCATCACGACTGCTACTCGCTCGCTGATGTACTTCAGTCAACTTTGGTTGAGATGCCGTCTAACAATTCATTCAAGCCGAACCCGCTTTGCGGGTCGGCTTAATTCAGGCGTTAGGCGCGCATGGTCGTTATCCGGCAGCACGGACCCAACAGCAAGCTCTTTGATATCGCGAGCTTCCTTGCTGATGTAGATCAATTAGTGCCGCCCGACACTTGGCACATAACCATCGACCAGTGCTTAGGAGACCGCGCCCTGGAGATTGAGCAGCTCACGTCCTCCGGTCTGTCACTGTCGGACGGAGAGTTTCGGGACCTGTATCGCGGCATCTACCAAACAATTGATGGCCACTTTGTCGGCATTGCCAGTGGAGAGCGCGTGTTTGAGCTACTGGCGGTGGACTCGTCGTTTTGGGAGGTGACTGGCTCACCGGCCTTCGAGTCGCATATGCTCGCAGCCTACGGGGTGTGGCAGCGCGCCTAACAATTCATTCAAGCCGAGCCCGCTTCGTGGTCTCGGCATCACCCGGTTGCCCTTGGGCGGGCCGGCTTAATTCAGGCGTTAGCGCCCATGTGGAATTTCATTGCAGCCCTTGTTCTTACACTGCCCGCGACCGGCGGGGAGGCGGCCGTCGTCTCGGGTAATGTCTGCGTCCCGGTCAGGAGCTGGCAGCAAGTACCTACCGCGGTGCGCGGCCAATTTGAGGCCGCAACAGGGGTGGGCCGGACGGCTGATGCGGGAGAGCCATTCAACGCAACCGACCTCCTTATGGGGGATCTGCCACTCTCGCGCTTCTTCGCCGCTTGCCATGAAGGCTCCAACTGGATCATTGCCATCGAACGCGGAGGTCGTGGTCGCCACTTCGAGACGTTTATAGTCAGCGGCGCCCAAGTGGAGTCAAAGGGTAGATCTTTGGAGCCGCCCACTATTGGCACCCCAATGAACAGCACAAATGGCAACGAAGATGGGCGCTAACAATTCATTCAAGCCGACGCCGCTTCGCGGCGCGGCTTAATTCAGGCGTTAGAGGGCGGCAGTGAAATTTTTGTCCGTGCAAGTACAGCCAGAGCGCTCGCCCGGACTCGACATGGCTGCGCTGACCACCTCGTTCCAAGCCTTAGTCGCCCGGATCGATCTGGTCCTGAGCCATTCCTTCGATAATGGCCACGATGATGGCGCGTACTACAACTTCACGTTTGGCACGGAGCGCTCTGCCGAGCTTTGGGGCCTGATCCAAGACACCATTTTCCAGGCGCCCGAGCTCCACGGCCATCTAGCCGCCTCGGCCATGGCCATGTACTCTAACGAGAGTGGTTGGCACGAATACTCTCTGCTCTATCATTGGGATCCAGAGGTGCCGGTTGTTCCTGTGCCCGCCCTCTAACAATTCATTCAAGCCGAACCCGCTTCGCGTGTCGGCTTAATTCAGGCGTTAGGCCCCGTATGAATGATCTTCCCGTTCTGGATAACTCTTTACGACAAGTGATCTCGGTCCAAGACGCATACCGAGTCATGGAGCACTTCGTTAGCGCTTATCTCGCGCGTGGTGATACGTCAGTATCGGACTTTCTGTTTTGCTATGCCGGCCTTACTGCTCCTGGCCAAACCACCGATCCGGCTGCCATCCACGACTTCCTTGAGTCAACGCGGGCTGTAATAGCAAGATCCTCGCCGGGCGCCAGCGATACCGGGGCCTAACAATTCATCCAAGCCGACACCGCTTCGCGGCGCGGCTTAATTCAGGCGTTATGCGTATCTCCTTTCTAGTCCTCGGTCTTCTAACGTCTAGTGGCTGCGCTACCGCGCCGGCTCAGCTTTGTAGCGTTGCTGGCCCCGCCGCTGCGCTTGATCTGCCACCTGCTCACGTTGATGCACTTGTTGCCGACTTGGCGGAACAGCGCCCAGCTCTCCTCGACCCAAAGCGGGATCATTGGGTTTGGTTACAGTCGGATACGGGGGCTCTACATCTCTGCACCTACCAGCGCGCACCAGTTCTCACCGGTACGTGCGGTGCTAATGTCCACATCTTCGAACCCCAAGCAAACGGGCGCTTTACTTACGCTCGCACTTTGATATCGGCATGCCATTAGTTACGCGCGCGCATAACAATTCATTCAAGCCGAACCCGCTTCGCGGGTCGGCTTAATTCAGGCGTTAGCGCTATGAAAGGACTCTTGCCATTCGTCATCCTGCTTGGCGGCTGCGCCACGTCGACCATCCCTTTGGCCAAGCTTGGCCAGGATCGCGATGGATCACGCGTTTCCGTCCCCGGCGAGTTGCACAGGCAATCCGGCGCCTATCAGCTATTCCATCTTTGCCCGGACACATCCGCTACGGACACGTACCGCACGTGCATTGATCTTGTAGTGCCCGCGTCGTTGCAGGCATCTTTGCCGGCCGAGCAAGGTGCCTGCGTCGTTCCATCCGGAAGGTTCTATGCGTTTGGTCCTGACCGCGTTGGCATCGGCAACTACTACAGCTCCATCGGCTACATTGTGGTCAGCCGCGTTGCTCACTGTACGGGGCAGCGCTAACAATTCATTCAAGCCGAAGCCGCTTCGCGGCTCGGCTTAATTCAGGCGTTAGGCGGCTATGCCATATTTGCGCGACTTTCAACTTGTTCTTCGGGAACATGATCGGGAGCTCTACAAGCAATTGCTCCCCATCTGGGACCCGATCGAGATCGAGATACGTCGCTCTATCCCCAGCCGATTCAGCTTCGGCGGGGTTGGAAAGATCGTCCTGGAGCTTGGCCCGCAAGTTCGATCCCTACCGGAGTACCGAGTTCTTCTCAATGTAGGTCTGCTGCATTGGCCCGATTTTGACGTTCGTAAGCATCTTCGCCTTGCCACGCCAGAGCGCACCGACGAATCGCTTGTCATAGTTGAGACCGCGATGGCTTCCCTGGCGGTGCGCTTTGATCAGAACACCACGTGGTTAGATGCCGCGTTGGCTCGCATTCGAGGTGCGCCGCCCAACAATTCATTCAAGCCGAACCCGCTTCGCGGGTCGGCTTAATTCAGGCGTTAGCGCCCATGAAAAGCAGTATTCGGCTACCAAAGTTCTGGGTACTAGCAACTGCTCAGATCGTTCTGGTCGTTGCCTGTGCGGTCGTTTGGTTCTACTTCCGCACAGTTGCTTATCTGGCTGGCCCACCTGATCCAGACACTTACGCCTGGAACTGGGGGTTCCAACTTGTCGCGTTCACCATTGTCTGGCTGCCCGCACTTCTCGTCTGCACCGGTATTCTGCTGGTCATCGAGCGGGCTGCACTTGCCCCGTACTATCACGCTAGGGCACTCCAAGTTGGTCGGCATGTGCGCTAACAATTCATTCAAGCCGAACCCGCTTCGCGGGTCGGCTTAATTCTGGCGTTAGGCATCAATGGCAAGATCTCTGATATTCGCCTACTTCCTTTCATTGACCACTCTTTTCTCGGTCGTCGCACTCGATCGGGGTCTGCTTCTTGGGGTAGATGGCCCGACCGCGTTCTTCTATCGGAGTATTCTTGGACTACTCTTTCTGCCCGCGGCCGTCCTATTCATTCGTGGCGGTAATAGATCATCTGGCTCGCTTCGTAAGGTTCTGGCCTACGGCCTTTCTTTCACCACTGCGTTTCTCGGCTTCGGATCTTTAGTCGCAGCTATTCTCGTTCTAACTGGCTCAGCCAAGCCTGGTTGATGCCTAACAATTCATTCAAGCCGAACCCGCTTCGCGGGTCGCCTTAATTCAGGCGTTAGGCCTGCTTGGAGGCGTCAATGGACAATCCGCCTATCGTTAATTTCTTCCCGACTGGGGAGAAGGAGTCGGAGTGCGAGACGTTATCTGGCGTTCCCCACGGGATTCAACGACGCTTCTTCAAGAACGGACAGATTTTTTTCGAGTGCTTTTATCTTCACGGCGTCCTCAACGGATTGCTGCGCGAGTGGGACGAGAGCGGTCAACTCAAAGTATCCGCCAGCACAATTAATGGCCAGTACGATGGCGCCTATCAATCGTGGTGGCCTGACGGACAAATCAAGGAGCAAGGAGTGTTTCGTGCGGACCAGAGGGTGCCGGGTTACACGTGGTTTCGTTCTGATGGTTCTGTATGGAGAGTGCTGGGTGATGGCACCGGGCCGCAGGCCTAACAATTCATTCAAGCCGAACCCGCTTCGCGGGTCGGCTTAATTCAGGCGTTAGACCGCATGACAGGATCGCTAGTTAAGCCTTTGACTCTAGCGCTTAACATTCTTGGGGCATTCCTGCTCTTCTATGGGTTGCGTCAGATCAACAATTTCTACGAGCATGTCTATGAGATCGCCTCAACTGGATCCTCTAGTACTGGAGCAGAGATTGCTGATTTTCCACCATCACTCACGCTCTACTTCGGTGTTATTGCTGCGGCGGGCCTGTGTTGGTGGGTCTCGGACAAGATCAGGAAACGAGATGCGGTCTAACAATTCATTCAAGCCGAACCCGCTTCGCGGGTCGGCTTAATTCAGGCGTTAGCGCTTATGAGGATGCTCATCGCAATCTGTACGCTGGCCC